>DATHIZ010000698.1:0-14821 GCA_035316385.1 Bryobacteraceae bacterium | reverse complement strand
CTTCGCGTGGAGGAAGTAGCGCGGCACTGCCACGGACCGGTGTGGTTTCAGCTCTACGTGCAGCGCGATCGCGGGTTCACGAAGGACCTAGTGCAGCGGGCGGAAGACGCCGGCTGCCGGGCGCTCTGCGTCACGGTGGATTCGCCGACGCATGGAGTAAGAGACCGCGAGCAGCGAGCCAAGAGAGATCTACCCAGTCGAGACTTGCCTAACTTTTCCGGCAAGGATTACCTGGACCCGACGCTCACGTGGAAAGACATTGACTGGCTCCAATCGTTCGCCAAAACGCCGGTCTTGCTGAAAGGCATTCTGAATGTCAAAGACGCGGAGCGAGGCGTGAAGGCCGGGGTGGCCGGAATTATGGTTTCTAACCACGGCGGGCGCAACCTCGACACCGTGGCGGCGACGGCGGACGCCCTGCCACGGATCGTGGAACGCGTAGATGGGCGGGCTCCGATCATCGTGGATGGCGGCATCCGGCGCGGGACAGACATCTTGAAGGCTTTAGCGCTGGGAGCGGCGGCGGTTCAGATCGGCCGCCCTTACCTGTATGGCCTAGGCGTGGCGGGCGCGGAAGGCGTCGCGCGCGTGGTCCGCATTCTGCGGAACGAATTGGAGTTTGCCATGATGTTGAGCGGATGCCCCACGATTGCGTCGATCGATTCCTCTATCCTTTGGTAGATTAGCCGGCTGCACAATTTCGCAGGCGCTTCCTGCGGGGTTTATCTTGAAGTCGCCCGAATGAGAGGCTGGTATTTACCGACGCCTACACGAAAGCATGGGAGCCGTCGAACAAGCCGTTTACAACGGTGAATCTAACTTTTGAAGAGGAGGGCGGCAAGACGAGATATACCGCCCGCGTGTCTTACTGGACTGTTGCCGATCGAGAGGAGCACGAAAAAATGGGCTTTGACGAGGGCTGGGGAATGTGCGCGGACCAACTTGCGGCGGTCGTCGCGAAACTCTGACATGGGAAAAGGCGCCGGGCGAGCACGCGCGCAGAGGTAAGCACAATGCCGTTTACTTAGGGCGTTTCCTGCTCTGTTTCGGTGTTTTGGTCTTTCGAATCGGTTGTTGGGATTACGCGACGGTGGTGCATTTGTCCGCAATCATTTCGCCTATGGGGATGGCGGATGTGGCGGCAGGAGAAGGCGCGTTGCAGACGTGAAGCATGCGATCGGTTTGCACAAATAGGAAATCGTGGACCAGAGTGCCGTCGCGCATGACGGCCTGTGCGCGAATTCCGGCTTTTTCGGGAAGCAGATCTTCCAAGCTAAGGGATGGACAATATTTTTGGCATTCTTTGAGATACCCGCGTTTCGAGAGGGAGTTTCGCATCTCAATCATGCCTGACTTTAGATTGGCGGCGATGGTTTTCCAAAATCCGGGGAATGCGGAATATTCACGCACGTCCTTCAGGTTGAACGAAAACTTGGCGTAACCCTCGCGGGCGAAGCCGAGCACGGCATTGGGGCCTACCGTGACGCCACCGTCGATCATGCGGGTGAGGTGAATGCCAAGAAAAGGCAGGTCCGGGTCCGGGATTGGATAGATCAGGCGCTGCACTATGCCGCTCTTATCCGCCCGAAGCCGATAATACTCACCGCGAAAGGGGACGATCTGATGTTCGATCTTACATCCGGCAATCCTTGCGAGACGGTCGGACTGTAATCCAGCGCAGACGATGAGCCGTTTAGCTGTCCAACGCCGTTCCCCGGCAGCGACGAGGACTTCGGCGGGACCTTCCTGGATCGTATCGACGTTGACGCCAAATTCGATCTCTCCGTCGGATTTACGGATGACTTGGCCCATTGCGCGGGCGACTTGCGTGTAGTCAACGATTCCGGTCGATTTCACGAAGAGCGCGCCGACACCGACGATATTCGGCTCGCGGCGCTTCAACTCTTCGGCGTCCAAGCGCTCTACATCGATGTTGTTCTTCGTTGCCCTTTCAAACAACGCATTCATGCGCCCGGCTTCAAGAGCGTTCGTCGCCACCAGCAGTTTTCCACAGACCTGGTAGGGAATAGCGTGCTCGTCGCAGAAGCTTTTTGTCGCCAGCGCACCACGGCGGCAGAGGTCGGCTTTCAGGCTGCCCGGCGCATAGTAGATTCCGGCATGGATGACGCCGCTATTATGACCTGTCTGGTGCTGTGCCAGACTACTTTCTTTTTCCAGGATGACGAGACTGGAGCCGGGCCGCCTTTTCAACAATTCCATGGTGGTGGCAAGCCCAACGATGCCTCCGCCGATAACACAGTAGTCAAAAACCAAGGGACTCCTTCGCTCCTCAGTTCGTCCGAAAACAGTGTGGGCGACGAACCTGACAGTTAGAAGTTTAACTTAGCGGCAAGCTGGATCGTGCGGCCCGGTGAGGCGGAAAGAACTCTTCCGAACGTCGCGGAATTTATATTGCCGAATACACCGGTGCCCAAATTGGTGGATGCGACTGTTGAGAATTGCGTGTGATTGAAGGCGTTGAACGCCTCGAGCCGCAGTTCAAGGAACTTGCGCTGTTCGGTCTTAAAAAAGAGGCGCTTGGATAGACTCAGGTCCGTGTTGTTGATGCCCGGGCCGTGAAAATTATTGCGGCCCGCGTTGCCGGTGGTACCGATGGGTTCGAGCGCGAAGGTGTTTGGATCGAACCAGTAGTTCGGAAGGGAGGCGGTGTTGCGCGGATCACGAGTCTTGTTGATGTAATTCGACGTCCGTGGATCAGATATGGAAACGGGAGCAACGACATTTGGTGCGTCGGCACAACCGTAGAAGCTATACGCGTCACAGGAAAGAGAACGGAAGCCGGTATTCGCGATCAAAATTGGGAAGCCACCCTGCAGGGTGGTTATGCCGGCTACGTGCCAGCCATTGATCGCGTTCGACAGTAGTATGTTGTGCCGGATGCGGTTGACAGAGGGGATCTCATAGTCATAGCTGACTACAAAGCGCTGCCGGGCATCATAGGAGGAATCGCCTTTATTGGAAGCGAAGTTAAACGGGTTTATGCCGCGGAATCCGAAGGAGCTGTTTTCATAGCCAGAAGTATTATCAATGGCATGGCTCCAGGTGTAAGCCGCCAAGAAACTAAGGCCATTGCTGAGGCGTTTATTCAGGCTGGCCTGGAAAGAATGGTAACTCGAGATACCGCTGCTGCCCTGCACGCCGACCGAGGCAAACACGTCGCCCGGCGCGTAGAGCGCATGTGACGGATAAAGGACATGTTGATTGGCGCGGTTCTGGACGCAGGCGGGATCGGCGGCGCAGGCAGCTTGACCGGCCGGCGAAATCGGGTTGCCTTCGTAAGTCATTGTCAGGTGACGCCCAAGAGAACCGACATAGCCGATTTGCAGCAGCATCGAACTGGGCACCTCGCGCTGCAGGTTCAGGTTGTAGTTCATGGCGTAGGGCGCCGTAAAGTTTGAATCGATGGTATTGATGTCGAACGGCAAGTAGGACGAGAAATCGACGTTCGCGCCTTTTACAGCGGGAGTGAACGGGAACGGATTGGCGGTGGTTTGGCCGGTTGCGATGTCCCGGTAGGGATTGGCGAAGCTCGGACTTGGGTTAGCGATTCCAAGAGTGCCGGCGGCGCCCGCTATCCCAAAAGACGTCAATGAGAACGGTACGGCATTGAGATTCTGCAACGCCAATTCTTCTTCCGTGCGGTTGAAATAGATGCCAAACCCGCCCCGGATCACAAACTTTTTGTCCGAACTTGAACCGGGAGCGTAGGCGAAGCCGAGGCGCGGGCCAACGTGAGTGTAACGGCTGTTATAACCGGAGGCGGTGCAGCCGGCATCCCCAGGGAAAACCAGACCTCGCGGGGCAGTCGGAAAGATTACCGATTGCTCCCCGGGGTGAAAGCAGTTAACCGCTTGCCTATCATAATGCTGGTTCACCACCGGCGTATCGATCTGATAGCCGACGCCGTAGTTCAAGGTCAGATTCTGGTTCACGCGCCAAGTATCTTGCGCGTAGGCATAATACTCGTAGGTCCGGGCAACGATCCATCCGCCGCTCGACTGCTGATACGAATCGGGAATGCCTAGCAGAAAATCCGCGCCGGGATTGCCGGTGCTGTAAGGACCGCTGCCTGCAAAGTTGAAGTTCCCGCTGTTATAGCTCAGGAACGGATTATTGATGTTGTAGCGCTTGCCGTTGAATCCAAACTTCATGGTATGAGCACCCGCTACTTTGGAAAAATTGTCGGCGATTTCGTTGGTTTCATTGATCCGCGGCTGCGGCCCGGCGGGACTGAATCCGAGTTTGAAGAGACCATTGACGTTGATCAGCGGCAGCCCTGCTCCCTCGGGATACTGCGGCGTTATCCCGGTAAAACCGAGACTGGAAGGGAGAGTGGGTGTCTGGGGGTACACGGCCATATAGTTGAATCGCAAATAGGACGCGCGAAACTCATTGAGCATGGTGGGACTAAACGTGTGTGTCCAACTGGCGGTGAACTGTTTGTACGCCCGGCTATCGAGCTGCCCAAAACCGGGCAGCGAGGCTCCCTGTGCCGGAAGAGTGCTGCTTGTGGGTGAGTTCTCGATAAACAGGGTTCCCCACACAAGATCCTTTGCGCTGAAGTTGTGATCGAATTTTGCGATCCCCTGATCCTGCTTTCCAATCTGCGTGGGATTAAAAGAAAATACACCACCCGGCGAATTGGGCAGCGGAACGTAATTCAGGAGGTTCTGAGAAATCGGATTGAAATCGGCAACTGGAATGTGGCCGGTCGGAAAAATCTGAGAGTAAGGCGTTCCGGCAGCAAAGGTCGTTCGATTCTCTCCCAGGAGCGGTATCGGAGAAGTTCCCGATGACGCTGCGAGGTCGGGGAAATATCCGTTACGTTGCTGTTGCGTGAAGACACTGGCTTGACCGCTGGCACTGGCTTGGGGCGTCCGAAAACGCGCACCCTGATAGGAGAGAAAAAAGAAGGTGCGGTTCTTCAAAATGGGACCGCCCACAGTGCCGCCAAATTGATTCTGGTGGAACACCGGGCTGGATTGCTGGAAAAAGTTGCGGCTGTTCAGGAAGCCATCCCGATAAAACTCAAATGCCGAACCGTGGAATTCGTTGGTTCCCGATTTGAGAATGGCGTTTAGTATGCCACCTGAGTTGCGGCCGTACTCCGGGCCTATCGTGCTATCGATCAAGTTAAATTCCTGGATGGCGTCGGGACTGGGGATGACGGAGGGCAAATTCCTTTGGAGATCCATGCTGTCGGCGCCGTCAATGAGGTAGGAATTTTGCTGGGATTGACTACCATTGGTGGCATAGGTGCCATTGCGGTCACTGGCGGCGACTGTTCCTGGAGCTAACTGTTGTAGTTGTGTCCAGTTGCGCCCATTTAGCGGCAAATTGACGATAGTAGCGCCGGCGATAACCGTGCTCAACTGGCTGGTAGACGTTTCCACCTGTGCCGGGTTGGAGTGGACCTCGATCGACTCATTCAATTGGCCTACCTGTAAGACCGCCGAGATTTTGTAGACCTGGTTCAACAGCAGTACTATCTGATTTTCTTTGAACAGGGCGAATCCCGGCTTGTTTACGGTGACTTCATAATTGCCGACGGCCAGCTTCAGAAATTGGACGATGCCGGTAGGTCCCGTGAAGACAGTCTGGGCGCGTGCGGTGTCAACGTTTGTGGCCGTTACCTCAGCCTGCTGAACCGCTGCGCCTGAAGGATCAATGACGGTTCCCTGTATCTGGGCGTAAAGCTCTTGCGCTGAGGCTGCGTTTTCCAGGACGCCTGCGAAGAAGAATAACGAGTATAGAAGGGTATTAAATATAACTCTAGGTTTTCGTGCTCGCATCGTGAAGTTTGCCGCTCCCAACAGTTGTATCGGCAGATTCGGGCTAAACCGTCAGTCCGGAGGGGCGGGGGCGTACGGACAATGCCGTTTACTTAGGGCGTTCGTGAGGAATGGGACATCGTGGGCGCTTACGCTTCCTGCTCTGATTCGGTATTCGGACTTTCCAAAAATGAAGCTAACTATGAGCTCCACATTGGCAGTGCGGGTATTTAATTCAGCGCGCCACGCCGGATTTTGATATCACTGGCGGCATAGTCCCGTTGCACGTAGAGCAGCCACTCGCCATCCGGCGAAGTGGTCATGCTCGGTGTGTGTACCAGCGGCTGCCCCGCCCTTCCGATCGCCCGGATGCGACCGTCAGAGAATCGATAGAACGAAAGAGTTCGCAACTCTGTTTCTTCCGCGTCGCCGCCGGCAAAATAGATTCCCTGGTTTGACACGGTCCAATTGGAATAGGAAAGCACGTGCGTCAACCCGGGGAGCGTTGCCGGATGTGCGCCATTCGGAAGGCTCCGCCATATTCCTTCTCCGTTACCCTGGTCGAAGTACAACTCATGACCGTCAACCGACTCTAATGAAGCGAAAGCCGTCGAATGTGAAACGCGCGTCACTGCGCCATCGGCCAGGGATCTCTTCCAAAGCGCAACCGAACCATCCCGGTTTGAATTGAAGTAGATAAACCGGCCGTCCCGCGACCACACCGGCAAGCGCTCTTCAAATGAATCTTGTTCTAGAGGGTAGGCGGAACCGCCGTGGGCGGAGATGACAAAGATATTGGAATGCTGGTTGGGCCGTGCATCGAACGCCAGCATCCGGCCGTCGGGAGACCAGCTCAAGCCGCCTAACCAGGAGCCCTTGAAATGAGTAAGTTGCTGGAGCCCTGAGCCGTCGGTCTTGGATAGCCAAATTTCCCAAGCCCCCGACCGGTCCGATACGAAGGCAATGTGCTGTCCATCTGGAGAGTAACGGGGAGTATGATTCCGGCCCGACGAAGAAATAAATTGCTCGGGCGCGTTCATTCCCGTGTTAGTAAGCCGCGCGCGCCAGATATTCCAATTTTCGTTCGTCTCGACGTAGGCTAGCCAGTCTCCACCCATTGCCACGGATGGATCAGCCGCGACTGCGCTATTCACGTGAACCGGACTCCGCTCCCGGTTGGAGCAGTCAATGGACCAAAGTTGACCAGCGCCTGCCCGTTGTTGTGCGTAGATTAATCTCCGGCTATTGGGCGTCCATGCGATCCCACGAATGGCGGCGCCGTCAGCAGTCAACTGGTGCGGTTCCCCACCGTCTGCCGGCATGACAAAGAGTTTGCCGGCGGCATGGCTTGAATACCGGACGAAAGCAAGCCTCTTTCCATCGGGAGAGAATCTGGGATAGAAGTCGTGGTCCTCGCCGGGCGGATCCGTGAGCTTTTTTTGCCCTCCAGTGGAAACCGAAATCAGATACAATCCATAGCTCAGCTTCGACTCATCTGCATGGGCTGAAACCACCAAGCGCCGGCCATCGGGCGACCAGGCCGGTCCAGAATCGCCTGTGAGGGGACCGGTGCTGCCGGTCCAGGTCCCGGACTGGGTTCGAATATGCGCGATCAGACGCTCCGGTCCGCCCGATGCCGGTTTGACAATGAGAGCGGAAGAAGCGAGAGAACTACGCAGGAAGGCGATGAACCTTCCATCGGGCGACCAGGCGGGAGACAGATCCGCGGCGCTATCCATAGTAAGCCGGGATCTCAGGCCAGTGATTACGGATTTGAGATAGATGTCGAGATTTCTGCCGTTGCCATCCCATACATAGGCGATGGTCTGGCCATCGGGAGAGACGGCGGGGCTGAATTCCTCGCCGATTTCGCCGGCAAAAGGGATTGTTTCAAAGGAAGCGTTTGTTTGGGCAGCGATCTCTTTCTGCTGCCGTGAAAATCTGTAAATCCAAAATGCCAGCAGGAGAAAGCCAACGGAGAATAGGAGAGGAAGGCGCCAGTTTCTGCTCCCTTTACTGGAGCCTTGTACCGGCGGCAGCAGAGCGGCGCTGGCTGTATCCGTCAAAATTGCCAATGTTTCAAACTGGGGCTTGTATCCTCCCTTCGGAATGCTGATGCGGACTTGATCAAAGCAGCCTTCGCTTTCGTAGTATTTTTGTAACTTTTCCCGAAGACGCCGCGCTTCAATTCTGACAATTGGATCGAGTTTTGGATCGTATTCAACGGAGCGATCAAAAACCTGGATACCAATGAGCTTCTCTTTCAAGCGTTCAGAACGCTCCTCCAGCGTATGTGTCACCACCAGGCGCAGAAACCTTACCATGCGGCCGGAGCGAAAAAACTCTGGGCTGGCGGAGATCTTATCGAGATAGAACTGAAGAGTCTGCGGCTCGACTGGCATATCGAACGAGAATGTATTGGCTAGTGAATCGACACCAGAATAACATTCCGCTGGCTGTAACAAGACTGCAATAAACCAGGTATCTATTAAGTACGGACGCGTAAGACGCGATCTTACCCCAGCCGCGAAATGATCTTACCTCTATTCATACTGTACTTACCCAGACTGTTGCTGCCAAGATCATGAGTTACTGCGAGCATGCGGATAAAGCAAGGGGGAATGTAGATTGTTTACAGACAGGTTAACGGGGTTGTTGCGTTTCAGTTTGGTGACAGCGTTTTTGGGACTGGCGGCTATTCATCCGGCGCAAGCTCAGGTGTTGTACGGAACGCTGCTCGGCGCGGTTAGTGATCCATCCGGTCACGCGATCAGCGCCGCGAAAGTAACCGCCACAAATACTTCAACCGGACAAAGCAGGGCAAGTGTTACAGATGACCGGGGGTTGTATGCTTTTCGCGATCTTCAGCCCGGCAACTATACGCTTCGGACCGAGGCTTCCGGGTTCGCCCCAGTGGAACGGACTTCGATCGTCCTATCCAGCAATATCGATACGCGCATCGATGCGGCTATGCAGATTCAAAACGTCTCGCAAAGGGTAGACGTCTCGGGCGCTCCGCCGCCCCTGCAGACCGACAGCGCGGATGTCCACACGGACTTGACCTCGCAGCAGATTTCTAATCTGCCATTGAGCGGGTACCGGAACTACCAGAGCCTGCTCAATCTGGTTCCGGGCGCCACGCCGACGCGCTTTCAAAACGCGTTGATGGATACACCGGGACGCTCGCTCACGACCAACATTAATGGGTCTTCGCGCACGGGCAACAATACACGGGTGGATGGCGCAACGGACGTATTTCCGTATCTGCCGCACCACACGATTTATAATCCTCCGGCTGAAGACATCGAGACCGTCAATGTCACGACAAACAGCTTCGCGGCGGAACAGGGTATCGCCGGCGGGGCCGCCATCAATGTCATCACCAAGTCCGGAACCAATACGTTCCACGGCGTAGCTTTTGAAGATCACAATGATTCCGACATGGCCGCGCGAAACTTTTTCTATTCGAATAGGAACCGGCAAAAGAACATTCTGAACCAATTCGGAGGCACATTGGGAGGACCGATCGTGAAGAATAAGGTGTTCTTCTTTGTCAGCTATGAGGGATTGATCCAGCGGCAGGAGTACTCCGCCATCACGACTGTTCCCACGGCGGCCGAGCGGGCCGGCAATTTTTCCGGTCTCTCTACTATTTTTGATCCGACTACTGGAACAGCCACGGGCCAGAATCGTACGCCCTATGCGAATAATTCGATTCCAACGCAGCTTCTGAATCCCAGCACGCTCAAGATGCAGTCGCTGGTGCCACTACCCAACCGTCCAGGAAATTCCAACAACTTTTTCGCGCAGGGCAATGACATTTTTGACCGGCACAACGGCGATGCGAAGGTGAATTGGAACATTAACGACAAATCCTCTTTATTCGGCAAGTACAGCGTGATGGACGCGACTGTTGGCGCTCCGTCTTCACTTGGCACGGGCGGGGGCAACGGATTGGTAGCGGGCGGCGGTTCCGGCAACAGCCATACGCTGGTCCAGGTGGCGGGCATTGGATATACGCATGCCTTCACTCCGAGCCTGCTGTTTGACGCAAATATCGGATTCGCACGGATTGGCGAATACGTTACCGAAAATGACTACGGTCAAAATCTGGGCCTCAATTTTCTGGGGATCCCCGGAACCAATGGGCCTTCCATCCAACAAAGCGGCCTGCCCTCTTTCGGCATTACCGGTTTTGAGCCGTTCGGAAATCCGGACACCTGGACGCCGGAATTCCGTAATGACAATGTCTTCACCTATGTTGCCAATCTGGCCTGGACCAAGGGAGCACATAATATCCGCTTCGGTATGGACATCAACCACACGGCGATGAACGATTATCAGCCGCAGCGCGGCTTTGGTCCTCGCGGCGGCTTCACGTTCACCGGCGGCGTGACTGCGTTGAACGGAGGAGCGGCGCCCACGCAGTTCAATGCTTATGCGGATTATCTGCTCGGATCGCCCATTTCCTACGGAAAGAGTTATCAATATCTGAACCCCATGAGCGTTCGTGAATGGCAAAACGGTTTGTATGTACAGGATCAATGGCAGGCGACGCGCAACATTACTGTCACATTGGGCTTGCGTTGGGAATACTACCCCATCATCCAGCGGGCGAACCGCGGCATTGAGCGCTATGACCTGAGTACGAATCAAGTTTTGCTGGGATGCGTGGCCTCCGTGCCTTGCGATGCGGGCTCCAGTGCGAATCCGCATCAGTTCGTGCCTCGTTTGGGGATTGCCTGGCGGCTCAATCCGAAAACCGTGTTCCGGGGCGGCTACGGTATGAGCATCGATCCGTATCCATTCTCGCGCGCCATGCGCGATCCTTATCCCGTCACCGTAGCGCAGCAGTTCAACTCCAACAACTCCTATAGCGCAGCGGGGAATCTATCGAACGGTATTCCCGCGCTTGCGCCGATTGACTTCGGCAACGGTACAATCCCGCTGCCGCTCGATGCATATACCAAAACCCTGCTGCCCGGCCAATATAATCGCGGATACGTGGAATCGTTCAACGTCACGCTGGAACGCGAACTGGGCGCGGGATTTGTGTGGGACACAGCTTACGTCGGGACCAGGACCATCCGCCAAACGGTGTATGCGGAACTGAATGCCGGGCAAATTCCCGGTGCGGGAGCTGCAGGACAGCCGCTCTATGCCGCGTTTGGAAGGAAAGCGCAAACACAAGGCATCATTCCCTGTTGCAGCGCCGAATACAACTCATTGCAAGTCAGCCTGAAGCGCCGATTCACTAACGGCATCTTAGCCACCGCTTCTTATACTTATTCCAAATCGCAGGACTACAACACGGATAGCGACAGCTCTTTCCTTTTCAATATCACGGAGGACCAGTATCGCAACAGAGCGGTGAGTGATTTTGACCGCACACAGGTCTTCCAATCGAGCTTCGTGGCAGAATTGCCGTTCGGAGGAGGCAAACGCTGGCTGGCTGATCGCGGCTGGAAGCGGGCTGCGTTTGGGGGATGGCAAGTCAACGGAATTTTCAGCGCGTATACTGGACTTCCGTTTACTGTCTACGCCTCTGGCGCATCCCTCAACGCGCCGAACAACACGCAAGTCGCCGATCAGGTTTTGTCACAGGTCAACATTCTTGGGGGTGCAGGCAGCAGTCCGTGGTTCAACACTGCTGCGTTTGCCGCCGTGACACAACCGCGATTGGGGACGGCGGGGCGTAATTCACTCAGAGGACCAGGCGCGGTGAACTTAGACCTGAGCCTCTTCCGCCGCTTCAAAGTGGGGGAAAGATATGGCCTGGAATTGCGGGGAGAAGCGTTCAATATCTCGAACACTCCGCATTTCGGTAATCCAAGCAGTACCATAGGCTCTGGAACCTACGGCTACATCACATCCACGGCAGGTGGTGCGGCTGATTCCCGCGTGGTTCGCGTCGACCTACGATTTAGTTTCTAAGCCGGTTCACCCGTATGCGTAAATCACTGCCAGTGCTGTTGACTGCGGCGCTCCTATGCGCCGCCGCCGTCCTTGCCCAAAAGTTCGAAGTATTTCCGCTATTGCGTTCCGCCGTGAGAGCGGGGAAACAGGTTGATGGTTCGCTGCTGGTAGTGACGCAGCAACTGATTCGACCTTGGGGAGAGCAAACATTCCTTCCAGGACGGCCCGTCGATTTGGCCTTCGATTCCAACAAGTCCCTGCTCGCGGTTTTGAATATGGAAAGCATCCAACTGGTGGATGGCGGGACAGGTGTTCCGCAAGGTGAATTCAAAACAAAAACTACCTCGTATTGCGGAATTGCGTTCCGGCCGGGTAACCATGAAATCTGGGCTAGCGAGACTACAACAAAGGGCACGGACAGTATTTTCATCGGCAAATTGAATGCTGCCGAGACGCCGGACGGTTCAGAGAGAATTGCACTGCCTGGACACGCCGTTCCGGCAGGCATCGTGTTTTCGCCAGACGGAGACACGGCTTACATCGCTCTCAACCGCAACAATACCATTGCGATTGTCGATGCAAGAACGCGTTCCGTAAAAAAAGAGATCCCGGTGGGATTAGCGCCGTTTTCCGTGGCGCTGTCCCCCGCGGGGGACCGTCTGTATGTGTCGAATCGTGGTGGTCACGCTCCCTCGCCTGGCCAAGCGCAGGGCTTCAGCAGCGGCGCTGCGCTCGCCACCGACAAGCAGACGGGCGCCGTGCTCAATGGAACAGTCAGCGTGGTGGATGTAAACAGCGGCGCCGTGCGGGAAGTGACGGTGGGCCGTGCTCCTACCGGCCTGGCGCTTAGTCCCGATGGACGGACGCTGGCCGTGGCGAACTCCCATTCCGATTCCATCACTCTCATCGACACGGCGAAGCTGACCGCTACCGCGGTATCCATACCGACTTGGCCAGAGGGCTTACTCGGCAGTGAGCCCGTTGCTGTCGCTTTTGCTCCGAAAGGCGATCGTCTGTATGTTGCCGCCGCCACGAACAACGCGGTCGTGGTGCTCGACAAGAAGAATGGAAAATTTACGCCTGTGGGAGCAGTTCCAGCCGGCTGGTTCCCGGATGCGATCGCGCTGGACCGGGAAGGCAACCTTCGCATTTTGAACATCAAGGGCCGCGGCAATACCGATAATGGACACGGCGCCTACCAATCACGCGCATTTGAAGGTTCTTTGTTGCGGATACCTGCGCAACTGGACGCGCGGCTGGCAGCGGCTACGCGTGAAGTGCGTGCCGCCAACAATCCCAAATTCGAGCCGGCCGGCGGCGTTCAAAATCTGGAATCGCTGGGCATCCATCACGTATTCCTGATCGTGAAGGAAAATCGCACCTATGATCAGGTCTTCGGCGATATGCCGCAAGGTAACGGCGACGCAAAGCTTGTCATGTACGGCCGCGACGTTACGCCGAATCACCATGCGCTGGCCGAAAAATATGTGCTGCTGGATAACTTCTACGCGACGGGCGCCATGAGCTTCGACGGCCATCAATGGCTGGAACAAGGCTTTGTCAGCGACAATGTGGAGCGGGCGCTGACGGATTCTCCCCGCGGATATGCCTGGAATCTTTCCGATGCATTGGATGTCTCGCCAGCGGGTTTCTTTTGGCAACACTCTGCGCGCCCGCTGGATGTGCGAGTAGGAGGCGTGCTTTCCCTTCCCGCCGAGTGGGACCCCAAAACGCAAACGGCGCGCGATATTACCGAGGATGACCTTCATCCATGGGCCGAATACTGGAAGCATTATCTGGATGGCTCCTGGCCGGGCGTGGTCGGCAGCCGCGCCGCAGTACCGGCCTTGGCTTCGGTGATGGATCTACGTTATCCGGTCAACGCCATGAAGATTACAGATCAAATACGCGCGACCGTGGTGGAGCAGGAACTCGCGGAGGCGAATAAGAGCGGTTATCTGCCGGACCTGCTGGTTTTTGGCATGACCAGCGACCACACCATGGGGACAGACCCGCAGTCACCGACGCCTTCCGCAATGGTGGCTGATAACGATCTTGCTCTGGGACGCATGGTGGAGGCTATTTCGAAGAGCCGCTTCTGGTCCACCAGTCTCATTCTGGTAGTGGAAGACGATGCGCAAAACGGCGTGGATCATGTGGACGGACACAGAACTGTAGCTTTGGCGATTGGCCCGTCTATCCGGCACAATGCGGTCGATTCAAATTTTTACACGCAACTCTCCATGACGCGGACCATTCAAGACATATTTCATATCGAACCGCGAACACACTTCCTCAAAGCGGCGCGCGCCATGACCAGCATATTCACGGCTGCGGGAGCGAGGGATTTAAGTACTTATTCCGCATTGAAGCCACAGATCCCGCTCGACACCATGAACCCGCCACTTGCGGCGCTGAATAACCGGCAACTTTGGGCGGCCAAGCGCTCCGCCACGATGGATTGGAACCATGTCGACGACGTGCCGACGCAGATTCTCAATCAAATTTTATGGTGGGACCGTAAAGGGTATAACAGCACCGTTCCGCCCACGCGGTCTTCGCTGAAGGAGTAAGCGTTCTGGCCGGCGCCGCTCAGTTTGGCAGAATCTGACCGGCGCCTGTCATTGCCCTCGGGCTAATTGCGGCTTAGACTCCAGGTATGAGAAGGCAGCCGGGAGCAGCAATCGCAACAACACAGGCGTTAGCCGCCGCCGATCGCCGCGTTGTGATTCTGGCGCCGGCGCCGTCTTGCAGAAGAAGCGTTCGACTTCATTGATAGAGTGGCCGCACAGGTCGGATTCGGAAGCTCGGGGTGGGGCATTGTCACGTTGGGCGATCAACAAACATGGGTGACGACGGCTCGGGGACAAGTAGTGGTTCGAACGTCGCCGGTGACTTACGCGAGGCAGTCGCCCCGGTGATCTAGAGCTACTCCTGGAGCCGCTCACTTCAAAGCGCGTCGAAGTGCAGCTTGGGCGCGGCGGTTCTCTTCGGGCAAACCTATCGTAATGCGCGCCCAATTGGCATACGGCGGGTGCGCCCGGCCGATGTCTATGCCCTGTGCGCGCATCCCTGCCGCAAGTATCGCTTGCGGTTGGCCTACATGGGTTTTC
>DATHIZ010000697.1:0-12687 GCA_035316385.1 Bryobacteraceae bacterium | reverse complement strand
TCAATTTGGGATAGGAGAGCCAGGCCAGTTCGTCTTCAAAGACCAGGATCGAGCCGGAGATTCCGATGACAATCACGTACAGGCAGAGCAGTATGCCGACCCAGAGATGGATCTGAAAAAGCGCCCGGCGTAGCCAAACCTGCTGCGGACGCCACCAAAATCCTTTATGCGAATGCGCCGTTACCATCGAAACTGAATGCTGCCGACGACGCGTCTGGCAAACCCCTAATTGCAATAAGAGATCGAGTTGCAAACGCCAACGTAGCGCTTGTCTCCCATGTTGGTCGAAGTGATACTAAAGCGAGCCAGCTTCCAGTCATAGTGGAGCCAACCATCGAACAATGTGTAGCCCGGAAGCTGCAGCGAGTTGTCCGCAGTCCCGGCCTGAATGCCGACGTAGCGTGTCCCGAATCCTAGCCCCAATCCTGCTAGCGGACCTTTGGGTAGCGAGTATTCGATGAAGGCGGACGCAGTCTGGCGTGGAACCGAAACCAGATATTTGCCCAACTGACCGGCATCGGTTGTATCGGTGACTTTGGCGTTGTCATATGAATGCTACTGCTTCCACTTCCACTCCACGCGAATTGCGGTCGTAGCTGCCGAAGTCGACTTGCACTTCGTGGACGCTGCTGGCTGGCGGCCGCTCACACGCCCGCACTTGCCTGACTGATAGCCGGGTAAGTGGATCAGTTTTGATATGGGATAGTCCACGATCTGGCGGTAACTCAGGTGTTTAGAGTTGAACGGAGCGAAATGAAGACTTAATGGAAAAAGACGCGGTGAGCTGAAGCGTCGTGGCGCCGCGTGCGGCTTAGGAATTTGCATTGACCGGGGCTGACGGGACATCCGAAGGAATTCCCTTCAGCCTGAAAATGCACCACGCGGTGATAGCCGTGCTGTAAACGCCCAGGAGCAACTGTACGGCCTCCCGCATATCCAGGCTCAACAACTCGTTGAAGAAGAGGAAAAAACAACTGAATATTTCGCCGCCCAAAAGCAGCTCAAAGAAGATGAGCCACACAAGAGTGTTGTTGGGCGGCTCCAAGGCTTGTGCTCGCAGATTCTTGTGCATTACCCACAGAAAGGTCAAGCTGCCGGTGGCGGAGCCGGCCCACAGAATCACCGCAAATGTCGTGGTAAACATCCAGCCGCTGTTTTCGTCGCTGGTGTCCCCCAATCCGGAGAAAATCAGTCCGCAGATGCACACCAGCAAAAGACTCGTGACGATTCTGGAAATCGCCGCGCGGCGCACATTGTTCAACTGAGCACTCAGTTCTTCGAAAACATCCCACGCAGCCACGGGAAAAATAAAAGCATACAGAAAGCGCGAGTAAACGAAGACTCTAGTCCACTCGGGCGAATCGCCCAGCCACAAGCCGACACCATCGAAGAAGACTTCGAGGGCGCAGGCCAGCGTGAGGAAAAGATACGTCTTATGCAACTTCAATGTCAGTACGCGCAACAGCAGCAGGACGTCCACGGCCGTCCCCACAAACTCCATCCAGTGGTTTACCTGTCTCAACATTCGATATGACTATTTGAACCTACTCGCTTGTCAGGATTTAGCGGCGGGGCAGCGCCACGCCATGCGCGGCCCCGGCACTCACACTTTGACGTCCGCTATTGCTAAGCGATTGCCGGAACCGGCTGAATCGTGCTCAGGTCAATTGCCTGGCCGGCGGCCGCTACTTCCGCCGCCACCGCTTGACTGGTCGCGTTGATTATTATTTGCGCCAGCAAAGCATAAGGCTGCGCGCCTGGAATTGTGCCCGCCAACGCCGCCGCAATTTCGAGTTCGACCAGAATGTCCGAAATGGTTAATGCGGCTCCGGCACGTGTTCGCATCGTTCTGGCTTTTCCTTCAACGCTGATCACGTTGTTCGCGGAGACGTGCATATCGCTGAGGAAGGTGTTCTCCAGCGACACCACGCTGACCGTCAAATTGGCGATTGCCGCTGAAACCTCCGCCTGGCTGCCGGCCGTCGCCCGGTAAACCGAATAAGCATTAAAGGCAGTGGCATACGCCGCCGCGGCTTGATTGAAAACCGGAGCGTATTGCGGATAGCTGCCGGCAACCTGTGCGCGCAGCGAGGTCAACGCCCCGTGCGTCACAGTCAAGGTGTCATATGTTGCGCCATCGAACGCATTGATCTGATTTGGATGAGCGGGCTGCGAATCGCAACCGCTGGTGAGAAAAAGCGCAAGCAGCGGCAGCACCAAGACTGCCGCCTTAAGTTTGTTGATCATTGGAAACTCCCGCAATCAAGCTAAATCGCAGCGTTGGCGTACTTAGCTCGAAAGGGACGTAAGCTTCTGAAAAAACAGGGCTATCTTAGCTGGTCAAATTGCGTGACTGGACTGTTGCCACTACGCCTGGCTGAGAACTTGCTTTGCACCGGACCGGGAACGCGTCTCCGAAGCCAGTTCCTGGTAGAGCTCTGTCCATTGGTCCCGCACCGGGTCGCAGTGATAGTTCTTTACTTCTTCCAACCCGCGATCCGTCATCCGTTTCACCAAGTCCTCGTTCTCAAGGAATTCGATCGCGCGGGCGGCCATGGCTTCATGATCGTTGACTTCCACCAGGAGTCCCGACACGCGGTCGGTAACCACATAAGGTATACCTCCGGCGTTCGTCGACACGATGGGCACGCCCGACGCAAAGCATTCCAAAAGAGAAACCGGCATGCAGTCGAAATTCGAACTGGTGAGATAGATTTCAGTTGCGTCGTAGAGTTGCGGGATCTGGTCGTGCGGGACGCGCCCGATGAAGCGCGTATTTTTCAGCTCCAACTCCGCTGCAAGTTTTTCCAGATCGGGACGGCACACTCCGTCGTGGGCCACGATCAGGCTCGCCTCCGGAAAACGGTCCTGGATAATTGCGAATGCGCGCAGGATGCATCCGACGTTGTAAAGCGGCTCCAGGATCCGGTTTGTCATAAAGACCGGGCGTAGCTTGCCGCGCTTGCGATAGATGAATTGATTTGTATCTATGATGTTGAAGATGGATTGCGCCTGAACGCCGAATTTGGCGAAGACGTCCACCAGAAAGTAGGACGGCGTGACCAGGCGGTCCGCTAAACGAAAACTGGGAATCGCGGTACGCCACTCGGTTACATGTTGCGCCGCTTGCCCATCGTGGTAATTCAGGATAATCCGCTTTCGGTAGAGTCGCCCGATCAGCAGCGCGGGCAGTGTCCACAACGCATAGGAGGTGAGCCCGGCCGAAAAGATGTGAATCACGTCCACCTTGGCAGCCGTAAAGACCAGCCGGCTTGTGTACAGCGCAAAGTTGAACACAGTCCGGAGAAAAGGGATGTTCCGAATCCAAAGCAGCAGCTTGGGAGGCCTGGGATTGATTGGGAAAAAGGTCATCCGCAGGCTCGGCACCGTGTTCAAAACGGTCATCAGCCGGGCTGCTTGTACGGCTTGTCCGCCCAGAATATCTAAAGAAGGGCCAATCAGAAGTACCGAAACAGGGCGTTTTCCGGTTTTCGCACCCGTGCTAATAGCAGGTGGAAGCACGTTCCCACTTTTCCATAGTTCTCTGTCTAATCATAACTATCGGCGCAGTTATGATTTTCTCCAGATCGCATTTGCCCCTTCAACTGGCAAAACGTGCGACGGTCCAACGACCTGTGGATTTGTCGTATTCGAAAGAAACGCTGGCATTCAACTCTCGTGGGGCGGGTTGACCGCCACACCATACGATGCGGGGCACGTCAATTTCCACGGGTGACGCCATCTGGTTGGGTATCTCAAGTTTGTACTCGCAGGTGGGGTTTTGCTTCTTCACATGGGCCAACCAAACCGAGGCCTTCGCGTTGTAATGCAGCAATTGCGCCGCCGTTTCCGGCGTCAAAGCAGGCGTGGCGGGTTTTGGCGGAGCGCCGCAAGCGGTCAGCAACAATGCACAAGGCACTAGTTTTAGTGCGGTCATGATTTCCCTGGCACCGGCAAGCCGGCGTTCCGTGCCGCCACGAGCGCCAGACTCGACAAATCCATTTCCGCCTGGCCGTTCGCCATGGCGGAAAGACAATGATCTCGCAATATGCTCGCAAAGGGCATGGGAACAGTCAGCTCCTTTGACGCTTCGAGTACCAGGCCCACATCCTTCAATCCCAATTTCAAAACGAACCCGGCAGGTTCGAATACTCCGCCAACCACACTTCCGCCGTAATTCTTATAGAGCGGCGAAGCAAAAAGCTCATTCATTACATCGAGAAACAGGTGCGGCTCAATGCCGGCCTTACGCATCATGGCAAAAGCTTCGCCAAACGCCTCAATCACGCTGACGATCATGAAGTTACCGCCCACCTTCACCGCGTTGGCTTGCCACGCCTCCTCGCCGGCCACGAAGGTTTGCCTGCCGATGGCTTCGAACACCGGCTGAAAGCGCGCCACAGCCTTGCCGTCGCCCGCCGCCACCACAATCAGTTTTTTGGCCGCAGCCGCTTCAGGGCGTCCAAAAACGGGGGCGCTCAAATAAATCTGCCGGGATTTGGCGTGCTCTTCCGCCAATTTCCGGGCCATCGCCAGACTGATGGTGCTTTGCGAAATGTGCGCCGCGCCAGGGCTCAATCCCGCTGCGATTCCTTGCTCTCCAAACGTCACATCGGCCACGGCCTGGTCGTCCGCTAACATGCTCAAAACCGCATCGGAGCCATGCGCGGCTTCGGCCGGGGAACCGGCAATTCTGGCGCCATCGCCCTTAAGGGCTTCGGCCTTGTCGCGCGTCCGGTTATAGACCGATACTTCATGTCCGGCCAGCAGCAGATTGCGCGCCATGCTTAAGCCCATTCTTCCGAGTCCTACAAAACCGAGTTTCATAATTTGTTCGCGAGCAAGGCTCTAAATGCGCAAAGCTCGTACAATATAGCTTATGATGTTCCTTCCGCGGCGAACTGCTCCTTTGGCAGGCTTGCTTTTCCTGACGGGCGCCCTTCTCGTTGCTCAGGATTGGAAAACCACGGACGCATTGCCCGGGGTTGACTTGAAGGGGCTCACAGCCTCTCAGAAGGCATCCGTCCTCAAGGTCCTGCGGGACCAAAGTTGCCCGTGCGGTTGCGGCATGAAAGTGGCGCAGTGCCGCATCGAAGATCCGTCGTGCTCTTATAGCGGCGGCTTGGCGATTATCGTGGCCGACGCCATCAGGGCCGGCAAGAGTGAAGCCGCTGCCATCGCCGAGGCCTCCGCTTCACGCTGGGCGCACGATCAGAATACCGGCAGAGTCCTCGATTCCGCCATCTCGATACCGACCGCCGGCTCGCCTGTCACCGGCTCCGGCAAAGCGCAAGTCACGCTGGTCGAGTTCTCGGATTTCCAGTGCCCCTATTGCGTCGCCGCTTATCCGCAGATCGAAGCCCTGCTGCGCGCCTATCCGGACCAGGTGAAGCTGATATTCAAGCAGTACCCGCTGGAGATTCATTCGGAGGCATATGTCGCGGCTTCGGCCGCTCTGGCCGCGCATAAACAGGGTAAATTCTGGGTCATGCACAACGCCATGTTTGAGCATCATAGCGACCTGAGACGTCCGGTGCTGCTGGCCCTTGCCAAGCAGAATGGGCTGGACGTCAAGCGCCTGGAAGCCGACATGGATTCAAAGGAAGTTCGCGATGCCATCGCCAAAGACATACGCGATGGCGATGCCGCCCGGGTGGAAGGTACACCGACCATCTTTATCGACGGCCAGCGCTATAACGACCGCATCGACGTAGCCCTATTAAAGCCGCTGATCGAGGGTGAGTTGAAGAAAGTTCCGCACGCGCGGAGCGCCGCTGCAGCCCGGATTCAGTAGGAAGCAGGTTTAGGCGGCGTATCGAGTTGCCGCACCAGTTCCACTACCACGTCGCCTACCACCTGTAGACTGTGGGCGCTGAGCTTGTCCATAGTGTCTTTCGCGTTGTGCCAGAAACCGTTATCAGGCCCGTAGGCGAAATCGATTAAGTCCAGAACGTTGACGCCCGCCTCCGCGAATGGTTTGTGGTCATCCTCGATAGCCCCTGGAGTCTTCTCAAAATACTGCGAATGGCCGAGTTTGGCGGCGGCCTTCTGCGTCATCTCACGCAACGATGCGGATGAATTTTCGTCGTTCATCACGTTCAGGCTTTTGTCGCCGATCATGTCCACATTTATAAGCGCTTTGACATTCTTGAGCGTTCCGTCCGCCAGCCACTTCGCCGCCAAGTGGCGGCTCCCATAGCAACTGTCGGAGGCGGTCCAGTTGCCGACCGCCTCTTCCCCATCGAAAAACACGATCAGCACATCGTCGCGATGTTTCATTTTGGCCATCACGCGTGCAAATTCAATCAGGAAGCCGGTAGATGAGCCGCCATCGTTCGCCCCCACGAAAGACATCATCGGAATTTTCTTTGTGTCATAGTGGCCTGTCACGGTGATGGCTTTGCCACTTACACCTTTGAAATGGACAATGATATTCGCCATGGGCACCGGTCCATTCGGAGTTTGGCCGCTGAACGTGTCCAGCTCGACAGTGCCTCCCAGGGGTTTCAGCTCGGCCAGGATCCAGTCCCTTTGGCGTACATTCTCCGGGGAGCCCGAGGGCCGTTCCCCGAATGCGACAGCCTTTTTAGTAGCAGCCAGAGCTTGCGCGCCATCAAAGGCAGGCGAATTTGGCGGAAGTACCAGGCCTACAACTGAGCTTATTCTAGTACCAAAAAGGATCGCTGCTACTGCTGTCAGGCGCTTCAGGGTTAAAGGAATGATGGAGTTAGGTCGATTAGAATTGTACATCGCAGTTGCCGTCTAGGCCTGCCAAAAGTTTGTAGTATTATAGCTTTACAGGGATTCGGACGGAACCTTTCGTCTGGAGGCTACATGTCGTCCGTAGGGACAATGCTTCGAAATGCGCGGCTCGACCAGGGCTCTACCCTGCAGGATATCAGCGCGCGTACTCGTATTCTTTCAAAAAATCTGGAAGCCATCGAGTCCGACGATCTCCGCCAAATCAGCTCACCCTTCTTGTACCGCAGCTTTGTCCGTCAGTTCGCTCAGGAAGTCAAGCTGGTCTACGGTTTGCTGGCTGAAGCTGTACAGGCGGCCAGCAGTGAAATGCCGCAACCGCGCCTCCCTGGGGAAGCCGGCGAGCCCCTTGTCCGCGTAGCCCGTATCCAGCCCAAAATCCGGCATGATTTCCACTGGATTTATTCAGCGGTGGCTTTGGTTGCGGTCGTGGTGCTCTGTTCCGGCCTATACGCGGTTTTGCGTCCTGGCGGCGGAAGGATCCTTCTTCCTTCTCCCGTCTCCACGCTGACGTCTCTCGCAACTCATTTCGGACGAGAAGCTTCAAAATCACCGTCGAACCCGACGGCGCGGCCCGCGCCGGATCCGACCCTTGCAGCGGGAGAGCCGCCAGCCGCCGAGATCGATAACGGCATACACATTCGACTGATGGCAATCGAGGCCACTTGGCTATCTATAGTCGCTGACGGAGAACAGACTTATAGCGGCATTTTGAAAGCCTCACAGACCAAGGTTTTAGTAGGGCGCGAAACCGCCCGAATTCGCGCCGGCAACGCGGGTGGCGTGACGATTGTCTTCAATGGGAGGGAGCTAGGACCAATGGGACGGCGCGGCGAGACTCGCACAGTCCTCTTTACTACCACTGGTTATGAAGTGGTTCGATCGGCCGCGCAAGCGCTGGTCCCGGCACTGTTCACTCCGGTTCCCGAAAAATCTTTCAGCCAGATCGCCGAATAGAAGCTGGAGCGTCGTCGTCGGCTCTTTCAGGTACTTGCGCGCCTTTCCGGGCACGCAACTCGGTTTTGCGTTCGGCCCGCAGCAAGCGCCGTTTCTGGCGCTCCATGGCGAGTAGCTCATTGCGGCGGCGAAGCTTGATGCCTGAATCCACCTTGCCCCAGAAATTACGAAAATACTCCACTGCCGAAGCCAAGCCGAAAGCCAGCACTGCGTACATGGCAAACATTGCCACACCGCGCAGGGCGTGCCAGCGGATGGAAAGCAGCACAAGCATGATGCCCACGACCTGCAGCACCATTTTCGATTTGCCCAGTTCACCGGCTTTGATCGTATAACCTTCCGCTGCCGCAATACTGCGCAAACCGGATACCGCGAACTCGCGGCTGATGATCAGCACTACCAGCCAGCCGGGAAGCAGGCGCGTCTGAACCAAAGAAATAAGGGCTGCGGAAATTAGCAGCTTATCCGCCACCGGGTCGAGCAAAGTGCCCACCGTGGTCACCTGTTTCCAACGCCGCGCCAGATAGCCGTCCAGCAAATCCGTCAATGCAGCAGCCAGGAACACGATCAACGCGAAGAAGTCGTTCGCGACCAGGATCCGCTCGCCCCAATAGATCTGAAAGTTCTGCTGCACCAGCGCAGCTACCAACAGCGGAACCAGAAAGATCCGCATCAGAGTGAGCAAATTGGGCAGATTTGTCAATTGTCCCAACTATAAAACAAATCAGGGCCGTCCGGCGCCCGTGGGTGCGGTATTTGGCGAGCCGGGCGTCACGGTAATATTCGTGGCGCGGCCGGTTTTTTCGCCTCGAAGCCAAAGAAATACTGGCGCGCGCGCGACCGGCGGCACCGGCAACATGGCGGTTAACGTCTGTTGCCGGCCCGGCCCGGGCAAGGGCGTCGGCAGGCCAGCAACGTCGCTTCCGGTAAGGGTATCCCATCCCACTTTTTCGATCATTTCCAGATTGCTTCCCGCCAGAGTGTAGGTTGCGCCAACGCCGTCCATTTGGGGTCCGCCGGTCTCCCGGCTGGTCTCCCGGATAGAAGCAATCTGCGGCAAGCGTATGATTCGCGCCAAGGTGACTGGCTGTGATTTTCCGCCTTGGCCGTTGTCGATTGATGCTTGCAGCGTGCAGCCCGCCGGAAAGGTACTCGTATCGTAGGAAAGAAAAATTTGGTCTTGAGATAACTGTTGCAAGCTGGATGTATCATTCTGCTCACCCAGGTGCAGCAGCGGCTTTCCGCCCACGCCTTCCGCGCAATCCAGCTGCAAAATGCTTTTAGGTTCGATATTCTTGACATCCAGCACGGCAGTCAATGTATAGCCGGCGGGAAATTCTTCGGGCAGAATCGTGATTGCCAGCCCGGCGGGCAGGGAAAGTTTAGAACTCGCAATTACCGGCAAGGGCCCGGTGACTTGCAGTGCATCCGGCAGAGTCAGCTGCGTACTCCGGTCGCTTAACGACGCGGTAACGGACGAAACAGTGGCTTGCGGACTGGCTTTCAACTGCACCGTCAGACTGCGCTCGTGCCCACCGCTGGACGCGGCGCCGAGTTCTATCTGCGCCTCCGGCGCCTCCAACTTTGCCAACAGATCCAGACGCTCGCCCTTCAAGACATAGTGCTGCGCTGCTTCACCTCTGTTTACCAGGATAGGGAGATTGTCCATTCGGGGTGGATTGGGCAGAACGTTGAGGCCCACGCCATGTCTCTTGTCGTCCTGCTGCGAGATGAGTAACTCATACGTCCCCGGGTCCAGCGCGGCCGTATCCAATAGCACGTCCATGCGATCTTGTGGACCGGCGCGCAATCCCCTGGGTAAAAGGAATCGCACCGGCTCTGGCAAGGCGAACTTATCGCCGGCTCTCTTCAACTCCACTTTGTTAGTGAATTCGAAGTCGCTTCCCGAGAGCGTTACGGGGATTTTGCCGGAATGCGCCAGCAAGCGGTCTTGTGACGTTGCCACCAGTTTCGCGTCTTTAAAATCGCTGAGAGCTAAGACATGGATCTCGCCGGTGGCTTGGAAAGGGTCCCAATCCCAAAATCCGCTCAGCCGGTAGTCGCCCACCGCCAAATTCAACTTGTCCAAACCGATTTCGAGCGCCTTCTGATTCCCCAGCTTCAGCACCGTCGCTGCAATCTTTTGACCTTTGTCATTTTCGAGTTCCCAATTCCGCGCCCGTTGCAGATACTTCCATTGCGTATCCGGCACGCTCACCGTCACCAGAGTCTTCTGCGTCTGGGGAATCGTATTGTCATCTCCGATTCGAATGCTGGGTGTTGGGGTATTGGGGATGCGGTTCGCCCACACGAACGCTACCCTGGTGTGCGCCGGTGCGGCCCCGCGCTGCCCACACAGGTTGACACCGGTTTTCAGCGGTGTTGCGAATGACGACCGGAACTGGGTATTTGGAAATGCAATGGAGTGCAATTGCAACAACATTGCAGTGCCCCCCGCTGCTATGCCGACCGGACTTCCGAAGAAAAGCGTCGCGGCTGCGGTGGCGACGCTAGTCGTTTGTCCAATGCGCTCCGACGCCGAACTGGCCAGTGGATTGTAGCTGGCGAGCTGCGGATTCATGCTGCTGAACAGCGCCTGCGCCTGCACCGAAACCGGGGCGGCTTTATCTAACTGGACCGCGAAGCCATACTGCGAGGCAAAGCCGTTCAGCGCGGAGTTCATGCTTGCCGGAGAACTGCCGTTATCGGAAAGCGCCTGGAGCAGCGCTTCCGTCTGAGACGTCTTCTCGGCGTAATCGGCCAGTTGCGCCACCAACTGATCGTCCTGCGAGAGAAAGCCCTGTACTTTTTTCCGGTTCAATCCCTGTGGCCCGTATACAAAAGCAGCCACGGAAATAGTCTGTGGAATCTTCCATTGTTGCGGCTTATTGGCATCCTTGGGGTCGGTGACAATCAGCAGATCGTCGTCCGGGTTCCGTTTGGCGGGAACGAGTACCATCGCCACCTCCCCCGGCCGTTTCTCGTTGTTGCGCAGCACTGGTGCGTACGACACCGTGTCCCCTTCACTCAGGTGATTGATGGATTGAAATTGCAGCGGGTCTTTGTCTTGTGGAGACCGCACCTGCAGATTCACCGCGCCCAGCGGCGCTCCCGCGGGACAGGTCAGCGATATGGGTGTGTCCGCTTGATAGGTGGTGCTCTCAAATGTGGCAGTGTTCTGCGCCTGGGCAGCGAATAGGCTCAACAACGCGAAGCTTACGATCCGTAAGGCCATTCTCTGTCAGAATAGCGTGGGATCCCGCGACCGCAAAGGGCCCGGATTCGGCGACTTCCTAAAGTACCTCAACTCCCGAAGTACTAACCTGTAAAGAGTGGCGATGGTCGGCTATTTGCCGGAAATCTTGCACTCCGTCCGCTGCCGGACTGTCAACGTATCAAACGGACTATATGTCTAAAACACAAGAGGTAACCTTGCCTACCACCGAAACCCAAACGTTAGAAGACCTTTGCATCAACACGATCCGCTTTCTTTCCGCCGATGCGGTGCAGAACGCCAACTCCGGACACCCAGGTATGCCGATGGGCGCGGCCGCAATGGCCTACACGTTATGGATGAAATATCTGAAATTCAATCCGAAGGATCCCGCCTGGTTTGACCGCGACCGATTCGTCCTGTCCGCGGGGCACGGTTCCATGCTCCTGTACAGCCTGTTGCATCTCACCGGTTACGATCTCCCGCTTGAGGAATTAAAACATTTTCGCCAATGGGGCAGCAAAACGCCCGGGCATCCGGAACGCGGACACACTGTCGGAGTCGAAGTGGCGACCGGCCCGCTCGGCCAGGGGCTAAGCAACGCGGTAGGTCTGGCGATGGCGGAAGCTTGGTTCGCGGCGCGTTTCAACAAGCCCGGACACACCGTCGTTGACCATTACACGTACGGAATCTGCGGCGATGGCGACCTGATGGAAGGCATCACGCAGGAAGCCGCATCGCTGGCCGGACATCTGAAGCTCGGCAAACTGATTTTCCTGTACGATCACAATCACATTTCGCTCGCCGGGGCGACCAGCTTGTGCTTCACCGAAGATGTCGGCAAGCGCTTTGAAGCTTACGACTGGCACGTGATTCACGTCCATGAAGGCAACGATACGGAAGCAATCGCCAAAGCCATCGAAGCCGCCCAGGCCGAGACTCACAAGCCGTCGTTGATCCTGGTTCGCACGCACATTGGCTACGGCAGCCCGCACAAACAGGATTCTTTCGAAGCGCATGGCAACCCCCTCGGAGAGGACGAGTTGCTCGCTTCCAAAAAGGCGCTCGCCTGGCCCAGCACGGAGAAGTTCTTCCTGCCTCAGGATGCGGTTAACGAATTCCGTAAAGCCATCGGCAAAGGAGCCGGCGCGCAGCAAGGCTGGCAAAAGAAGTTCGATGCCTACAAAGCCGCTTTCCCGAAGGAAGCTGCCGAACTCGAACGCATGATCTCCGGGAAGCTTCCCGAAAATTGGGCGGCCGATCTGCCGAAGTGGAAGCCCGAGGATAAGCCGCTGGCGACGCGCGCGGCGGGCGGCCAGGTGCTGAACGCTCTAGCCAAGCACATTCCGAACATTCTCGGCGGGTCGGCCGATCTGAACCCGTCCACCAATACGGCGCTGAAAGGCGAAGGCGATTTTCAGAATCCGGAATTCGGCGGGCCTTCTTCCGCCGGCGCTGTGGGTGGTGTCTGGGGATACTCCGGGCGCAACATTGCCTTTGGCGTCCGCGAACATGCTATGGGAGCCGCTGTCAATGGCCTGGCTGCGCATGGCGGCTTGCTGCCGTTTAGCGCCACCTTCCTGGTCTTTTCCGATTACATGAAGCCGTCGGTTCGGCTCGGCGCCCTGAGCAAGCTCAAGGCGTTCTACGTGTTCACGCACGATAGCGTCGGCGTAGGCGAAGACGGTCCCACTCACGAACCGATTGAGCAACTCGCTGGTCTGCGCGCGATCCCCGGCCTCAACGTGATGCGCCCG
>DATHIZ010000696.1:0-2874 GCA_035316385.1 Bryobacteraceae bacterium | reverse complement strand
GAAACAATGGTCCCCTGGGCCAATACGTCCCCTGCTTCCACCGCCGCATTATTCACTGCTCCGCGGAAAGACGATACAGGCGCTGTGGCGGCAAAGACTTCAAACTGAACCGGTACCGTAATCGGCCCGTTCGCGGCATTTGTTGTCACTGCCACGCTGCCCTGGTAGATACCCGGTGCACTCGTGGCTGCGGGATCGGCAGTGACCGAAATTCCGCTGAATCCGCTCGGCGTGGCTGCGGTCAACCAGTTCCCGCCCGCGGCGGTTGTGGCCGCCGCCCCGGTAATCGACAGCGTTCCCAGACCGCCGTTTGCGATGACGACAAACTGAGTGGATTTCGGGCTCCCCTGGGCCAACCGGAACGTCACCAACCCAATGGGTGTAAGTCTGGCAATCGGCTGCGAAGTAACATGCAGGGTAACCGGAACACTCTTGTTGTCCGCAGCGAAGGTGGAACCGGAAGTTACGATGATTCCTGTGTAATTCGCCTCCGCCATTCCTGAGACCTGCTTACCGGTAATCTGATAAGGAGCATTGAAAGTGAAGCTCCCCCCACCGTTTCGCGACAGGAACGGCAGGTTGCTCTGTGTGGTGATGGTCGAGTTCAGTTTGCTTGCGGCCACAAAGTCGACGGAATCGGATGAGCCGTTAGGCGCCACATATAAATCGGCCTTCTCCGGAACCGCCGTGCCTACTTGAACAGTGACGGAAATCGTCTGCGGCGCGTCCACCGCGTTGGGATCGATCACGGTCACAAGGCCCGTAAACTGCCCTGTGCCAGGGTGCCGGATGCCCCATTCAATAGAATCTTGCCGCCGCTGACCGCGGGAGTAAGCCAGGGAACGGACGACTTCACACTTAAATTCAGACTGCCGTCTCCGGCGTTGGTGTAATCTATCACGGGTGCACTAATAGACCCGCCTGGCGCCACGATAACCGGACCCACCGCTGTGGTAGAAAGACGCAGTTTCGGCGCGGCAAATGCGCTGGCAGCGAACGTCAGCAAGAACACACTCGTATAGCGAACTGCTTGTTTGAAACCCATTCCATTGCCCCTTTTTTGAAAGCTCACATGTAATCGAACGGAATAAACGCAATGGAAACAGCAGCTTCAACGACTCTCAACGATCCGAGTCGCTTGTAGCGGACGCTGCATCCAACCAGAAGCACTGCCAATCATGAACGAGATGGCGATGGTATAGAATCGGGCCGTGTATAGCCCAGGAGAAATGGGAAGCAGCTTGAATGCCAAAATCACGCGCGTCCATGGAAACCAGGGAGACGGGAAGATCGGCGGAGATCCTGCTGCCATGCCATCGCATCAATATAACATGCTGAATCGCCCGCGGAACCTATTGGTGACACCCTTGGCGCGCGCTAAAGGAAACAGGTAAATTAGAGTATGTTCCGTTCCATTCGGGAGCAGGTCGACACGATATTCCGGGAAGATCCCGCCGCCAAGAGCGTGCTGGAGATCATTCTTTGTTATCCCGGATTTCATGCAATCCTTTTGCATCGCCTGGCTCACCGTCTATACAACGCCGGCGTTCCGCTGCTGCCGCGTTTCATCTCCCAGATCGGGCGGTTTCTGACCGGGATCGAAATTCACCCGGGCGCCACCATCGGACGGCGGTTCTTTATCGACCATGGTGCCGGAGTGGTGATCGGCGAAACGTCGGAAATCGGAGACGACGTTCTCATCTATCAGGGCGTCACATTGGGCGGCACGGGAAAGGAGAAAGGCAAGCGCCATCCCACGCTGGGTAATCATGTGGTGGTCGGCACGGGCGCGAAAGTTTTAGGTAGTATTGTGATTGGCGACCATGTCAAAATTGGTGCGGGGTCCGTGGTAATCCGCCCGGTTCCCGATCACTCCACCGTAGTGGGCATTCCCGGCCGCGTCGTCCGGACCAGGATCGAGAACGAGGAACAGTTGGCGCACGGCAGTTTGCCCGATCCCGAGGGGCAGGCTATTGAAGACTTAAGCCGGCGGATCGAGCAGTTGGAACAGCTGGTGCACGAATTGAAAGAAGAAAAACTATCGACGAGGCATAGCACGTGACATTTTTGCTGTTCCTATTTCTTGCGGCGGGCACTCCAAAGGAGTCGGCCGCCGAGACGTACACTTACTGGATTGAACCGTGCAGCCGCCCGGAAGCCGAGTGCGAAGCCAACGATGTGCAGTTGGCGGAATGGGCATTGTCAGCCTGGCAGAAGGCATCGTCAGGTACACTGAAATTCGAAAAGTCTCCGCTGAGCAAAGCCAGAATCCGGCTTTACTGGGCCTCTTCCGGCAACCAGGGACTGTACGGCGAAGCCCGCCCGATCATGGTGGACGGCAAGGCAGGCGCCGAGGTAAACGTTCGTCCCGGCCTCCACGCGCTGGGGCACAAAGTAGCCGGCGAGGGCAGCAAAGACCCGCTTTTCCGCGACACAATTGTCTATTTGACGTGTCTTCATGAACTCGGACACGCCTTAGGCTTGTCGCACACGCATTCATTCGCCGACATTATGTACAGCTTCGAATATGGCGGAAATATCCTCGACTATTTCGGCCGGTACCGCCGGAAGCTGCGGATTGCAAGCGATATTCCACTCAATTCCGGTTTCTCTACGGAAGACCAGAAACGTCTGCTGGCGATCTATCAGACGCCTGCCCACACACCCGCTAAGGATGCGAAGTGATGGCCTATGAGAGTCGAATGTCTAATACCAGCGCTCTGTTTGCTTGCTTCGTGCGGCAACCAGCCCGCACCTGAAGCAAAGCAACCCCCACCGCCCCAGCCCGCTAAAATTACCCAGTTCTATTCCGGCAGCCCGACCGTAGCGCGCGGCGAGCAGGTCCTGATCTGTTACGGCGTCGAAAACGCGAAG
>DATHIZ010000695.1:0-34975 GCA_035316385.1 Bryobacteraceae bacterium | reverse complement strand
GGTTGTGAAGGTATTCGACCTAGCAATCGCGCGGACGGGACTGCTTCACGAAGAAGCCCTGAAAGCCGGCTATGATCCATTCACAGTTCAAACCACCAACTGGGATCACAAGATGTACTATCCAGGAGCGAAGAAGCTGTGGCTTCGGGTGACGGGAGATCGGCCCTCCGGCCGCCTTTTGGGCGCTCAGATTGCCGGTTCGGCCACTTCTGAAATCTCAAAATGGGCGCTCAAGCCTGGTCCCGCTCACTTCGCGAGACAAAACTACAACAGGAATTCGCAAATGCCTAAACAATCAGTACTCATTCTCTGTACCGGCAATTCGGCACGCAGTCAAATGGCGGAAGGACTGCTTCGTAGCATGGCGGGTGATCGCTTCGAAGTCGCCAGTGCGGGCACGAAACCCAGCATCGTGCGTCCGGAAGCGATTGCGGCCATGAAAGAGCTAGGCGTCGATCTTTCCGGACACCGTTCCAAATCCGTAGATCAGTTTGCTGGAAAGCCGATCGATTATGTCATCACCGTCTGCGACAACGCTAAAGAAAGTTGTCCCATTTTTCCAGCTCAAACGAAGCGGATGCATTGGCCATTTCAAGATCCTCCCGGGCCGGATGCACCAGAGGCCGATCGAATAGAGGCCTTTCGGACGGCACGAGACCAGATGAAAGTTCGATTTACCACCGAGTTGCAAGACGGAGCGTTGGCGCCCGCTCAGTAGGAGATTCCATATGAAGACGATTGATATTTTCGACCCGCCAATGTGTTGCTCAACTGGAGTGTGCGGACCAAGCATCGACCCAGTGCTCCCCCGATTCGTTGCCGATTTACATTGGCTCGCCAATCAAGGAGTCCAGGTGAATCGCTACAATCTCGCGCAAGTTACCCAGGCGTTCGCGGCAAACCAACAGGTGAAAACCGTCCTCGCAACCGACGGGAACGGGTGTTTGCCGCTAATCCTGGTCAACGATCGGTTGCAAGCAAGGGTGTTTGTCCCGACCGCAGGCAACTCGCCGAACTAGCAGGTTTAGATGAGACAAAAGTTCAAGTTGGCCTTGCTTTGCCAGTCATTCAAAGCTGACTCGCGAGACAAACGAATTTGAATATTCAGGAGTATCTGTTTGCCCTTCCGCGCATTGTATTCTTCACCGGTAAGGGTGGAGTCGGCAAAACCTCAATCGCTTGCGGTACCGGCGCAATTCTCGCAACGCAAGGCAAACGAGTTCTTCTGGTCAGTACCGATCCAGCTTCCAATCTGGATGAAGTGTTGGGTGTACGCTTATCGGCACAGCCAATCTCTGTTCCAGGAATCGCTGGGGCCGTTTCGCGGCGTTCTGCCAGAAGCCTCTATCGCCAGCATTGAAGAACAGTTGTCGGGAGCTTGCACGGTCGAGATTGCCGCATTCAATGAATGATCCGAATGTAACAGCCGCATTCGACCACATCTTGTTTGAGACAGCGCCCACAGGGCACAAAGGACCACAGTGGCACCAAGCGGATCAAGCCGGCTCGATCACCACCCGAGCTGCAACGCCGAGCGAGGAGAGCGTCGACATGATCTCCGTGACGTAGAGCGGATTCAAGGTGATCACAATGTCCGGCTGGTATTGCTTCAGGTAATCAACAGGATGAATCATTTGCCCGGTACCCGGCAAGAATTTGCCATGCTTGCGTGTGTTCGGATCGACAACACAGGCAATCTCTCTAGCGCCGGGAACAACGTTGAGAAACGATGCACCTTTACTGCCCGCCCCCCAGAATGCGAGGCGCTGGCCGGCATCGCTCCTGTCCTTCAGGAAGGCGGACCAGCGCGATGTGGTTTCTTTGTGACGCCGGGCAAATGCCTCGGCAGAAGCAGCCGTATCCCGCGCACCGTTGCTCCGTCTCTTCTTCGCCGGCTCCGACGGCTGCCGGGCTGGCAGCCGCGTCTCAATATAAAGAAATTGGTCCGAAAATGCCGTACCAGCGCGCAGCACTTCGAAACCGGTGCGATCAAAGAGTGCGACTAGCGAGTCGAGGGTGAAATAGCAAACATGCTGGTAAATTAAATCCCATAGACCAAGCCCTTCAAAGATAAATTCGGCATTCGGAACCTCAAAATAGGCGGCCACTTCACGGCCCACGTTCGCTTTCTTTAAGCGGGATAGTAGTGTAGCCGGCGCAGAAAAATGCTCCAGCACATGACGGCAGCAAAAGAAATCTACCGGACGGGATGCATAGCGCTCCGAATAATAGTCCTCGACAAGACGTACGCCCGCCCGCTCACCTTCACCGGAGTCCTGAAAGCTTGGATCGTAGCCCGTGCAGCGGTTCTGGCCACCCACCGAAAGGCGCTTCAGAAACTCGCCCTTCCCCGACCCGATCTCAACAATGTTTTTTCCGTGCAGCTGATAGTCGCCGATCAAGCGCTCAGCCAATTCGTCGGCATAGGCTCTGAAGGAGGGCGAAAACTCCTGTGAATTCTCGAAGCTGGCATCGTATTCAAGCAGTTGCGGATCAAACTCCCGGTTGAAGATCAATCCACAACTCGCGCAGCGGCTCAGGCTCATGTTCCCGCGCCAGCAGCGGCGCGCCGCCTTCTCATCCGGGCACAGTTCGACACAGTTGGCGGGGATGTCCTTTAGGTCGAAAAACGGTGAAACTTCAGGGCAACTACAGCCCAGACAACGTGAGTCCAGCTGTGGAAGAGGAAAGGTCTCAGAGGCATTCATCGGTCGAGATAACTCCTTTAGAATCAGTGGTTCGAAGCTGGGAGAGGCGGTGATCGAATGTGCTTTCCCGCGATCATGCGACTGCCTTGGAGCCCGAACACTCTGCAAAGGATAGGGCCAACTGCCTCCGCTATTGGACCAATCTTTCTGCATTTAGAGATTACTGGACGGAGCGGCTTCGCTCATAAATGTTTTCTATCTTACTTATAAAGGATTGCGCGGGTTGTGAGAAACAAAACGATCGCGATAGCATAATATGGACACATTAAGTACATTGCGCAGGTGGCCTACTACAATTGCAAGAGGCCAAACAATGCAGTCCACTCCACTCTTGAGCATCGGAATGCCGGTTTACAATGGCGAGCAATTCCTCACAAAAGCGCTTGATTCTCTCTTGGGGCAGACTTTTCAGGACTTTGAATTCATCATCTCCGACAACGCCTCAACGGACGCAACCGAGATCATTTGCAGATCCTATGCCGAACGAGACACTCGAATCCGCTACTCCAGAAATGGCGAAAACATGGGGGCCGGCTGGAATACCCGGCGGGTTTGCTCGCTAGCGACCGGAAAGTATTTCAAATGGGCGGCGCATGATGATTTCTGCGAACGAACATTCCTGGAGAAATGCATCGAAGCTTTGGAGGCGGACCCACTGCTGGTATTGGCTCATTCGAAAGTTCGTGTTATCGACGAAAATGGATCGTTCGTCGAGGACTATGAGTGGCCCATGCGAACCGACGCCACGGATGCGGTTGTACGCTTTCGTGATTTGTTGCTGAACGACCATTTGTGCTTCCAGCTATTCGGCGTTGTCCGGCTGGACGCTTTGAAGCAGCTTCCGCCGCAGGGTAGTTACGTCAACAGCGACGGAGTCCTGCTCGCTCAGCTCGGGTTGCTTGGCCGCTACTACGAAATACCAGAACGGCTTTTCATTAATACGCGACATTCGGGGCAGTCCAGCAAAACGGTCCCCACGCGGGTGAAGCACAACGGCTTTCGTCTGACCCGCCGATACGGTACGCTGCCCTCTCCGGAGTGGTGGGATCCGAAATTGACGAAGAAGCTAATGTTTCCCGAGTGGCGGCAGTTGACAGAGTACACAGCTTCCGTTCACCATGCGCCCCTTCATCTCGCCGACAAAATCAGAGCCTACCCACTGATGCTTTTGTGGATCAAAAAGCACTTCCGGCGAATGATGAAGGATGTTCTGATCGCCGCCGATCAAGTTCTCTACAACTGGCAGAATCGAACCGCAATTCGCAAGCAGGACAGACTAGCCGAAACAGCCCGGAATGGCCCAAGGGCATAGTAATCACGCACTACTTTGGGAGTCCGTAAAAACGTAGGCGGCCGGGCGCGTCAGCCGGATGCCTGTGCAGGCGCTAGGCGTTTGGGGCGTTGGGCAAAAATAGCCATTCTGCTATGCCACAGTCGGGAACGTGCCCGGTCCGGCCCGCCGGCTGTTTGCGATCAGTTAAAACAAGTTATCTCGTAGCCATCCTCGGCTTACGCTCTACGCACAGCAGGGATAAAACCGGATCAGGCGGGTTACGGATTACGGGCATAGTTCTGTCCCTGACGATTGCTGTCTGAGCGCATGTCGAGAAACGGCTCACGTGCAGGCGAGAGAAAGATCAACTATGAAAATTGGTTTTGTGAGTCAGCCCCTCTCGGGGGCACCTGAATCCTGTAACGGCGCTTGCGCGCAAGCTGCAATCGCGCGGACACGAAATTACGTTTATTGGTGTTCCGGATGCCGGAACCCAGCGTTCGCGCAGCCAATCTGAATTTCGTGCCCTTTTGCGAGAAAGAGTATCCAATCGGTTCCATAGCTAAAGCCTTTGCCCCCGTGTCGAAGCTGCTCGGCGAAGCAATCACGGAGTATACTTGCGGGGAAATATCTCCGGATTTCCTGAAAGTGACGTCGGCGCATCTACCGGCAAAGTTGGCGGAGACAGGCGTTCAGGCTCTGGTGCTCGACACCATTCATACCTTCCTCCAACTCGTACCGATGAGCATGGGCATACCTTACGTGCACATCTGGAATGTACTTCATATCGATTTCTCCGGGTCGGCGCCTCGGATTGAATTGCTGAGGCGGGCTGCGCTTTGTATTACGCACGCCGGGCTGAATACAGCGCTGGAATCGCTGGCACAAGGGGTGCCCATGGTGGCGATTGCGATAGGATACGACCAACCGGGCGTTGCTGCCAGGATTGCATACCATGGGACCGGTGAATTCGTGGAAATCGCAAATCTGACAGTGGAGCGTCTCCCGGATCTGATTCAGAGGGTGCGAACAAACCCAAGCTACCGCGAGAGAGCCCGTTACTTCCAGAAGGTGATTGGTCAGACGCACGGACTGGACCTGGCCGCGGACGCGATTGAACAGGCATTCGAAAAGAGTCAGGTGGCGGGTCTAGCAGGTACGGAGTTATTGCACGCCTGAGAAATGTCGTTTACTGAGTAATGGAGCATCGTGGGCGCTTACGCTTCCGGCTCGGAGTCAACAGACGCCGACTATCAGAGAGTCCCGAACAGGTTGCCCGATCCTAATCTTAGAACCTTATGCGTGCGCTGATCTGGAATACCCGCGGCGTGTTGCTTTGGCCTGTGATCTTACCGAAGTTCGCCGAAGTAATGTTGGTGGACGGAGCCGAAAAGTTCACCAGATTGAACACGTTGAATGCATCTAATTGCATCGTCAGCTTCACCTGTTCACGAATCGCAAAATCCCGCCGGACGTTCACGTCTAAGTTACGCGTCCCTGGATTTTCGATTCCATAGACTGATGTCCGAGGCGTGTTTCCATAGGTAAAACTAGCCGGAGACACAAACGCCGCCTTATCCAGAAATGCGGTCGTGTTCGCGCCCGTCAAATTGCCATCGCCCCAGTTTCCGTTGATTCGCACGTCGCCATTGAACCCGTTGGCGTAACTCGCAAAGCACGAACCCGCATTCGGAAGATTACAAGCCGCGCCGATTGTGCCGATAGGCATTCCTGATCGATACGTCACAATGCCAGAGACCTGCCAATTTCCAACGATGCGTGAAACTACTCCGCCGCTATTTGCAAACGGTCTGCCAGCGCCGAATGGAAGCTCATAGGTTGTCAGCAGGTTGAGCGTGTGGCGAGGGAGCTGCGAAACCGCCTTCATGTTTCCCCAGTTATACGCCGTTCCAGTCCCGAACGATTGCGCCGCAATCACATTCGAAGCAGTATCGTCAAAAGCCTTCGCAAGCGTGTAATTAAAGTTGAACGCCAGGCCGTGGCTCAGCCGCTTATTCGCATAAACCTGCAACGAGTTATAGTTCGAATTCCCTACGTCGCCCCACACGTCGGTTACGTTTGAATACTGTGGCCAAGGACGTAGCATCTGCGAGAGCGAACCTCCGGAAAACGATGCATAAGGCAGTCGAATACCGGGGATGATTGCGTTCGCCCGCGCAATCACAGCGGGAGTGACAGTCTGCTGGAGTAAGGATCCCAACGCGAGAAAACGCGGATCGATTTGATCCGACCAAATACCGCGTCCGCCGCCACCTAAGAAATGGCCATTGCTGCCAATAGAGGCCGCACCCAGTGTGAGGTCAGAAAGAATAGAGCGCTCAATCGCAAAATTCCAGTTCTGATAACGCGGCGGACGTCCTCCGATCTTCGGATCGCCGTATGTGAGACCTGCCGGTACATTACCGGTGCCGTTATAACCGGTACCATACGAAGGGTCGAACACCGGCGGCTGCTGGTAGGCGGGCACGCCATTGTCCCAATCAAAGGCTGGACTGAACCCATCGTTCGGTCCGTTAATCACCGCGTTGGCGCTATAGCCAACCATGTCGGTACCGTACCTGCCGCCGCCCCTGCCGCCGACCGCGCCCCGATGCGTATACATGATCGAATAGCCCGCGCGAACGACTGTCTTGTCGTTCAAGCTGAAGGCAATACCGATGCGCGGACCGAAATTCCGCAAATACGTGTCAATCGTCGATGAACAGTTGCATCCGTTTTGCACATTACCGTAGAACCCCAAAGCTCCCGGATACCCATTCGCCGCCGGATTTGGCAGGTTCGGATCGAAATACGACTGCCTGTTCACGACTTCTTTATATGGTGTCCAAATGTCGTGCCGCAGACCAATGTTCACTGTCAAACGTGGAGTCACTTTGTATGTGTCCTGAATCCACCACGCAAAGTTCTTAAAACGTCCACCCGTCGCGATCGCCGAATCCTGAATGATATTCGCCTGGTTCAGCGTTCCCAGTAGGAAGCTCGCATAAGGATTCCCTGTCGAAGCCTGCACCGCTCCCGTGGGGCTGAATCCCGCAGTCTGCACATTACTGAAAGCCCAGGAAGCCAGGCTTCCGTATGCACGCTGCTTCTCATTCACCTGCAACCACTGCATTTGCGCCCCTAAGGTCAGCGAGTGTTTGCCGCGCGTCCACTGCACGTTGTCTTGCAATGTAAACGTGTTGCTCACATCGATAAATGCCCGCGAGTCAGTTCCACGCCAATTGCCCGGGGCATTCGGACCTGCAAAACTGATCTCCGGAAATGCGGAAGCAGCCTCTCCCGCGGGTAGCGGCCCTAATCCCGCCTTTGTCGCATAGTCCCCATCAATCGTGGCGTTGATTATCGGTACATTCAGACGCGAGAATCCATAGCTCAGCTGGTTCACTATCGTTGGCGTTAGCACCCGCGTCCATTTCGCCTGCGCGGTCCACGGAATCTCATCCACCAGACGAGTATTCGCATAAGGAAGCGGCAGGCTATCACCCCTATACGGGCTGCTCTGCGACCTGTGGCCGTGACTTAACAGAAAATTGAACGTGTCCTTTTCATCCGCGGAAAAATCAATCTTGTTCGTTGTGCTGTCGTTGTTATAGCCGATCGGATTCGACGTCAGAAAATTGTTCTGCAAAGAGCTGTTGGCCGTCGGCGGCAGGAAAGACTGCAAATTCTGCGATATTGAGGAAATTCGATCCGAAGGAATGATGTTGCCAGGAAATGGCGTCCTGGTACATACGCCGCCAGCCGGACACGACGTCGTGGCCGGGTCAAAGATGGCCACCGGCAGCGCGCTGAAGTTGCCTTTGCGCTGATCTAATGTCGGAATCGATGCTAAGCTGCCCTGCGTCTGCTGCGTGTACCGAAATCCGTCATAGTTGGTAAAGAAGAACAGCCGGTTTTTGACAATGGGCCCGCCAAACGTGAAGCCGAACTCGTTCTGATGTTCTGCCGGCCGTCGCAGCGAGAAGAATCCGCGCGCATCGAGCACCGTGTTTCGGAAGTATTCGTAAACAGAACCATGGAACTGGTTGGTACCCGACTTGACGACAAAATTCGTTGATCCCTGGCCTCCCAGCTGCGCTGACGTGCCTGCGGTTTCCATCTGAAACTGATCGACTGCTTCGACCGAAACACCGAGTCCCAGCGTTCTCGTCTCGCCCTGCACCACCGGATTGGTCGCGGCCAAGCCCTCAATGTAGACTTCGCCCGAGTGATCCTGCGATCCAAGCGCATTGCCCGCCGTATTGCCGGTTTGGCTGCTAGTCGACATGCCGGGCATCAGGTTCGTGAACGCCGTTGGGTCGCGCGGCGCGTTGCCCATCGCCAGCGGCAACGCCGAATAGGTCTCGTTTCGCACCGTCTGGCCCATGCTTGCGTCACTTGTGTTCAATTGCGGGGCGATAGCTGAGACGGTCACCTCCTGATTGCTCCGGCCCACCTGCAGCCTTAGATTCAATCCTACTTCCGCCAGCGCGTCCACGGTGACGTTCTGTTGTGTGAGCTTCTGAAAACCGTCCGCGCTGACCATAACCTCATACTTTCCCGCCGGCAGCGGAGCCAGTGAGTAAAGGCCTGCTTCTGTAGTTCGCCGGCTGGTTTCCACTCCTGTTCCTGTATTTCTCGCGATCACGGTAGCCCCGGGCACCACGGCGCCGGACTCATCGGTAAGGACGCCGCGGATAGACCCGCTGCCGCCGATTTGTGCCTTCAGCGGCACACCGGTAAGAGAAAGAACCAACGCCAGCGCCCAGCATGCGCGCCAGCCAAAACGCTCGGAGGCTGTCTTATTCACAAACTTTCTCCACACCTCTAACGTGATCCCGAAGCCGGGCTCGCCTGTTCCCCGGATTTGGCGACTTCGACGGCAAATGCATAGGTCTTACCGAACATGTTCGATCGAAAAACAACCCATTGACCATCCGGCGTGAAACTGACATTTGGTTCCAGCCGGTATTGGTGCTTCGACATGTTCACAAGCCGCTCGGCGTGCAGAACACCGGGGCGGATCAAGCCGTTGCCTGCGACGCCGGTACTCTTGTTCAACTCCGGACGGAACAAGTAGATCCACTGTCCGTCCTTTGCGTGCGCCACTTGGCCGGGGTCTCCGCCGTCGCCAGTCATGAGCGTGTTGTCGCGAGACACATTGAAGTGAATCGACCATTCATCGCGCTGCAGGTGATACTGCCTCCGCTCCCCCGTAGCCACGTCATATCCGGCAAGCCAGAAGTCTTCCCCACGCGGCGTCTGCAGGTCATACCAGATCGTCTTTCCGTCCTCGCTCCAAAACTCGTGCCCGAAAATCTCCATTTCCATCGTGCGCGTATGAATCTTCTTGACGCCGCTGCCGTCGGTACGGATGGTCCAGATGCGATCCACTTTGTGCCACGGGCCCTCATGGCAAAACATCAGCAGGGCAGGATCAGTGGGAGAAAATTCCAGGTGATTCAGCCAATCCGTGCTGCGGTGGATTACTCTGGTTTCGCCGGTCTGCGTGTTCAACACAAACATCGCCATCGGCAGGTGGGCCGCCAAGCGTTGCTCCATCATCTGCCCTTTGTTCTTTGGTTGGTCGAGCGTCTGTACCTGGCTGGATGTAGCTGAGGATCTGGCCGGAGCGGCAGACGGCGTATAGGGCGTGTTGCCGGCCTCTCCTTCTATATAGGTTCCGCCCAGCAGCGTTTCATCGGCGTTCACTGTCGCTATAGACCCGTTCTTTGGCACGGCGCCTAACCGCTTTTCCTGATTGGTGTCCAGGTCCGTCGAGAACACCTCCTTGTTCCGGATGTAAAACACGCGGTTGTGTTTGCGGCCGGTCACAATGACCCGCACTTTCCCTTGCACCAATTGGCGGGCTTGCAGTGTCTTCAAGTCAACCACCGAAATGCCATCAGGGGTGGTGTACACCATGCGCTTCCCATCCGCGGTGTATCCGTTCTGGTTGAAATAAAGGCTGGCGCTATCGGGTTCCCGGGTTAATCGCACCACCCGGTGGTGTGTATCCGGGTCCACCCAACTGTCCGGAGGAGCCTGCGCCTGTATCTTGGCGACGGCTCCGAACGCGGTCACCACGATCACACCGATTGGTTTCCAGTTTCGATAAAAAAACAACAAGCACCTCCTACGCGGCCTCGTCTGCTCCGAGCTCAGCTTGCGTGCGATAGACTGATGCTGATTGTTAGTCGATTAACCCACTTTTTTCAATAAGTAGCGGATCAAAAGTTCCTAAGAGATTTCTATGTTGATTCTCGAAACCAGGCAAATCTATCGGTTTGGGGAATGGAGTTTAAATGCGAACGCGTGCGTACTGCTACGCAACGGACAACCGGTCCGTTTGGCGCGCAAACCCGTCGAAACCCTGCTCGCCCTCGCTGAGCATCCCGATGAGATCCTCACCAAAGAAGAACTCATCCAGACCATCTGGCAGGGAAGAGTAGTCGATGAAGCGAATTTGCTGCAGAACATCGCTGTCATCCGGAAAACACTGGCCGTGGCGCCCGGCCAGCCGGGATACATCGAGACCTTCCCCGGCCGTGGCTACCGCCTCGTCGGTCCGATCCACTTCAAAGAGGAGACCGTTCCTTCGGTTGACAAAACTCACGATCAAGCGGCTCCAAAAAATGAAGTCATCGTAGCCGCTCTCGAAACGGCAAGTTCCGCGCCCCCGGCTGGACCGCGGACTTTTCGTCCTCGCACTTTGGCTCTCCTGGCTGGTCTTGCGGTTGTTGTAGCGGGAATCACGATCTGGGCTTCGGTTCGTCCGCGACAGGTGCGGGAGGCGGCTTTCGTTCCGCTCTATCGCAGAGCTGCCGTCGCCAGGCTCAGCGGTAAGGAGTACCAGCCCGCCATCTCACCAGACGGTAAGAGCGTGGCGTTTATCCTTGACCGGTTTGACAACCAGCCTCCGATGCTCTGGGTTGCGGATGGCAAGGGTCTCTTATCCAAGCTCGGCGAAGAGGGATGGGAGTACTCGAGTCCGGCTTGGGCTCCCGACGGGAAATCGGTTGCCGCGCTCCGCTTCCGTTTCGACCGAGGTGAGGCAATCGTCACCGATCTTGGTAAGCATACCGAGCGAGTGGTTACGGCCATACGCCGTCCGCACTTCGGTCTTGCCGATGCACGTCTTGCCTGGTCTCCTGATGGGCGGACGCTCGCCGTGGCGGACTCGCCTTCCGCAAACGGACCTTTAGCGCTATCTCTGCTCACTCTGGAGAGCCGGGAATTGAGACAGATTGCCGAACCGCCGGCGGACACCATCGGCGATGTCAATCCAAGATTCTCTCCGGACGGCAAAAGCCTTCTATTCATCCGTATTTTCCACCGCAGCCGCCAGGGCCTGTTGCTTGCCAACTTGGCAAACCTCCAACTGAAGCAACTGACCGGTTCGGACTTCCAGATCGGGGGGTGCGACTGGGCAAGCGATCCAACCTCAGTCGTCTATAGTTCCAATGGAACGGGCGACTTCCGTTTGTGGCGCCTGCAAGCATTCGCTAAGAGTCGGGAGCCAAAACCTGATCCTACCGGCATTTATGCCGATGCTCCCTTTCAAGTGGCTACCGCCCGTTTAGGTGGCAGTCTAGTCTACTCGGTTCTGCACCAGGACTTCAACATCTGGAGCCTCGATCTGCGTCCTAAGCACAAGCAAGAGACACGATGGAGCCGTGTCGTCAGTTCTTCCGCACAAGACGCGTCCCCGCAGTATTCACCCGATGGCTCCGAGATCTGTTTCCGCTCAGACCGCACCGGACAGGAGCAACTCTGGGTATCGGATGCCAAGGGTACAAACGCGAGGCAGATCACGCAAGGAGTCCAGCGTCCCTCGGTCGGACGCTGGGCGCCCGATGGACAAGCCGTCATCTTCAACGACTCGCGAGACCGCGACATGTATCTCGCTCAGCGCGAGCGGAACGGAGAGTGGTCGGTTCGTCCGCTCGGACAGAAGGGCACTCATCCAGTGATCCTGCCAGACGGCACAACTGTCATTGCCGGCATCCCGGGCGGCATTAGCCAATTCCAGCTCCGCTTCACGCTCACCCCGGGCAATCAGCTTGCCGCCACCCAAGGTCTCTCGTTTGGAACGGCCTTCGATGACCACTCGGTGCTCTTTGTCCGGGAAGCAGCCGATACCAATCTGCTCCATCTGGACACAACCACACATCGCACCACAAAGTTCCTTACCGGACTCATTCCCTACTGCTCCAGTTGCTGGGCTGTTTCCAAACTGGGCGTCTACTATCTGGGAAGCAAGCCTGGATCGATTACCGGCCAAGCCATCTACTTCCACGACCGCAAGAGCGGCGCCGAGAACGAAGTGTGCGATTTCCCCGAGCGCTTAGCACCTCTCGGCGGTGGACCTTTCTCGCTGTCGCCTGACGGTAGATACCTGCTCTGCGTCAGAGGCGACGCATCCAACTCCGACGTGATGCGCGTCGAGCCAATTCCCGCCAGCTGATCGGCGTGATCGTTGGGAAAGCCACTGGCCCAATCCAGATGGTTCCCTGGATTAAATCGCAAGAGGCCACTTCGGAACCGTCAGAATCTGGGGCCAGGTCAGGCCGTCGGCGCCGTTAACCGCAACAGTCAATTGATTGGGACATCGGGTGGTTGGATCCAACTGGCTGAGCGCGAGCGCGCTCGGTTCCACTGGCAGAATCAAGTTAATGCTATAGCCCCCCGTCTGCACTTCATTGACCGAGATCGAAGATCCATAGACGGAAAGACTGGAATCCGAAACAAACAGGGAGAAGCCGACCAATTCGACGACGCCGGGAGACTGGTTCACCGGATCCTGCAGCAGCGTCCATTGGGCGCTCTGCTGCATGACGGTCACAGAGGAGGACGACGACAATGAATAACCGGAATTGGAGAAAGCCTCTATAAGATCGGCAGGGACGGTGAGCGCGTCGAGCGAGGCGGACCAGTCCTGCAACATGACGGCGGCGAAGAGCGGTATGCCATTGGTGACTGCGACCGCGGCGCCACTCAGGCGGACACCCGTAAAGCTCGTGGAGCCCACGAACTGGTTCCTTCCAAATGCGCGCCGACCATGGAAACGGGCTCGCCTTCCGATGAGGGAACGAAATTGACCGAGGTCACAATGCAGCCGATGAGGATCGCTTCGTCGAAGTTGGCGCCCTGAACGATGGATTTGTTGAAGGGCGTGCCGGTGAGATCGGCGCCGCTCAGATCCGTCTCTATAAGGAAGGCATTGTTCAGATTACCTTGGGCGACATAGTACATTTGAGCGCCAGCGAAGGCAACGCCTTCGAGATGAGCGCCGTTGAAATCGGCGTCGAAATCGGCATTCGTGAAGATTGCGTTATCGAAGGTGGCCTGCGGTCCGCCGGGAGGAGTGCCGGTCGAGATGACAACCATGCCACAGCCGATGCTGCCCGTGAAATCCGCGCCCGCAGCTTGGATGTTGTCCCCCCAAATGACCCCACGAATATCGGTCGCGGCGAAGTGGGCACTGGCAAGGTTAGCCCCGGCGAAGTTGGTGTTCTGGAGAGTGGCGCCCTGAAACTGCGCGCCGGTGCAGTTCACGCCGGCGAGATTAGCGCCCGTGAGGTCCACGGCGCGCAGATCGTAGGATACGGCGTTAAGCGAACTCTGGATTGCGGAGAGCGCTGGTGTGATTAACGAGACCTTCAGGCTTGTGAGGACCCCGGCTGGCGGCGAGTGCCCGCTCAGCGGGAAGAGGAGATACGGGCTAAGGCCGCCTACCGTGTAAAACATCTCCTCTTGACTGGGCGTCGAGCGGCTGCAAGTGGCTATAACACTTGTCGAAACGTTGGCGGGGAGGGAGCTGAATTGAAGGATTTGAGCAGCAGAGGCGTTGCTGGCGAGGAGCACGGCCCCATCAGAGTTATCGACCGAGACGAACATGCCGTTTTCAGCGGCGAGGTAAATTGAGCCGGAACCGGCGTCGTAGGCGGTCCACAGAGTAGCATCGCTTATGACGGAGCCATCGGCGGCGACCACCCAAAAGCCCGAAACTTGGAGCGCCGTTACGTAGTATTGGTACCGCTCGTGTTCGTGGACTGCAGGACATACTTCCCCATGAACACGGGGTTCGCGAGATGCGATGCCATCGCCATCCTCCGGATAGCGCTAGGCGTGGCTGGCAAGGGCCAGGCCCGCGCCTTTGTACTGGACGTTCGCAAGGACATCAACGTAATTCGCCTGCACCTGCACCACCGCCTGTTCGAACAGGAACTGGAAACCTTGTATGAACGGTACGGGCACGCCGGTCTGCCCCATCTTGGCCATCTCGTTGGCGTACTCCGGCTGGAGCGCGAGGTTCCAGATCATGGGGAAGTTCGACGACGTGATGCCTGAAATGTTTGAACTGACTAGCGTAGCTGAGGTCGCGCTGGGGAGCAACTGGAAGGCGAACTTAACCGTCTGCGCCTGCTTCGACGGATTCCCACTCGAAGGAGTGACGCCAAGAGCAAGGTTGTAGACGAAATCGGTTTCGTAAACTGAACCGTGAAAACCTCGATGGGAGTGGAGGTCGGAACCACGTTGAAGGCGCATTGCACATCATGGGTTGTGGTAGCTCCGTAGACTTGAGAGGCGGTCTCGATCTGCTGTATGTAAGAGGGAGAGCCGGGCGAATGCTTCTCGACAGCGGCGACGAACTCGGTCTGCTGTTCGAAGACCTGGTTCTTCAGCACCTGCAGCGGAGTCAGCACACGGGAGGGCACGCTCTGCTGCCCGAGCGAGGTGAAGGCTGCGCTGGTGAGGATGTAGACCTGTTGAAAGTAGAGCGTCGGCGCGCTGGTGGCGGTGACATTGACGCTCATGGGAACGCTCGGATAGGCAGCGTAGAGAGCCTGCAGGAAAGTACCCTTGTAAGTAGCGGTGTTGAGCATGGCCGGATCGGGTAGGTTGCCCGGCTCGATGTCGGTTTGGAGAGCACCCGCGCTGAAGAAGGCCCAGTAGAGCGCGTTGAATTCATAGTCGGCGAGATTGAAGTGCACATGCTCGCTTGTGGGAACCGAAGGGAGGTGCACGTCCGGCGCCGCCTGTCCGGAGAAGGGAGTTCCCTGATAGGTCACCTGGCCTGTGACGCCAAGGGTCAGCCCCTGATTGTTCGGGAAGCTCAGACCATTGATGCCGACCCCGTACTCGTAGACAACCTGAGTGGGCGAAGGCAGCAGCGTTCCGCTGTCGGCAATGGTGCCGAACAGCGGATTGATGGCGGTCTGGATGGGCTGCGAGAAGTTGACGTTCTCGATGGAAGCGGTGGTAGCGGAATTGACTGTGGAACTCAGGCACGGCAGCCCGGAATACTGCTGGATCACGTTGTGTGACGGCACGTTGGCGCTGAGGTTTGCGGGCACTGCGTTAACTGTACCGACGCTGAGCTCGTAGCCGCCGCCAGTGGTCGTGGCAAGCGTCATCGGCACGTTAATCGTCAGCGTGCCAATTCCCATGCTGTAGCTGTAAGTATTGCTGGGGTTACTCAGCGTATGGTGCGTAAAACCGCCGTACTCAACGTCAGCATATGTTTCATGCCAGCTGTAATCAGCAAAGCAATTTGCCGCGGCGAAGACCAGCGTGAAATTGCCGCTGGCGTTCTGAGTGCAGCTCTGAAACTGCGAGTTGAAGCTGGCCAGCTTGCCCTCGCTGAGCGTGATATTGATGTTTTGAGCAACTTCGACGTTGTATTCGCCGCTGTAGAGCTGGATGCTGGGAGGGGTGATGACGCTGTTCGCGAGATCGACCGGCTGGATCGCCTGAAGAATGACATCGGCCACCAGAACCTGAGCGATATAATATACGACTTACTCCGGGCGCATTACCCATACAACAAGTTGGATGCTAAAGATTACAAACAGTTCCGCTATATTATGCGTTTCTCAATAGGTGGACGGTGTCCACGTGCTAACGGACGGCTCAGTCCGGTCACCGGGACCGAGAAACGATTCGAAGTTCAATGTAAAGACGTTGCGCCACATATCGACGGTCATGCGTCCGGCATTCATGCCCCCGGTGCGCGCGAGGAACTGTCCATCCGGCTGATAGATATCCAGCAGGAAATCGGTTACGGCCGTTCCATCGCCCGTATAGCCGAGCGTGTAGATATAACCCTTAAGTTCGGTACCAATGCTCTTGTAAGTCATCGCGGCCTTGCCGGGACCGGGGTGAGGCGGCACGAACGGAACAAGCTGAACGATGGCGCCCGCGCCGGATTGGTTCGTTATTTGATACGTCGAGGGTCCCGCGGGGTCGGTAATGGTCCACTGGCTTCCAGCAGTGTTGACTTGTACGGTAATGTTGCTGGACACAGTGGCCGAGTTCGAGAGGGTGATACCGCGAGCGCTGAGCGACGAGGCGAGATCAGGCGGAACCTGCCCCTGGCAAAGCGAATCGACATCGGACGAGGAAAGACTCAGACCATTCCCCGTAACTGAGACAGGAGCCACGAGGGTGATGCTCTGAGTACTGAGGCCGGAGTAGATATCCGCCGCCACAGCGCCGCTGTTGAGCGTGCTGAGATCGGCAGCGGGAACGCTGAATAGGGTCACGCCAGAGGAGTTGGCGACATCGATGTTGGCGCCATCCAACGTGCACGTAAAGACCTGCGCCGAAGGGGTGGACGAATCGGTAATGGTCCATGTGTTGGACAGCGCGGATCCCGACCATGTGACTGTGATGCCGGAACTCGAAGCGGCCAGTTGGTAGATGTTAGACCCATCCTGCACGCGCCAGAGGGAAGACAGCGGACAACCCGCATCGCTAAATACAGAACGCAGGGAAGTGGACACAAGACCCTGATCGAGGCCGGAGAGCGCGGATGCGGGCGCGCTGCCGACACTGGGTCGACTAAAACAGTAGACAGGGTTCCCGTTCACGTCGACGGCCTGGATGCGAGAGTTGCCTTGTTCGAGCACGAGAACGCGGCCATCGGAAGTGACGATGAGCGCTGCGGGTCCGTTGAAGAGGCCCGGCCGCGACCCCTGGCCCCCTACTATAACGGCGGCGACAGCCTGCGAATCGGTGGCGGGCGACGAAGGTAGCGTCAACACTTCAAGCACATTGGAATTGAAATGGGCGCCGGCCGTTCGCAGAACTGTTGTTCGCGAGCTTCGAGGCAGGCGGGCAACGGCTCCGTGTCAGCCGTATTGGTAAAGGGCGGGCGCATGGCAACTACTGCCTTGGCGCGCGCCCAGTTCTGCAGGTAAGGAGTCTTATCCTCGGCCGGTCCGGGGATGTGACCGAGCTGGAACACAACGGATTCCTCGCGATCCAACCAAGCCAGCGGAACACGGACGGATCGAAACATATTTAAGGAGTATACAATCCTCAACTGCCGCGGTAAGATCTTGCGCTCGCGAGCAGCCGCCGGCCGTGTTTAAAGTATTTCTAGTGACAAGTTTTGCCATTCTCCTCAGCTTCCTCGCCCTGGCGGCGTGGATTTATCTGGCGTTTTTTAACGGACAATTCTGGAAGCCGGTCTTCGACGATCCCGCACCCGATCCGGCTCAATGGCCAAGCATTGATATCATTGTTCCCGCACGCAACGAAGCGGATGCGCTGCCTCGCAGCTTGCCGACCTTGCTGGGGCAGGATTATCCCGGCCGGTGGCGCGTCATTCTCGTGGACGATCACAGCGAGGACGGCACTGGCGCGATGGCTCAAGCGATCGCCTTCGAAGGCCAAAAAACGAGCCGGCTAACGGTCGTCAATGCACCCGACCTTCCGGCAGGCTGGAGCGGCAAGGTTGCCGCTATGCAGGCGGGGACGACGACCAGCAACGCCGATTACATCCTATTCACCGATGCGGATATCGAACATCCCGCAGACAGCCTGCGGCGGTTGGCGGCGCGGGCTGTGGACAGGAATATCGATCTCGTCTCCCGGATGGTGAAGCTGCATTGCGCCTATCCTTCCGAAAAGCTTTTGATACCGGCTTTCGTCTATTTCTTCGCCATGCTTTATCCGTTTAAGCGCGTGAATGATCCGGAGTCGAAGGTGGCGGCGGCCGCTGGCGGCGTCATGCTGCTGCGACGCAAGACGCTCGATCATATTGGCGGCCTTGCCCGCATCAAATCGGCATTGATCGACGACTGTGCGCTCGCCCGGGCCATCAAGGATTACGGCGGAACATCGGGAACACCTTCGCGGATTGAACTGACTTTGTCGCGTGATATTAAAAGCGCGAGGCCTTATCCGCGTATTCAGGATATTACGCACATGATCGCGCGCACTGCCTATACACAGTTGCGGTATTCGCCATTGCTGCTGGCGGGAACCATCATCGGGATGGCTATCTTATTTCTTGCGCCGCTCATGCTGTTCCTCACCGGTTGGCCAATATGTTCGGAAGCAGCGCTGGCAGCATGGATGCTTATGGTTTTGATTTACATACCTATGACGCGATTTTATGAATTGCCCTTTGCGTGGTCGCTTGCCTTGCCTCTCGCGGCGGCCATTTATATAGTTGCGACTATCGACTCCGCCAGGCTTTACCGGCAAGGTAAGGGCGGACAATGGAAAGGACGGATGCAAGCATGAGCAAATCCGGATGCCTGTCTCATCGAATTTCCTCAACCTCAGCTTCAACCTCATCGCAGTAATCCCCGACAGGCGCCTGATAAGTCACCACTCGCTTCAGACTCATTAGTGCGGATATGAATCCGCCACACTGAGGGCAGACGATTTCCTGTTCGACTGGCGAGAATATCTTTGAGTCCGGGTCTTCTATCTCGGTTACCAAGATGGGTTGACCACACCTAGGGCAGTTTGGGCATTCGCTCATCGAGTGAAGCGGCTTGGCGACAGAATGCCGGCTCATCTGCTGCCGCCGAGAATATAGGAATCACCCTGGAGGCAGGGGCGACTAAGTGGACTAAGGTTGTACTTACATGACGCGATGTGTGCCATTGCGATATTCTACGCCCAATCCATCGCGTTTGCAAAATGCAGACAAGTTTGAAGCGATCGCTTGCAAGAGTGCGAATAACTAGGGGCACGGTTTTCGGGCGTTGGCCGAAGGATAATACCTCTATGGCCTATCTAGCGAGACAATATCCGCGTGTCCGAGGTTTCCCAGATCGAGGCGCAGCATGCGGTGACGCAAACGCAGACATTCTTTCAAAACATGCTGTGGTCCTCTGGCTTCAAGGAGTCACGCTGGCATGGATGCTGGTCGAGTGCGGAGGATCGCTATATGCGGCTTCGCGTGCGCGCAGCCCGGCCATGCTCGCCTTCGGTTCGGATAGCCTGGTCGAGCTCTTTTCGGCGACTGTCGTTTTATTGCAATTTCTTCCACGCCTTTCTCTATCGTCAGAGCGCGCGAACCGCATTGCCGCTATACTGCTGTTCGCCCTCGCTGGCGTGGTGGCCGTGATATCTATCAGCGCGCTCATACTGCACGCGCGCCCAGAAGCAAGTCGCCTCGGCATCGGTATGACGATTGCGGCCCTTATCACCATGCCGCTCTTGGCATGGCTAAAGAGCCGCGAGGCTCGTCGACACAACAATGCAGCTCTCCGAGCGGATGCGATTCAATCGGCCACTTGTGCGTACTTGGCTGGCGTCACCATGGCGGGCCTGGCCGTCAATGCGGCTTGCGGTGTCGCATCGTTTGATTCGCTGGCCGCGCTTGTAGCTGTACCTTTACTCCTGAAAGAAGGACGGACCGCCTGGCGTGGCCAGAGTTGTGGCTGCTGCTAGTCGATGCTCAAGCACAATGCCGTTTACTTCGGGCGTTCGTGAGTAATGGAACATCGTGGTCGCTTACGCTTCCGGCTCGGAGTCAACAGTTTGGACTTTTGGAAGAGTGACGCCGACTATCAGTTTCATTCTTAAGTAAATGACATTGCGCTTACGCTTCCAGCTCCGATTCCCGGCCAAATCGTCGCGCTGCGAGGGTGGTGTCACCACGTGATCCTGCCGTTGAGCTGCAGGACCCGTGCGCCCCTTGTATTCGTAAATCTTCCGAAGGTGGAGTTCGTAAAGTCTGTGGAGAAGGTAGTCATGTTGGTATGGTTCAGAGAATTGAACGTATCCAAACGAAGCTGGAGCTGAAGCCTTTCGAGAATCGTGAAATTCTTTCCTAAGGAGAGATCGATGTTCCAGTAACCAGGTCCGCGGATTTCACCATTCGACATATTACCGGGGCGGATAGGCAGCCCTGACGCGCCGCTGATCGGAATGAGCCCGAAGGCAGATTTATTCAGGTACTGCAGCGTGCTCTGATAATTAGAGTTCACCGCCACGCCTCCGATGTAATCAGGACGGCTCACGTTATCGGCGCTCCCTTCCGTGATCAACAACGGTTGCCCGGTGGCGCCCGCAAAGATACTCGAGACCTGCCAACCTCCAAGGACTTGCCGCACTATGGGGCTGTTAACGGATCTGAGCGTAGGCAAGGTATAAACAAAATCAGCGGTGAAATAGTGCGTTTGGTCTCCATCGGCCGGACCCCATTCCTTTGTAAGATCGAAGAAATTCTGAATACGTACATTGTTATTGTTCTGGTAGTACGCGCTGATATCTCCGGTGTCCGTCGACAACTGCTTACTCCAGGTGTAGTGCGCTGCAAACGTGAAATTATGCGAGAACCGTTTTCTCAGCGTTGTCTGCCAGGAGGAGTACCAGCTTTGCTGAGAATTGTCGATGTAGTACCCCTGATTAAGATTTGGATTGAGGCGTACGCCGGTCACCCGGTCCGGCTGGTTATATAGGCGCGCCAGTGGGAATTTCAATCCACGATTTCCCACAAATGCTGTTTCGAGAACCAAAGACGGGGTGAGGGCGTGCTGCACGCCAAAGTACAGTAAGCCGACATAAGGACTCTGCAACGAAGGATTGAAGACGGACGACGGCTGCACGCGCTGCTGGGCTTCAATGATTGTCGCCACCTGGTCGTTGTAAATGGGAAATTGCAGACCGTTATTAATCGCTTCCTGTCTGCTGAGCGTTACGCGAAAAGGCAGATATTTCGCACCTACGGCGCCAGTAAAGAGTCCTACGGCCAGTGGACTGAACATGAGGCCGGCGCCGCCACGAATAGTGGTCTGCCCTTTACCATTCGGATCCCAACTGAATCCCAAGCGCGGAGCAAGATTGACGCCACCATCAGAACTATAAGGATCGTTTGGATTTCTCACCGGGCCAAAGTCGAAGCGGTTGTCAAGTAACCCGTTAAAATTGTATATTGCGTAATCCTCAGTGGACACACGCGATTTGGCGATATATTTGGAGAAGAAATCGTAACGGATGCCTAGATTGAGGCTGAACGTTTTGCTTACTTTCCAGTTATCCTGGGCAAAGAATCCGAGCGTATAATTCGACGCGTTATAGAGGCCGTTGCCGAAGGTAAGAGCCGTTTGGGCGGGAAGATTCGCAAGCAGATCCGCGCGAGTGGCGTAATTGACAGTGGCGTTCTGCGGATTGGTGCGAAAGACGTTGTAACGCATGTAAATGCCGCCCACTTTGATTTGGTGGTTGCCGATTGACTTCGCATATTTTTGCTCCAGGCTCCAGGTTTGGCCCTCAACAAGGTAGAGTTCACCTCCAGGCGATGTGAATCCGTTGTAGGAAAGTTGCGGCGTTCTTCCGCCATACGGAATCGTTTCCGGTATGCCGTCCAGAAAATAAGCGTCGGTTCGGTTCAAGTCGTTGAGGTTGTAGCCGAAGCGCGTCTCCGATGTCCAGGACGGCCCGCCCGTGATGTAGTTTGCAGTTCCCCTATCGATATAGCCGTGATAGACCTGCGGATCGTTGGTGAAAATCCGAGGGGTTGTTTGATAAGGCCGCCCATGCGTATAGCTCAACGACAGATTACTGTTATCCGTTAAATGAATGTCGCCTTTCGCGTCGAAGTGATTGTCCGAATTTCTTTGTTGCCCTGACCCGATGTACAGAGCGGTGTCAGAGCCCGTGGCAAAAGCTTGATTGGGAAGCGGAACCCCCTCCATTACGTGAGAATAGGCGGGAACGGTAGAAAGGAGAGTCTGGCGGAATCCGGGAGTTAGAACCGTACCGCTAACCACCTGAGTGAGGGACTGTTGATAACCTTCGTAGTCGCCGAAAAGAAAGATTTTGTTGCGCTTGATTGGGCCGCCGAGCGACCCTCCGTACTGATTGAAAACAGCGTTCGGGATGCTATTGAGGAACTGCAGCCGCGCATTCATGAAACTGGACTGAAAGTTTTCGAACGCGCTCCCGTGGATCTGATTCGTGCCGGATCTGGTGATAATATTTACGTTGCCTCCCAACACTTGTCCGTATTCGGCGGGCAGAACCCCTTTTGTGGTCTCGAGTTCCTGAACGGATTCCAACGACACAAGATTGATTTGCTCGAAGTTGCCTCGCATGGAAGTGGTTCTGCTTTCCGGATCGGCGGTGGCGTTCGTGCCATCCACGGTGAACAGCGTCCCGGCCTTACCTACGCCATTCAATCGAACGAACCCTCCGCCGGAACTCGCGCCGGTTCCGAGGCCAAGCAGCCCGCCAATGTTTCTCTTCGACAGCGGGAGTTGAGAAGCCTCGAGGGCGGATACAGTCTGACTCTGCTCGGCGGAAACGGAATTTACCAGCGGCGCGGCTGCGTCAACTGACACGGTTTCGGTAAGAGCGCCTAGCTCCAACTGAAAAGTGCGGCGGACACTCTGCCCGGCGGATAACTCCATGTCGCCGCTCTGCAAGGTTTTGAACCCGTGTTGTTCGATCCTCAACTGGTAAGTACCAACCTGGAGAAAGTCAAAGGTGAACGCCCCATCATCGCTTGTGGTCTTTGTGACTTCCACTCCAGTGGATCGATTGGAGAGCTTAACATTCGCCTTCGCCACGGGTGCGCCGGATTGGTCGCCGACTGTTCCGTAGAAGGTAGCGGTGGTTACCTGTGCATGCACTGCGGCGGGCAGCATCAATAGAACGCCGGTAACGGACAGCCATTCTGCATATTCCAGGAAGGAACGACGAAAGCGACTTAGCATTTCTTCACCTCACATCGAATTCTTAGCTCTGATGGCGCAAGTTCTTAGCTCTGATGGCGCAAGCGAGAAGGAATTACGCTTGCGGATTAGAGCCTAATACGTTCAAGTGACAGAGTGTACGAGGTTACTAAGTGGAAGTCAAGCATGGACGCCTCTTCAGGCAACGCGGAAGTAGCGGCCACTCTGTGTCCAGCATTCTGGACAGCCGTTTTTGGCTGCGCTGCACAAAAGCCGGATGTTCTGATAACATGCCTACCGGATGGGTGCAGCGCAGGACCGTAAGGCCACAACATGGAATAGACAGGCCGCTTCCGACGGAGAGTAAGCGCAAAGGGCAAAGCAAAAATGAATAGACGCAGCTTCTTAAAACATACAGGCCTCGCAGCCGGCGTGACAACAGTGCAAGGCCTTAGGGGCGCGACACAACGCGTCTCTATTATTGTGGATCCGCAGGATTCAATTGCTTCCGCCGCAGCGCCATCGTGGGCGGTGGGCGCGCTGCAAGATGCGTTCAGTGCCCAAGGCATAACCGCAAAACTCCATCCGCGAATTGGTGACGCGGCAGGCGGCAATAGGCGGATCGTTGTAGCCGGCGTGCAGAACACCTCCGCGCGTCAGATTCTGACAGGCTCCAACATATCACTGGCGCCGGGCCCTGAAGGCCTTTGCTTGACTATGGGTAGGGTCGGCGGGAGATCTGCCCTGCTGGCTGGGGGAACTGACGAGCGAGGCCTCGTATATGCCGTTCTCGAACTGGCCGATCGCGTGAAACACGGCAGTTCGCTTGATATGAAGTCCATCGTGGAGAAGCCCGCGAACAACATTCGGAGTTGTGCGCGATGCTTTGTCAGTGACATCGAGGATAAATCATGGTTCCACGATCGCGCCCTTTGGCACGACTACCTCACCATGCTGGCGACGCACCGGTTCAACCGCTTTAACCTGACGTTTGGAATCGGTTACAACTCAGCGCGGAACGTTCCCGATTCTTACCTTTACTTTACCTATCCGTTTTTGATGGCCGTACCTGGTTACGACGTAACCGCCGTGGGGCTTCCTAATGCAGAACGCGATCGCAATCTGGAGACGCTGAAATTCATTAGCGAACAAACCGTAGCCAGGGGTCTTCAATTTAACGTCGCTCTTTGGTCGCATGCATACGAATGGCCCAATCCGGACACAAACTACAGGATTTCAGGACTGACGCGCGAAACGCATGCCGCGTATTGCCGCGACGGTCTGGCGGCTCTCCTCAAGGCGTGCCCGGGAATCACGGGGCTCAGCTTTCGGGTGCACAGCGAGAGCGGAGTTCCCGATGGACGTTATGACTTCTGGGAAACCTTGTTTTCCGCCATAAAGAACTCCGGCAGAAAGATCGACATCGACGTCCATGCGAAAGGTACTGATGAGCGGCACATAGCGATCGCACGGGCAACCGGAATGCCCGTGAGCATGGCGCCGAAATTCTGGGCAGAGCATCTGGGCATGCCGTACCACCAAGCGGCGATTCGCGAGTTGGAGTTCCAGCCGCGTCCCGTACGCGCGGGCGGCGAAGGCGGCGGCACGACAAACAGCATCACCGCCGCGCGTAATTTCCTGCGTTATGGCTACGGCGACTATCTGAAGGACACGCGGCAATACGGAATCATTCACCGTGTCTGGCCGGGAACGCAGCGCCACCTGCTGTGGGGCGACCCAGCCATGGCAGCCGGGTACGGTAAGGCGTTTAGCTTCTCGGGAAGCTTGGGCGTTGAACTTTTCGAGCCTCTCTCGTTCAAAGGACGCATGGGCAGCGGCATAGCGGGCGGCAGAATTGGATATCTTGACAAATCGCTGGAACCCAAATGGGATTGGCAAAAATTCGAGTATCAGTATCGCATCTGGGGGCGGCTAACTTACAATCCGGATGCTGATCCAGACGGACATCAGCGTTATCTCCAACATCAATTCCAAGCCGCCGGAAAGCCCTTGGGAATTGCTCTGAGCAACGCCAGCCGCATCCTGCCCGTCATCACCACCACGCACGGCGTGTCGGGGTCGAATAACAGTTATTGGCCCGAGATGTACATGAATATGCCCATTGTGGACACTAAACGAACACAACCATACAGCGACACACCGGACCCGAAAGTGTTTGGTAACGTGAGCGCCTTCGATCCGCAACTATTTTCAACCGTCAATGGATGTGCCGCCACTCTTTTAGACGGCCAGAGATCCGCAAAATACACGCCGCTTGACGTAGCGCAATGGCTTGAGGATATGTCGGCGCTAGCTTCCAAGAATCTAACGCTGGCTATTGCCCGGGCGCCAAAGAAGGACTCGCCGGAGCTGCGCCGGATGGCCGCCGATATTGCGATTCAGGCCGGGATAGGCAAGTTTTTTGCCTACAAGTTTCGGAGCGGCGTTTTGTGGGAGTTGTACCAGAGAACAGGCGACCCCGCCGCGTTGACCGAAGCTGTGAAAGCATACCGCAGCGCGCGGCTGGCTTGGGCCTCAATGGCAGAGCCAGCCAAGTCGGTATACGCGGCCGACATCACCTATGGCAAGAATGCCAACATGCGAGGCCACTGGTTCGACCGGATCGCCGGCATTGACGGCGATCTGGGTGATATGGCAGCGCGGCTGGCGGGTCCGAATTCTGTCACCCCCGCGGCAAATGCGGACCCAGCAGTGACGCAGAAGGCAATCGCCAGCGCTTTGGCGCGACCGAACAGGCTATCTGTTTCCGCACACCACACACCCACTCCACACTTTGAACCCGGCAAGCCGCTTGAAGTGTCAATGGCGTTTAATGCAAACAGCGCCAACAGAAAAGTCAGCCTGTTCTACCGGCAGGCGGATCAGTCACAGCGCTGGCGTTCCATTGAGATGGCGATCCACGACAATGAATTCCGCGCGGCTGTGCCATCTGATTACACGCAGTCGCCGTATCCAATTCAATACTACTTCGAAGTGCACGAATCCGGTGGAAGTACAATTTTTCCGGGCTTCAGTCCAGATCTCTCGAACCAACCCTATATTCTGGTGCGGAGAATGCACGGGCAAGGATAAGCCCAATGTCGTTGACTTAAGAAAATTCGTGAGTGACTGAGCATCGTGGGCGCTAACGCTTCCGGCTCGGAGTCAACAGTTCTTAAGTAAACGACATTGAGGATAAGCCGGCGCATTGTCCCTAGGACATCGACTGCGGCCAAGCAGCCCGTCCCGATATGATTTCTTCGGCGGCTTTCTTCATGCGCTTCACGAGAAAAGCGATGTTTTCCTCACGAATCCGGCTGATGGCGCCAGTGACCCCCAGGGCCCCAACCACGCCATGCAGCGGGTCGAATAGAGGCACCGCAAGACACCGCACGCCTAAGGCCTGTTCTTCATCATCCAGAGCATAGTGCTCTTTCCGGATGCACTCGAGTTTGGCGCACAGCTCTTCCGCAGTTTTGAGGGTCTTGCTGGTATGGCGCATCAGAGCGTGGTTGTTCAGAAACTCTTCGAGTGCATACTTACGAAGACCCGCGAGCATTACTTTCCCGGCAGCTGTACAGTGAAGGTTAGCGCGCTTTCCAGGATAAACATCGACTTGTGTACCGGCGCCTCCGCAGCATTCAATATAAAGAGCCTGATGCCGGTCCAGTACGGCCACATAACTGGCCAGACCGATCGTCTCAGTAAGTGGCGCCAGATGGGGCCGCGCCTTATCGCCAAGCTGCAGGCAACCGGCTGGACCGATGCCCAGGATCTGAGCCTTCACCCCTAATGAGAATAAGTGACCATTGGTCATTTGTTGCACATAGCCGAGCCTCTGAAGCGTGACAATCAGGACGTGCGCCGTACTTCTTGGAATATGCAGCCGCTGGCTGATCTGAAAAAGGGTGCAGCCGTGAACCGAGGCGTCGAGTAACTCCAGAATCGCCATTGCGCGCTCAATGGAAGCGGAACGTGCCGAACTGCTTGCGACCATTAGTGTTCAATCCTCCCTTATCCCGTCCCGGCCGGCAAGACGCTATCCCGCGGCCATCCACGTGCCACAATTTATCATCTTCCTGTGAACACGAGCTAGCCGGTTGCCGTCCAGAGCCTGCTTGGGCACGGAACGCGGTTATTTCGACCTGAAATGAAGGGTCATTCCCGCGACAATCGTTAGCGGATACCCGGGCGTCGCATGGATCCTGGAGACGCTCAGAGCGTCAGGCGCAACTCGGGACTCGAAGTAATTTTGCGTTTCATAGAAATCGCGATTTGTGAGGTTATCGAGACTAAGATTTAGCTCCACCATATGATTGATTTGTTTGGCGACGCCCATGTCCAACGCGGTGACTCCAGAAGCAACAATGGAGGGATCGTCTCCATCCAAACGGTAATGATTGATGGCACGCATACGGAAAGAACCGCTCCATCCGTGCCAGGCAGCCAATGTCAACGCGGCGTTGGCGACAAAATGAGGAGCACTATCCACATAGACGCGGTGATCGCCTCCCTTGTAAAATGCGTTTGCGATCTTCGTCATACCGCCGTTGAGCGACAGATGGCGCGTGAGGTCGAAAGACGCTTTAGCTTCGTAGCCGTAAGCGCGGCTAGGCCCTTTTAATTCGAAGCTCCCGTCGTCGGGAATGTAGACCAGTTCGTTAGAATGGTCTATCAAAAAGACATCCGTACTCACGGACATATGTTTCCAGTTCGAAGAAGTGCCTATCTGGTAGAAGTCCGTCGTCGCAATTCGAGGTTGATCTGGCCGTTGGACGACACCTCTGGCGTCCACGCTATTAATGCCTCTTCCGTAGTTGGCGTGAAGAGTGAGCGGAAGACGGTGTGATGGCGTAAATGCCATGTTGCCTTTGCCTTGCCAGCGTCCTGCCCGCTGCACGCCGCTCTGTGCGCGATCGATCCGGTCTTCCAGTTTGTAGCGAAACTCATCAAAGCGCACACCCGCTCCCACCAACAAGCGGTTGTTAAACAAATTCAGGCTTTCCTGCGCATACCCTGCCTCATTTGTGACTCGAGCGTCGCCACGAGTGGTTACGCCTGTTGGTACCCGGCCTTCGCGCGGGTAAAGACCGATATTGATCTGGTTGTCGTGAAAATTCGCACCGGCTGTGAACGACGCCCGCGCCGCGGCCACATTATGGAAATGTACGTATCGAACGTTGCCCCCCTCTTGCAGGCGTGAGTCATGCTGCTGGAAGGCATCGCCATGGACGGGATCGTTCAAAAAAAACGTAAAATTGGAATAAAGATCGAAGAGCGAACGGCCAACAAATCCATCCGCCTTCAACGTGTCGCCATTCGCGAAGGTCTTACTGTAATAGGTCGAGAATGTGCCCAGCTTGACGCGGCCCCCGTCAGTCGGATCAACATAGCCGAATCGATCCAAGAGACCAGCATTTACCAAGTCCAGCGGGATCTGTCCGGAAGAATAGAAATTGTTGCGTCCGAACAGAAACCGGAACCCGAGTTTCTGGTTGTTTCCGAACGATCGGGCATAGTTTGCGTTGACATTGTCGCGACGATACCGGAGAGGGTCCTTAAAAGGACCATCCGTATACGACCCCTCGTAAGCGACATAGGTATCGACGTTGGTTTCCGTGGGACTCCAGGCCAGGAAGCCCCGTCCCGTGTTGAAGTTTCCACCTTGCAGGCGTGCCGTAAATTCTTCGGGAAGCGATTCCCGCTGGCGAATGTGCACGACGCCCAATCCGCTGAAGTCGCCATACTCCGGGCTGAACGGCCCGTTGATAATTGTAACCTCCTGGATCAGTTCGGGGCTGATGGCCTTGAGGGATCCCAGATAGCCTTGTCCGTGACCCTGTGTTCCTTGGTTCTGCTGCACGTCGTCGACCAGGACTTTGAGTCCGCCATTCACGCCGCCATGATCGAGATTGAAACCGAAGCGCCGAATCTCAAGCGATTTGCCTCCGCCTTCGTGCTGACCCGCATTGATGCCGGCGTTCAGTTGTTGCAAGACCTGATCGTCGCGTGTGAAGAGCGTGCGATTGAACACTTCCGAGTTACGAAGGTCGATAGCCGGCTCCAATGATTGAGCGGTGATCACCATTGTTTCCCGTTGGTCTGCTATGCGTCCGAACTGCAGGTCTGCCTCTTCCTCCTGGCCTGCAGGCACTGCTACGTCCCGGCTGACATCCGCAAATCCATGGGATTCGGCGCGCAGGGTGTAATCTCCGGGTGTGATGTCCTGAAAAGCAAATCGCCCTTCTTGATTGGATCGGGAACGAGCAATTTCGGTATGGCCTCTTTCCAGATGTATAAGCGCGCCGGCAACTGCCCTGCCCTGTGGATCGGTTACCCCGCCACTTAGCTCGACATACTGAGCGCATGCCAGGCGAGCAGAAAAAAAGACAATAGAGCCGACGTTCACAGCGCACCAGAGGAACATTTTTCTCAGCTCCGTTTGGACTCGCCGGGCTTCTGATTCTGTTGTCCGTGTACTCACGAAGCCGCGCATTGAGGGTGTCCTTGAGATTGCCTTTGGTGACGCCATGATAGCACTTCTCGTATACTCGTGCTACCGGACCTGCAAAGCGGAACGGCATGCTCAGCCAGCCCTTAAGATCGGAGCGGCCTGTTTCTCTCTATTGCTGCTGGCATCCTCTCCTGTCCTCAAGGCACAGCCTGTCACCGGGGAGCTCCAGCTGAAAGTAAAGGACCCTCCGGGGCTGGAATGGAGGCATCGAGGACGGATGGCGTCAGTTTTCACCTTCGGAAGTCCGGCAGGCATTTGGGAAGTTGGGCTGGACGCATGGCAAAACGTTTCTAGCGCTCAGCTTCGCCTTATGCCGATAACTGGCTGACGGGGAACGGCCTGCAAGACACGCGCTCTTTGGCTCGAAATTATTCAATGAGGACGCCGCATGCCGTCGCTAGCAATCTAACTCTTTCTGGAAATGCCTATTTTCGCTATATCCGGGCGGACACAACCAACGGCGACATCAACGAGGATTCATTCGATCAATCGCTGTATAGTCTCAGCGCTGGCGACGTTGCCGCACTTACAGCCGCGGGGCACAGTGGATTTCCAACCACCGACAACGCCACTACCCAACCATTTCCTTACTGGCGCTGTATCTGGCCCTTACCCTTTCCGGCCGCTATAACCGCACCTCAATCGAAAATGTACAGTCCTTCGCGCTTCGCAAGCGCTTAGTTTAGCTACAGCAAAGCAAGCCGCGCGCCTACGGCGATTGAACTGGGTTGCGCCGATCCTGATGAGCCGTGCAATTTACCCAATGCGCTGGTCAGCGACCCGCCGCTGAAACAGGTGGTCACCCGGACGTTTGAGGCCGGTTTGCGGAACGCCGGAGAAGGTAACTTGCGCTGGAGCGCAGGCTGGTTCCGGGCGGAAAACTATAACGATCTTCTCTTTGTCGCATCGGAACAGACCGGCTTTGGCTATTTCACGAACTTCGGCAACACCCATCGACAAAGACCATGTCGGTGGCATCCAGAAAGGAGTCGCGATTGTCTTCCACAAGGTAGGGCGGCCGGCATGCCATCGGCAACGTTGTCCTTGGTGTAGGCAACGAAAAAGAAGCTCGCTTTCGGTGTGCCGTCGTCGGCCTTGATCACGTACTCGGCGGCGGTCGCAGTGTAGCTGATTTCCGCGCCGCCAATCATCGCCTTGTGATGCGTCACCGGAGATCTTTCTTCCGGAGGGCGGCCTCGCCGCTCTTGCTGGCCGCGTGGCGCTTCTGACGGTGAATTCTGCGCTTGCCGATCCACAGGCGTGGGTGATTCCTCTGCCACCGCGCTGCTGCTGCTGACCTCCGGGCGTCGTCGAATTGCATACAATCCTGCATACAATCTTCGTTCGGTAAAAACAACGATGGCCAGAGCACTCGTCGTGCTCTGGCCATCGGAAATCGCTTTATTTCAATTAGTTGCCGCTGGGCGGGTTAGGATTAGACGCTGGAGGCGTCGTTGTATCGGTCGGAGTCGGATCGGTATCCGTAGTAGGCCGCCGCTTCAGCTTCGGACGGTCGCTGTCGTCGCCCTTGTCCTTCTTTGATGGGTCCGTCTCATCCTCAATTGGACCGGTTGAGTTCGGATTTCGCCGCAAGGTCGGCTTGTTCGGGTCGGTACTGGTCTTGTCCGGACGGCGTTGATTTTCGAGCATTGCCAAACGGGACTTCACGTCGTTAAATTCCGAAGTCGTCACCACGTACTCGGGCTTCGGTTTCAGCTCAGAAATTTCCTTTTGTGACTTGCCAATCCGGTCGTCGGTCGGGGGGTGGGTCGAAAACAGCTTCGACATCGTGCCCGGCTTCCGTTTTTCCAACGTCTGGATCTTTTCGAAAAAATCTACGAATGCGGTCGGGTCATACCCCGTCTTGTACATGTACTGGACGCCCAGAAAATCGGCTTCCGATTCAAAGTTGCGCGAGAATTTCAGGAACGACATCGGTACCAGCAAGCTCGACGCGTTGTAAATACCGTACGCCGCCGCGCCGCCCATGAAAATCAGAGGCAAAGTCGCCAATTGAGCAATTTCACCGCGGGTCGCTTGGCGCGTTCCATGCCGCGCGGCTACATGTGCGATCTCATGCGCCATTACGCCGGCCAGTTCGGCTTCGGTGTCGGCCTTCATAATCAGCCCCGTCTGCACAAAGAAGAATCCGCCCGGCAGCGCGAACGCGTTCACCGTCGGATCTTCAAGGACCTTGATCGTGAAAGGCACCTTGGCATCCGAATTACGGACCAAATTCTGGCCGATCCGGTTGACGTATTCCGCAACTATCGGGTCATTGACAATTTTCGATTGCCGCTCCACTTGCTGGGCCAGCTGCTTGCCCAAACCGATCTCTTTTTCGAGCGAATACCAATTAACCTTGCCGCTGACGTTGCGATCGCCGATAGAATCAGGATCGGACTTTTTATCGTCACCGGCGAAAGACTGGAAGGGTACGCCCAATAGGAGCGCCAACGTAAGACTAACGGAAGATCTGAGATGAAGTAGTCGCCGCACAAAATCTCCTTTACGAGCAACCAGGCACAGTCGAATTGGATTGCAGTCGTCTTTCCCCTCTAGTATAAGGCCAAAAGTCGCCAGCCGCGCAGCCATTACGAGGTCTAACGGACTAACGTATGCTCGGAGAAATGGGTTTCGAAAAAGTTGCCGCCGAGCCGGTAAACGGGCTGGCCAGCCTCTATCGCGAACAATTTCCCGTCACCAAGGAGTTGATTTACCTCAACCACGCCGCTGTAGCCCCGCTTTGCCGCCCCGCCGCCGAGGCCATGAAGCAGCTCGCCGACGACGCCTGTCACTTCGGCTCCTTCCATTACGACAAATGGATGCAAAGCTACGAGGGGCTGCGGCGCGCTACAGCGAAGCTGATCAACAGCTCGCCCGGCGAAATCGCCATCGTCAAGAATACGTCCGAGGGCATCGCCACCGTCGCTCTGGGCCTCGCCTGGAAGTCTCGCGACCGCGTGGTTGCGTTTAAAGAGGAGTTTCCGGCCAATTACTACCCCTGGCTCCGCCTGCAGCAGCGCGGGGTCCAGCTAACCTGGCTCTCCATTTACGACCCCTTGGAGAAGATCGCCGCAGCCGTCCCCGGCGCGCGCTTGCTGGCCATCAGCCACGTCAACTATCTGAGCGGTCACCGGGTTGATCTCGACGCTATAGGCAAGTTGTGCCACCAGCACGGGTGCTTTTTCTTCGTAGACGCCATCCAGGGGATGGGCGCTCTTCCCATCGATGTCGAAGCGTCCCATATCGACGCGCTCGCCGCCGACGGCCATAAATGGATGCTCGGCCCCGAAGGCAATGGCGTCCTCTACGTCCGCCGCCAATGGCTTGACGCCATCGAACCGGTCGAATTCGGCTGGACGAATCCGGCCAACTACAACGACTACAGCTCCCGCGACATGACCTTACGCTCGGATGCCGGCCGCTATGAGTGCGGAACGTTGAATACGATAGGCTGCTATGGGCAGCGCGCCGCGCTGGAGTTTCTGCTCGAAGTGGGAATCGACAAGATTGGACCGGCGGTGCTCGCCTTGGCTGATCGCCTCGAAGCGGGCGTACGGGCCAAAGGCTACGAAATGATGATTGAGCGCACGCCGCAAACCGGTTCGGGAATCGTTTGTTTCCGCCACCCGTCTATCGATTACCGGATGGTGGTGAGCGAGTTGAAGCGCCACCGCATCACCGCCGCCATGCGCCAGGGCTGGGTGCGCATGTCGCCTCATTTCTATATCGATCCGGCCGAAATTGACGAAGCCGTGCGCCTCTTGCCGCCGGTGTAGGATGTGACCGGGATGCAAAGAGTGCTCACCCTCGGGCTGCTGCTGGCATCCCTGGGTCCCGCGCGCGACGTGGTTTGGACGGCCAGTTGGATCGACGTCGCGAATACACCCACGCAGGATTATGGGGTATACCATTTCCGAAAAACCTTCGAACTTCCCGCCAAGCCGTCAACCTTTGTCGTCCACGTTTCCGGTGATAACCGCTATCGCCTCTACGCCAACGGCCAGCCGGTGTCGCTCGGTCCGGCGCGTGGCGACCTGACCCACTGGCGCTATGAAACAGTGGATCTCGCGCCGCATCTACGAACGGGGAAGAATGTCTTGGCTGCCGTCGTTTGGAATGATGGTCCTGGTCGAGCCGTAGCGCAAGTGACCAACCAAACCGGATTTCTCTTGCAAGCCGATGCCTCCGAAAACGCGCTGGTTAACACCGGCAAAAGCTGGCAATGCCTCCTTGACCGGGCCTATACGCCGCAATCCCTGCCCGCCAGCCAGCGGACGGGCTACTATGCACTGGCTGCGAACGAAAGATTCGACGCGGCGAAATACCCCTGGTCCTGGGAAACCAATCACTTCGATGATTCGAACTGGCAGCCAGCTCACGAAATCTCCCGCGCCGCCACCCGTGATCAGCGGGACGCCCCTAACCGCTGGATGTTGGTAGCCAGTTAAATTCCACTCGAAGAGCTGTTGCCGGAACGGTTGAAGAGCGTTCGTAGGGCCGTAGGCATCCGTGCCGCTGACGGCTTTTTACAAGGCACGGCGCCTCTAACAATTCCCGCGCATTCCACCTCCGCCGTCCTGCTGGACCAGAGCTATCTCACCACGGCTTACCCGCAAATCACGGTCAGCGGCGGAGCGGGCGCAAGTCTGAGCCTCCAGTACGCCGAAGCGCTCTTTGAATCTGCCACCCCCAAACAGCCGCGAACGAAAAGTAACCGGAACGACGTGGACGGCAAGATGTTTCTGGGGCCGGCAGACACCTATCTGGCCGATGGCGGCCAGCATCGCACCTACGCGCCGCTGTTCTGGCGGACCTATCGTTATATCCAGCTCACTGTCACCACGGCAAACCAGCCTCTTACGGTTGAGGATCTCCACGCTACCTTCACCGGCTATCCCTTTGAACAGAAAGCAGGTTTCGAGCTAAAAGATTCGAGCCAGAACGCCGAAGTGCAGCGTATTTTGTCTACCGGCTTCCGCACGGCACGCCTCTGCGCCCACGAAACCTACATGGATTGCCCGTTTTACGAGCAATTGCAGTACGCCGGCGACGCGCGTATTCAGATGCTCGTCTCCCTCTACACCACCGGTGACGCGCGCCTGATGAAAAACGGCATCGGACTGCTCAATTCCTCGCGCACCGCGGAGGGTGCAACCTATAGCCGCGCGCCATCCAACCTGCAGCAGTACATTCCGCCGTTTTCACTGTGGTGGATTGGCATGGTTCACGATTATTGGATGTTTGTAGATGACGAGCAGTTCGTCCGGCAAATGTTGCCCGGCGTCCGCTCCGTGCTCGATTTCTACGCGGGCTACCGTAAACCGAACGGATCGCTCGCCCGCATGCCATGGTGGAACTTTGTGGATTGGGTGAAGCAATGGCCCGCCGGCGAGCCTCCCGCCGAGGCGGATGGCTCGTCCTCCACCGCTCTCGACCTACAGTTGCTGCTCGCTTATCAGTGGGCCGCCAGCCTCGAAAAGGCCCTGGGCAGCCAGGCCCTCAGTGCGGAATACGCCTCGTCGGCCGCCCGGTTGCAGGCCACCATTAC
>DATHIZ010000694.1:0-7186 GCA_035316385.1 Bryobacteraceae bacterium | reverse complement strand
GCCAGGTGGAATTTCTGGACGCGCCCTGTACCGGCTCAAAGGCCGGCGCCGAGAGTGGCACGCTCACTTTCATGGTTGGCGGATATCGCCAAATCTTTGATCAGGTCCGCCCCTTTCTGGAAGCGATGGGAAAATCCTTTTACTATTGTGGCGAGCATGGCATGGGTTTGCGCGCGAAATTGACGCAGAACCTGATACTGGGTAATCTTCTGCAGGCGTTCAATGAGGGGTTTGTACTCAGCACTAAGGCCGGCGTAGATCCTGAGCTCATGCTCGATATCTTGAACAACAGCGCGGCCCGCTCGGGATTGATCGCCGCTAAAGCGCCCGCCGTGTTCCGCCGCGATTTCTCCACTAACTTCTCAGTGAAATGGTTGGAGAAAGATATGGCGCTTATGCTAGGCGCGGCTGCCGAAATGAATGTGCCCGTGCCCTTAACCGCTCTGTCCCAACAACTGCTCCGCACCGCCATTGCCAAAGGCTTTGGCGATGAAGATATCTGCGGATCTATCCGCGTTCTGGAAGATATCACGGGCGTGCAAGTTCGGCAAACACTCGTTAAGAAGTAACAGTTAGATCCGTTTCAGTTACTGCTCAGTTACAATCTTAAATACTGTTTTAACCATCGACAAGCTTAGGAGCTTTTTGCCGTGTCTGCATTATTACGCTACTTCCTTCTCTGTCTCATTGCCATCGAACTTGCCATGGCGCAGGTCTCGACCGGCACAATCACCGGCGCGGTGCGCGATTCAACTGGCGCCGCCGTCCAGGGCGCAAAAGTAACCATCGTTCAAACGGCCACTTCGGAGTCGCGCGTGAGCGTAACGAACGAGCGGGGCGAGTTCAATGCTCCGAATCTACACATTGGCCAATATTCGGTCACGGTAACGATGGACGGATTTAAAACCGACATTCATAACGAAGTGGTGCTTGAGATCGATAAGGTCTTGAACCTGCCCATTGTGCTGCAGCCCGGCGTAGTCACCGAGTCCGTGGAAGTCACGGGCGGGGCTCCACTGGTAGATACTGCAACCTCGTCCCTAGGACAGGTGATCGACAACAAGAAGATTAATGACCTCCCTTTGAACGGGAGAAATGTTTGGGCGCTCGGTCTTTTGTCGGGCAATTCCGTTCCGGTGAAAGGCATCAATTCGAATCTTCCGTTCACAGCCGGAGGCGGCCGTTACCAAAGCAATGACATTCTGCTGGACGGAATTGACAACAACACGATTGCGACAGGTGGCAACATCGGGTACAACGGCATCAATTTCTCGCCATCGGTCGATGCCGTTGCGGAGTTCAAAGTCAAGACGAACAACTACAGCGCCGAATACGGGCGTTCCGCGGGAAGCATCGTTAGCGCGATTACTAAGTCAGGCACGAATGCCCTTCATGGCGATCTATGGGAGTTTTTGAGAAATCAGAACCTGGACGCCAATAACTTTTTCTCGAATGCGGCCGGCACGTCCCGGCAACCTTATAAGCAAAATCAGTTTGGTTTCACGGTAGGCGGTCCAGTCCTAATTCCCAAAATCTACAAGGGCCGGAATAAGACTTTCTTTTTTGCCGACTACGAAGGCGTGCGCCGCAGGACTTCCGCGTCTTCGACGATTGAAGATATCCCGCCGGTTCCGTTCCGCACGGGGGATTTTTCCAGTTATCAGTACACGATTTATGACCCGCGCAGCCGCGCCTTGAACTCCAACGGGCTGGTGGTCAGCTCGCCTTTTGCGAATAATAAGATTCCCACATCGCTGCTGAACCCCGGCGCCCTGGCCACGCTCGGCCTGCTGCCCACTCCCAACTACGGCGCACCGGGCGCGCAGGCGGCGAATTATCTCTTTATCGCCCGACAACCGTTCAATAACGACCAATACGACATACGGATAGATCACCAGTTCTCCGACAAGAACACGCTGTTTGCGCGTGTCTCACGCGCTGTGCAAAGCAGTACGAATCCTGGAAGCTTTTCCGGATTTCTAGGCGGCGGAACGAACAATATCAACAACTCGGTGAACACTATCCTCAACGATGTTCACATTTTCACCCCAAGCCTGGTGAACGAAGCGCGTTTCGGCTACACTCGCCACAACGGCAGTTTGCAAGTGCTGGACGCTCAAGGCGGCGTGGATTTCGCCAATAAGAACGGCATCGCCCTCTACCCCTTCCCCGTTCAGACCTTTCCCCAAATTCTGTTTTCTTACTCCGGTTCATCCACCGGCGGTTCGCAGCAGTTCAATGCGCTTGGCTCCGGCGGGCCGAACTTGAATGTGGAAAATCTGTTCGAAGGCGCGGACGACCTTTCCTGGACCAAAGGGAAGCACTCCTTGAAAATGGGCGTGGATGTACGGCGTGACCGCTTTGATGTCATCTTCGGCGGCGGCGCTACGGTATACGGCTCCATCTTCACTTCGTCATCGAATTCTTCGAACTCCGGCGCCCCCTTGGCGGACTTTCTCTTGGGCTATCCGGCGCAACTGACGGGAACCCAGTTACTCGATTGGGCTCGCATGCGTAATCTCTATACGGGCACTTACATTCAGGACGATTGGAAAATCAGTAGCAAGTTAACCGTAAACTTGGGGCTCCGCTATGAGTTATATACGCAGCCCGTGGACGCGCGGGATCGCGGCGCGCTCTTTGATGCCCGTACCGGACAGTTTGCGGTTCCGGGACAGAATGGTTTTTCGAGAGCCATTGTGGACGGCTTCCATCGGAACTTCGCTCCCCGGGTCGGCTTCGCCTACAGCCCCACTAACCGCTGGACCATCCGCGGCGGTTCGGGCGTTTTCTACGGCCCGCGTGAGGCTAATCAGTCGGCGAGCGTTTTCGGCGCTAATCCTCCCAACGCTCCAACGGTGATTTCTCCCTCTGTCAGCGCCACTGGCACGGTTACCCCTCCGATCAATAGCGGCAGCCCGATTCAGGTTGGTCCGACCTCGCCTACACTTAGCACTTTCACCGCGGCCAATCCATTGGGCTTATTGATACGCACCGCCGATTTCGCCAACAGCCGTCCTGCCCAGGTGTACCAATGGAACCTCGGCATCCAGTACCAAGCCGCCAAAAATCTGGTTTTAGAAGCGGCTTATTCGGGCATGCGCGGCACTTACCTCACCAGCCGCGTGAACCTCAATCAAATTCCGTTTGCCACGGCGCTGGCCGGAGGGAATCTGCAGGCAAACCGGCTTTTTCCCAACGTCGGCAACCAGGTCGTGATGGATTCCTCTACCGGGAATAGCTCCTACAATGCCTTGAACCTTCGCGCAGAAAAACGCATGGGCGCCGGCTTCAACTTTCTCGCCAACTACACTTGGTCTAAGAATTTGGAAAGCAACGGATCAGGCGGCAATACCTCTTTCACTCAGAGCGGCGGCACTACCAATCCGCTGGATAGCTGGAACCTGCAAAAAGAGAAATCATATGCCCCGCTGAACGTGCCGCAAGTGTTTGTGGGCAGCGCTGGCTATGAACTACCATTCGGCGTTGGTAAGCATTTCCTCTCGCAGCGCGGTGTCGCCAGTGCGATTCTGGGCGGCTGGCAGTTGAACGGTATCGTCACGCTCGAAGACGGATTCCCCACTGATATCCGCAGCAGTCTCATTCCCGCCACCAACCAGCTGTTCGCTACGTTCAATGTCCCGAACGCGGTGTCCGGCGTTTCCATGTACCTGCCGAATGCCGGGCCCAACGGCTATTTCAACCCGGCGGCATTTTCGCAGCCGGGGCAAGTGCTCAATGTCAACGGCACGCCCATCACGCTGTTTGGAAATCTGGCCCGGCGCGCCGCCCGCGGTCCCGCAACCAAGAACCTGGATTTCTCGGTCTTCCGGAACTTCAGCATCCATGAGCGCTTCAATCTGCAATTCCGCGCCGAGAGCTTTAATTTCACCAACACTCCGGCCTTCTTCCTCCCGTCCGCCAACAGCCCCGTGCTGACCATTGGAAACCCGAGTTTCGGTAAATTGAACTCGTCCAATTCCACCGGCCGGCAGATACAGTTTGGTCTGAAGTTGTATTTCTAGAACTGAGGTAAATTCAATTCAATGAATCGGCGAGAGTTCATGCAAGCAACCGTGGCCGGAGCCATGCTCCCTCTGAGCGCCATGCCGCAAGGCCAGCATCCGGTGGCTCCGCAAGCCAACTGGTATGACCGTCCCATGCGCTGGGCGCAGATTGCGTTTGTTGAAGACGATCCCGGCAACTATAGCCAATCTTTTTGGATTGACTATCTGCGCCGTATACACGCCGATGCCGCGTGTCTCAGCGCGGGCGGCTGCGTGGCGTTCTATCCCACCAAAATCCCCATGCACTACCGCAGCAAGTGGTTGGGAGATCGCGATACTTTTGGCGACCTGGTGAAAGGCTGCCGCGAACTTGGCATGAATGTGGTGGCTCGAACCGATCCGCATGCGGTCCATCAAGATGTGTATGACGCGCATCCTGATTGGATTATGGTGAATGCCAAAGGCGAAAAAGTGCGGCACGCGGCCGACAAGGAGCTTTGGGTCACTTGCGCGCTGGGACCTTATAACTTCGATTACATGACCAAGGTGACGGAAGAAATCGTCACCTTGTATAGCGTGGACGGCATCTTTACGAATCGCTGGGCCGGTTCGGGCATGTGCTACTGCGAGCATTGCCAGGAAAACTTCCGCGCGTTTTCGCATATGGATCTGCCGCGCACGCTCGATCCGCAAAATCCAAATCGCCGCGAATACATCGTCTGGCATCAGCAGCGGCTCTTTGAACTATGGCGGCTGTGGGATTCTCGCATAAAAGCCATCAATCCGAATGCGAGCTACTTAGCCAACGCAGGCGGTGGCGCGCTCAGTGAGTTGGATATGACCGTAGTCGGCCAGCTCGCTCCGACTCTGTTTGCCGACCGGCAGGCGCGCCGCGGTGTAACTCCGCCTTGGGAAAACGGCAAAAACGGCAAGGAATATCGCGCCACCATGGGCCGCAAAGCCATCGCGGGAATCTTCAGCGTTGGCCTGGAAGAGCAATACCGCTGGAAGGATTCCGTCCAGAACGGCGATGAAATCCGCTTGTGGGTGGCCGATGGCATGGCCCAGGGACTGCGCCTCTGGTTTACCAAGTTCAACGCCAAGCCGATTGATAAACGGTGGCTGCCGGTTGTGGAAGAACTCTACACCTGGAACTACGCCAATGAAAAATATCTGCGTAACATAGATCCGCTCGCGCGGGTGGCCATCGTCTATTCACAACAGACTGCCGCGTTCTATGGCGGCCCCAAGGCCCATGCCAAGGTAGAAGATCCGGCGCTGGGCTTCTATCATGCCCTGATTGAAGCCCGGATTCCCTTTGAGATGGTGCATGACCGCTATTTGGATGCGGAACACCTGGCGCCTTACCGCACCCTCATTCTGCCGAACATAGCAGCCCTGAATACGAAGCAGTGCGAGCAACTAGAAGCGTTCGTGAAGCGCGGCGGCAGCCTTGTCGCCACTTACGAAACATCGCTTTATGACGAGTGGGGCGTGAAGCGAAAAGATTTCGGGCTCGCCTCGCTGTTTGGCGTCTCTTTCACGGGAAAGATGGAGGGGCCCATGCAGAACTCGTATCTTACGCTCGAGAAAGATCCTTCGACCGGCCGTTTCCATCCGCTGTTAGCGGGCTTTGAAGATGCGACCCGAATTATCAATGGCGCAAATCGCGTGGAAGTTACTGCCGGCGAAACCTCCGGTTCGGTGTTTTCACCATTAACGGTTGTACCCAGTTATCCGGATCTGCCGATGGAATCGGTATTTGTCCGTCCGGCAAAAACGCATGATCCCGGCGTCTATCTTCGGGAGGTGGGCGAAGGCCGGGTCGTCTATTTCCCCTGGGATATCGATCGTACCTTTTGGGAAGTGCTGGACGTGGATCACGGCAAGCTCATCGCCAATGCTGTATTGTGGGCGAACAAGGAACCGCAACCACTTACCGTCAAGGGGTCCGGTGTATTGGATGTTTCCATCTGGACCCAGAAAGACTCCATGACCGTTCATCTAGTCAATCTCACGAATCCCATGATGATGAAAGGACCGGTGCGGGAAGTGATTCCCATCGGCCGCCAACAGGTGCGCCTTCGCGTTCCCGCTGGTAAACGAGTCCGTAAAGCCCACCTGCTGGTGGCCAAACGCGATGTGCCGCATCACGAAGTGAACGGGTTCATCGAAGTGGAAGTCCCCGGTGTGGCCCTTCACGAGGTGATTGCGCTCGACTTCGCGGTCTAGATCAGTTTTAAATTGAAACCTCTCCGGCTCATTTCTAGTATTTACTTCGGTGGATGTTAACGTAAATTGCGGTTACATGTTGCCGTGAATAACGTGAGTCTGTCCAGCGCGCTAGCAGTAGTTATCTCAGTCATCATCCTTCTGGCTGGATGCGGACCTCGTTCCTCCAGTACCGGGGAAACGCAGCTTACCGTAAATCAGATTAAGAAATTGTGCCAGCCAAAAAATGCGGGGCAGCCTGTTCGCTTTCAGGGCATCGTCACGCTGGTCGATACTACCTCTGAATTCCTAGCGATACAGGACGGCAGCGCCGGTATCCGCGTAAGAACTGGTATCCCTCCCGATAATCACCTCGCCAGTCATAGAGTGGAAGTGAGCGGGAAGATCGGCAGCGGGGAGAACGTGGATTTCGTGGAGGATGCGTCGATCGCGGATCTGGGCGAAGCGGCTCTTCCTGACCCGCGCCCGCTAGCCGCGGCCGATCTCCATTCCAACCGTTTCGATTGCTTGCGTGTCACCATCGCCGGCGTTTTTCGTCCGCTGCGCCTGGGCAATGCCGGCGAAAGCAGATTCCCCATGAACGCAGGCGGCACGCAAATCACCGTCCGCGTGAGGGGAGATCAGATCCCCTCGGCCAACCAGTTTGAGGACACCGAAACCAGCGCCACGGGCGTCGCCTCCACGGCCGTCGACTTGGATGGCAAAGTCACCGCTTTTTCACTGCTTGTACCCTCGCTGTCCTCGTTACAAGTCATCAAGCCCGCGCCTGATCCCCGCGCCCTCCCTGTGCTGACAGTTCGTGCCGTGAACGCGTTGCCCTCCGTTCCGCTGCACCGGATACGGCTGCGGGGAACGCTTCGGGTTGTCCCAAACTCTTCAGACCTGTTATTCACCGACGCGACCGGATCCCTTTCGGTCCGCTCCAACGTGAGGACGGGCTTTGACGT
>DATHIZ010000693.1:0-4690 GCA_035316385.1 Bryobacteraceae bacterium | reverse complement strand
GCAACAGGTCCCGGTCGATCTTCCCGCGCCTGACCAGCAGAATCGGTGGAATTCGCAGCCCTTCCTGGAAAATCTCCCGCGCCATCGGCATGGAGCCGGGACTCATGCCGCCCACGTCGGCGTGATGGGCCCGGTTTGCCAGGAAGAACGCAGGCTTCCGTGATCCGGCGAGAAAGACCGCCGAAACCGCGGTGATGTCAGGCAGATGGGTTCCACCCTGGAACGGGTCGTTCAGAATGGCGACGTCGCCGGGCTGGAGGTCAAACGCCTTGCGCGCGTGATCGACAGACAGCGGCATCGCGCCCAGGTGCACCGGCATGTGATCGCCCATGGCGACGGTGTTTCCGCGTGAGTCATAGACGGCGCAGGAGTAGTCACGGCGCTCCTTAATGTTCGCCGAGAAGGCGGTCTTGCGGAGGACTGCGCCCATTTCCTCGGCAATCGAAGCGAGCAGATGACGGAACAACTCCAACTCGATTGGGTCGTTCGCCATCAGGGCTTCTTCTTCAAAGTCGGAGGTACACGCACAGTCCCGGGATCCTTCGGCGCCTGCTCCTCCTCGGCAGGCGGCGGTTCGTCGGGCTTCTCCTCGGGTTTGCAGTCACCGGCCGAGACCAGGAAGCTGGCCGCCGCCTGCCATCGTTCTCCCTGCCGCCGTTCTGCCTTATAGGATTTGGAAGGCCCGTCCGCTCTAAGCCGCCATTCCCCTGCCGCGCCTTTTGGGTACTTCCAGGGGATCGGCTTGCTCGAAACCTGCCGGAGCGACCAGCTTTCGCCACCCGTCATCGTTTCGTACAGCTCGTGCCGCATGCCGTTTTCCCCGGACTGGATCTTGTCCAGCAGCAGAATACCGTTGGTTCGCGACTCGAAGTGGAACTGTTCGATCGCACCCACCCTCGATTCGCCGGATACGGTCCGTTTGCTCCAGGTCTTACCGCCGTCGGTGGTGAGCAGGAGGAAAGGATCGCGCGGCAGGGCCTGCTGGAGCTGTCCGCTGATCCAACCGGTCTCGAAATCGATGAATTGAATATTGTCGATGCCAATTCCAGGCATCCGCTCGAAGGGCTCGGTCCACGTCTTGCCGAGATCCTCGCTACTCAGCAAAATGGATTCCAGCGTCGCGTTGGCGGTGTGAAGATTACCCGATAGGATTAACCGGCTGTTGACCAGTTCGACGTCGGACAATTCCAGAAACAAGGGGCATGGATCGTCTTGCGAACAGGTAAGGCCCAGCACCAGGACGTCCTCGCCCTTGCACTGAGCGGTGACGCGCATCGGTTTTCCGGTGTTTTCCAGGACCGCCTTTGCTGGGGGCTGTGCCAGAAGAAAACCGGAGGCGACAAAGAATAGGATGAACCTCATAACGGATGGTCCTCGCCTGTTGATTAGTATAGACGCAATTTCCGGGTACGTCTTACTGGCCCTATTTCTCTCATCCGGACTACTCGCCGGACCTTTGTAACTTTAACGAAATAAAACTTCTAAGGACAGAGTTCAGGCGAAAACCTCAGACTTTTCCTAAGGTGATTATTATTTGAATTCACTCTAAGCCGGGTGGTATCCTAAGCAGGTTAATGGTAGTAGAATCACCAACGATTCCACTTGGTGAATTCGCTCTCGTAATCTTTCGGAGGAAAGCTTGATGAAAAAAATCAATTTTGCTTTAGCGGCAATTCTCGCGGTTGGTACCGCGAATGCCGCGATTATTTCTGGCGATACGCAGTCGTATGGCCCGACCGCAACTGACTTTAGTGGTCTTCCGGTGAGTCTGGCCGGATATGATGGCCTCTCAGGTACCCTCATCGGCGTCATTTTGACGATGACCGGGCACATTGATACGCAATACAACGCGAGCAACGACAGTGCCCAGAGCGGACAATTGCTCGGCGCGAACACCACTTCGACGATGTCATTGTTTTTTGGTGCGGTTGGAGTTGTTACGGCTATTCCGGTTACATCGTTGACCGGAGCTCCCTATATTGTTCCGGCAATCAGTGCCGTCACCAACTACGGCTCACTTGCTACCGGCGAGAATTCCAATAGTGCAACCTTCAATACGCCGAATCCGCTCATAGCGGCATTCATCTCTGGTCCGGTCAGTTTCACGGTGAACTCTTCGACCATCACCTTCTCGAGTACCACTGGCGGCAACGTCGCCGTCGGCCAGAGCACAGTGGGTTCGGGAACTGCCCACGTCGACTTCATCGTGGCGGACACCGGTGAGATCCCCGAGCCGGCATCGCTCGCGCTGATCGGTGGCGGGCTAACCGGACTCGCTTACCTGCTTCGCCGTCGCAAGGCTGCCTAGTCCAAAAGTTCTTCCATACTTTGCAATTGAGACGGATGATTGAATCCTGAGTTCAATCATCCGTTTTGTTTTGGTGCCGAACTCTTCTGAAGATCGGTTAAGATTGAACTGAAGTATGTCTGTCCAGCCGATCCCGCCGCCTATTGAACATCTCGGGCAGCGTCCTTTCTCGTTCTATCCCCCCATCCTCAATACGGAGCATAACGAGTGGATTTTCCGTCGTGCCACCTGGTCTGAGATCCTGGTCTGCAATACCAAGACGAACAATGACATCTGGGTGCCGCGGCGCTTTCTGGGTGAGATATCGCGAATCGAAGAACCGGTGATGATCATGGGTCTCCTAAAGGAGCTGGAGTACAAGTCAGGGCAGGTGTGGCCGTTGGAACGCCGCGTCATCGAGATTCCGCGGGCGGTGAACGAAGGATTCCGTTCGCTGGCGCACGATGCTCAAGCGTCGCCCGCACCCGTTGTCGGTATCCGTTTGGAGAGCGGGCCGGAGTCGCGGATCGGGAAATTGATCGGAATCGTACTCCTTGTAAGTATTCTGGGCTGTTTTCTGCTGGTCCTCTTCTTCCGGTCCGGGCGGGACGGTTCCCGAATCACCTATGCTCCCGTGGTGCAAACCAGCCTGGGGCTCAATGGCACCGACGACTACTTCGCCGTCGTACGAAAGATGGGATCGCCTGCCAGTGACCACTGGAAGTCGGAAACCGGCGAAATGCAGTACCGGATTCTGACCTATCCGCAACAAGGAGTGTCCGTCATTCTGATGGGCGCCGAACGCGACAAAGCCCTTTACATTGGCGCTCTCGACCGGAACTGGCACCCGGTGGATTCCGTGGCGCTTCCTGGCGGAGGATCCACGGCGTCGATGCTCAAATCCCTTCAGCGGTTCTAGCCGTAGATTGCTTTCCTTCGCATTCGCGAATCCGATCCTCCCACTTTCAACGTTATATAAGCTGAGGGGACTACCTAGATCCGGCTAAGCACTTTTCTTGCCGCAGCCAGTATTGAAAACCAGCGATTCGGTCGATGTACAGCAATAGTGCCAAGGTATTTCCGTTAGGGGCTATTGTTACTGGATTCTCACCGATATGCATAATGATGGGCGCAGCGCTACAATGAAAAACACTGGAAAGGGCGGGGCGCCAAAGTCACCTGACGGAATGCGGATACTGATTGCAGACGATAGTCTCGTTTCGCGCCATCTCTTAGAGGCGACCCTTAGAAATTGGGGTTACGAAGTTGTTGTGGCATGCGACGGAACTGAGGCGTGGAAGATTCTGCAGGGCAACGATGCGCCAAGCATTGCAATTCTCGATTGGATGATGCCTGGGCAGACGGGTCCTGAGGTATGCCGGATGGTCCGCCAGAAGGCGATTGAGCCCTATACCTACATTCTCCTATTGACCAGCCGAAGCTTGAAGGAAGATGTTGTCGCGGGCATGGATTCTGGTGCCGACGATTACCTGACAAAGCCTTTCGATCAACATGAGTTGAAGGTCCGGCTTCGCGCAGGAACAAGAATCGTCGATCTCCAGGCGGAATTGCTGACCACGCGGGAAGCTCTGCGGGAACAAGCCACCCGAGACTATTTGACGCATCTTTGGAACCGTTCGTCGATCCTGGCTACTCTGGAGCGGGAGTTGACGCGTTCGGCGCGAGAGCACTCCCCGTGCGGCATCGTCCTCCTCGACCTGGATCATTTTAAGACAATCAACGATTCACGGGGCCATTTTGCCGGGGACATGGCGCTTCGCGAGGCCGCGCGGCGGATGCAGAACTCCATACGCGGCTACGATGCAGTGGGCCGGTATGGCGGTGAGGAATTCCTGGTAGTATTGCCTGGATGCGACGAAGATAGCACCAATAATCAGGCGGAGCGCATGCGCACCGCCATCTACGGTGAGCCGGTGGAGATGCCGGACGGGCAGCTTCAATTGTCAGCCAGCTTCGGCTGCAGCACGTTTACAGGTTCTGGCCCGGTAAACGCGGAAATGCTGATTCGCACCGCCGATGAAGCTCTCTACAAGGCGAAGAATTCCGGCCGGAACTGCACCGTATTCCAGCACTACATGCACGTCCCCGGCGCTCCGTTTATTGAGACCGATTTCCGCTCGCGCGCCTGCTGATCCGGCTCAGTTCTTAGCATTCCTGAAACACGCAACTTCAGTCCGGCAGCGGCAATGGTTTGAGTTCGCGTTCAGCTAGCTCAAAACAGGGACAATCTCAATCTTTGACTGTGTATATCAATGCTCTAGCGGGACTTTCGCAAATCTGACGTGGTGCAGCACGGCCGAGCGCTTCCGGAGGCCTGTTAGACAAGGGTTTGGCGTCAGTCGCCTGTCTCTCCATTCATAGATGAAAGAATGGAGGCCAGCG
>DATHIZ010000692.1:0-12140 GCA_035316385.1 Bryobacteraceae bacterium | reverse complement strand
AGCAGTGCGGCGGTGCCGCCATCGAGCGTCCACTGCGGAAGAAGTTGCGTGAGGACGGTGCTGCCGCATTGGTAAGGATAGATATCGAACTCAATATCTATGCCGCGCTGGCGAGCCGCTTCAATTTCGTCGAGCGCGCGCTGCTGCAGATGCCAGTTGGCGCGGCCAGCCGTTTGCAAATGCGAGATCTGCAGACGGCAGCCGGTACGTTCCGCCAGATCGATCTGTTCGAGCACTGCCTCCACCAAAGTGGCGGAGTAACTGCGCATGTGAGTGGCGTAGAGCTTGCCCCGGCGCGCCACCACGCTGCACAAACGGCGCAGCTCTTCCGGAGTTGCGCTGGAGCCGGGTGCGTACATCAACCCCGTAGAAAAACCGGCACAGCCGGCACTCAGCGAATCGTCCAATAGATCGGCCATGCGGTCCAGTTCGGGAGAAGTAGGAGTGCCCTGCCCCGGCCCACGCACGGCAATGCGCAAACTGCCGTGCCCGGCGAGCGAAAGGGCGCGGTCTTTGGCTCCACTGGCGGCCATCGCCCGCAGGTAAGAGGCAGCATCCGGCCAGCCCCACTCGTTTGTGCCGCCCAGTATGCCGCCGCCGAATTCACGCAAGGCTGCGGCGTCACCGGAATAGGGGAAGGGCGAGAAGCCACAATTGCCGACTACCTCCAGCGTGACGCCTTGCTTGAGCTTTTCGGTGCGGTGTTGCAGAACCTGCAGATCGGAATGGCTGTGCAAGTCAATAAAACCGGGGGCGACGGCTAAGCCACGGCAATCAATTAAGTCGCAGCCCGCGGAAGAAACTTCCGCACCGGTGGCGGCAATTTTCGCGCCTTCCATCGAAACAGAACCCTGGGCCGGGTCGCTTCCGGACCCGTCGAAGACTAGCGCATCGGAGAGTAACAACATTAAATGGATCTCTGCTGGATAGAATAGCCGCATGATCCAAGGCGATCCCGTTGTGGCTGCCAGGGAAGTGTCCACAACCAAGACTGTGGCGAACTTCCGCTGGTATATTTGCGGTCTGCTCTTCTATGCCACAACCGTAAATTACATGGATCGCATCGTGATGGGAATCTTGAAGCCCACCATTGCGCATGACCTGGGCTGGAGCGAAACCGACTACGCCATGGTCACCACGGCGTTTCAGGTAGGGTACGCAATCATGATGCCGGTTGCGGGGCGCATGATCGACTGGCTGGGATTGCGGATAGGCTACCCGCTGGCCGTCCTGGTCTGGAGCCTTTCCTCACTGTCGCATGCGTTTGCGGGCAATCTGCTGCAGTTCAGCATCGCGCGTCTTGGCTTGGGCCTGGGCGAAGCGGCAAATTTCCCGGCGGCAATCAAGGCAGTAGCCGATTGGTTCCCGCGCAGGGAGCGGGCGCTCGCCACGGGCATCTTCAATAGCGGTTCCAACCTCGGCGCACTGCTGGCCCCCCTGGCAATCCCCTTCGTGGTGGCGCGTTTCGGCTGGCATGCCGCGTTCCTGTTCACGGGCTGCCTGAGTTTCTCCTGGATTTTTATCTGGCTTTATTTCTATCGCGAACCGGAGAAACACCCGCGGCTATCGAAGACGGAACTGGCGCTGATCCGCGCCGATTCCGAAGTGGCGGCGACTACAGGGAAATTTCCCTATAGCCGCATGTTGACCAAACGCGCCACCTGGGCCTTCCTGAGCGGCAAATTTATCACCGACCCGGTCTGGTGGTTTTATCTCTTCTGGGTTCCCGGATTTCTGCAGCAAAAATATCACGTGGATTTATCGCATTTGGGCCCGCCGCTGGTGGCCATCTACCTGTCCGCCGACTTCGGATCTATCGGCGGAGGGTGGTTGTCTTCCCACTTGCTGAAGCGCGGTTGGGCCGTGGGGCGCGCCCGCAAAACCGCCATGCTGGTCTGCGCGTTAAGCGTGACAGGCGTTATGTTTGTACCTGTCGCGGCTGGTAACCTTTGGGTTACGGTGGCCTTAATCAGCGTGGCCGCGAGCGCGCACCAGGGTTGGTCAGCCAATCTCTACACCATCACGTCGGATTGCTTTCCGCGCGCGGCAATTGGATCGGTTGTCGGACTGGGCGGCCTCGGGGGAGCAATCGGCGGTGCGCTGGTGCAGCCCGCCATCGGAATCTGGCTCGATTTTTCGAAAGAATCGTATGGGCCGCTGTTCGTAGTAGCAGGCTTGCTTTACCTGGTGAGCTTACTGATCATTCACCGCTTGCTGCCGACGTTCGATCAACAGGCGGTTTAATCCAGGTGAAAGACTTCCTCAAGCGGTGACATAGCCCGATCCGGCGCGACACCGGGCGGGTTCATAAAGAATTCCGCCATCTCGCGCTGCCAGCGGGCATTCACTTCCCGCTTGGCCATCTCGTCGCGAGCACGCTCGAAATCTTCTGTTTCGACGTAGCCGACCAGCAAGCCATCCGGACGCAGGAACAGCGAGTAGTTGCCCCATCCGGTTTCGCGCAGGGCCTGCCGCATTTCAGGCCAGACCGTGCGATGCCGCTGTTTATATTCATCCAGTCGTTCCGGACGCACTTGCAAAACGAAGCAGACGCGTTTCATCTAACGCAAAAAGGCTTCCTGCAGGCCGCCGTCAACCGGAATGATGTGCCCGGTCGTTTTGGCGCTCTCCTCGCCGGCCAGCCACACAATCGCCCGGGCGCAATCCTGCGGCAGGATCGGACGCCGCGTCAGCGTCCGCTGCGCATAGAATTCCGCTAGTTTGTCCCGGAGCTCTTCGGTGGATTCGTTCTCCGCAAACGCGATTTTGTATTTTTCGAGCGAGTTGATCACGCGGTCGCGCGGGAACATGGTGGAACCCGCGACTACCGTGGCCGGAGCTATCCCGTTTACGCGGACCAGCGGCGCCAGCCCGACGGCCATTTCATGTATGAGGTGATTCAGCGCGGTCTTACTGACGTCATATGCTTCGCTGCCATGCTTGGACACCACGGCATTCGCCGAGCTGGTCAGCACCAGCGAGGCCGGCAGCTTTTGGTCTTGGAACACCCAGCCGGTCTCGCGCGCCAATAAATAATTCCCGGTCACATTGACGAGAAACGTCTTATTCCACTGCGCTTCGCTGAGCTGCCCGCCGGCCGCCGCAACCGGAAAAATAGCGGCGGTATTGATGAGGGCGTCTATCCCGCCAAATTGCAGCACGGCAAACCGGGCAGCGGCGGCAATGCTTTCAGATGAGCCGATATCAATGGTGGTGTATGCGACGGCATCCGGCGAAGACAGCGCCGCTGCTTCGGTGGCGACTTCTTGGACAGCCAGCGGATTCTGATCGGCCACCACTACATGCGCACCCTTGCGCGCCAGCAGCAGCACAACTTCGCGGCCGATACCACTGCCGCCACCCACGACGACGGCAATCTTCCGGCTGAATTCGGCTTCGGCGGGCATGCGCTGCAGCTTGGCTTCTTCAAGCGCCCAATACTCTATGCGAAACGCTTCGGAACGGGGCAGCGCGACATAGTTATGAAAGCTATCGAATTGCCGCGACTGTTCCGCGCGGCGCGCCTGCGGATAAGGATGCGCCGCCTCGCCGCTCTCCAGGGCATTGGCGCCGGACATCACGTGAATGGCATTGATGAAGAACTCAGTGGTGATGCGGGCTTCTTTCTTATTCTTGCCGAACCCGAACAGGCCGAGACCGGGAATGATCACCACCGAAGGATTCGAATCCCGCAAGCGCGGCGATTCGGAAGTGGCATGCGCGGCGTAATACTTGGCGTATTCCGCGCGATAGGCGACGGCGTGCTTCTGAATGGACGCCTTCAGCGCCTCCACGCTTTCTTCGCCCGGCTTCCAATCCACGAACATGGGACAGATGCGCGTCCGCAGAAAATGATCGGGGCAACTGGTTCCCAGGTTTCCCAAGGCCTGCGCCCAGGCCGAGCCGGCGAATTCCAGCGCATCTTCGTGATCCGCATAGTGCGCAATCACGCGTTTGTTCGAAGAGACAATGCCGCGCAGTGCGGGCAGGATCGCGGTAGCCACTGCGGCGCGGTCCGGCAGAGGAGGAGCATGCCTGGCGCCGCCGAAAAGCGGACCCTGTTTGCGTTGCCGCTCCATAATGAATTGGCCCATTTGGTCGATGGTGCGGATGCTGCTCAGATAGCATTCGTATTGCGTATCACCCCAGGTGAACAAACCGTGGCTACCCAGCAGTACTCCGTCGCAACCGGGATTCTCCTTGACGGCGTTCTCCAGCAGCAGCGCCAGTTCGAAACCAGGCCGCTGCCAGGGCAACCAGGCTATTTTGCGGCCAAACTGCCGGTTAAACTCTTCAAGTTTTTGCTTTCCATTCGCGCTTGCGGCAATAGCGATGGCCCAATCGGGATGCAGATGATCGACGTGCGCGAATGGCAGGAACGCATGCAGAGGAGTATCGATCGACGCCGCCACGCGATTCTCGCCAAACGCCGAGAGCGGGTAATAGCGCACCATTTCGTCTTCCGACGCTTCACCGCGATATTGCGTTTTCAAGCTGTCCAGGCGATCCAGATAAAGGAGCGCGAAGCCCGATTCCTTGATCGAGCCGAGATCACCGCCGCTACCTTTTACGGCGAGCACGCGCGTTGGTCTTGCGGTGAACGGATCCGGCAGGTCAATTTTCGAACTGGTATTGCCGCCGCCAAAGTTTGTGATGCGCAGGTCGGCTCCGAGCAGGTTGGAACGGTAGCGCAGCAGCGCCAGTTCATTTCCCGCGAGCGAAGCTGCGTGCTTCTCGTCCCACAAATTTTGAAGATTCACTAGTTCAATGGTCTGAGGCATAGGTAATTTCTGTCAGGCGTAGGAGCCGGCGCTGGAGGTATTCCGCGCCGCACGTTCCAAGGAGATGCGCTCCAGATAGCCGCTTTGCCGGAAGGCCAGCATAGGATCCCGGGGCAGTCCTTTGGAAGCGCGCCATTCGCGTATGGCCGGGCGCACATCGGTCGCGAAAGCATCCTGCAGGCACGATTCAGCGGGGATCAGGTCACAAGTCTTTTGGGCTGCAGCCAACTGCTCGTAATCCACCAGTGCCGCTTTGGCAAACAGCTCTTGCGCCATGGTTACGGTTTGGATCATCGCTTCAATCTTGCCTTTCAAGTTATGGCTTTGATCGATCATGTACGCAATGTCGGCGCGCTTGCCTTCTTCCCACTCGAAGAACAGAATCTCGTGGAAAATCCGGAAAACCTGGTAGGGATCAATGGAGCCCATGGTCAGATCGTCATCGGCATAACGCCGGTCATTGAAATGAAACCCGCCCAGCATGTTTTCAGAAAGCAGCCAGGCGACGATCTGTTCGATGTTCTGCGAAAGATAGTGGTGGCCGGTATCCACCAGCACCTTGGCTTGCGGTCCGGCGGCCCGCGCCAGCAGCAGCGCCATGCCCCAATCGGCAATGTCGGTGTGATAGAAAGCCGGCTCGAACGGTTTATACTCCACCAGCATGCGCTGGTCCGGTCCAAGAGCGGCATGGGCGGCCTTCAGGCTTTCTTCAAACAGCGCCTTCCGCCGGCGGATATTGGCCGTGCCGGGGTAATTCGAACCGTCGGTGAACCAATATGAGATGTCGCGGCTTCGCAGTTCGCGCGCGATGGCGATACTTTCGTTCGAGTGCTGCACGGCCTGGCTGCGAATCGAGTGATCCGGATTCGCAAACGATCCATACTTATACATCTGATCCTGAAACAGATTGGGATTGATCGATCCAGGGCGAATGCCATACCGGCCGGCGAGCGCATTCACTTGCGTCACGCTGCGCAGGCCGTCCGGAAAATCCCACAGCACATGCAGAGCCAAGGTGGGGCAGACGCCGGTGAGCGCGTGCACCTGGCCGGCATCGCTAAACTTTTCCTCGATGGTTCCAGCGGCTGCGGCTTGCATGAATTTGCCGAACCGCGTCCCGGTATTGGCAAAGCCCCAGGAGGGCAGTTCAATTTGAAATTTTTCGAGAGCTTCGAAAACTCGTTCAGTGACGTTGATGGGCATGGCAAACCGGCCAGTCAATTAGCCAACCAGGATGATATCGAATGTGCGGGGACCGTGCACTCCCTTGATGCGAGTCATCTCAATATCGGCAGTCGCCGATGGACCGGAGATAGTGGTCATCGGCACGTTACCGAAGGTCCGCATTTGGTTCAGACCCTCGGGTACGGTGCCAAACACCTGGGCCGCGAACACTACGCACAAGTGGTAATCGGGGATGAGGCTCAGCGCGCGCCGCGCTTCCCCTGCGCCGTGCCGGAGCACAATGGTGCCGGTAGAAGCGATAGCCAAAGCGCAATCGGTTAGCACTCCTTCGCTCGCATCGAACTCAGCGTAGTTTTGGGTTTCGCGAAGGAATTGGAAGCCGTCCGGGAGCCAGGCGCGAGGCAAATCCCTGGCAATAAGCGCGCTCGTTTTTCCGCGAGCCATGAGCGCCTGCGCAACCGCGTCCGGGATATTTCGTTCACCGCAGCGGTAAACCGTCGCGCCGTAATCCTGCAGAAGCTCCACGAATAATTCCAGACACTCGCTTGCGTCTAAACTGCTGGTGCGCCGGTAATTCCGGGCGATGGCCTCATATTCAATTTCACGCAAGGGCGTGGAACCGCCGGTAGCGCGAATTCGATTGAGGATGTCGTTTTTGGCGTTGTTCATTCCGGCTCTTCCGGCTTGGGAGCCTCCAATTTGGGCAGCTCGCGCTTCAAGATCTCGTATTTCAACTTCTTGTTTTTCGACCACCACTCGCGAAAGGATTCTTTCGGCACGGCCGGTAGATCGCGCACGGAAGTCCACCCGGCCAAAAATCCGGGAAGGCTGTGTATCGTGCCGCCGCGGTTAAACGGAATCTGCGCCCAGCGCGCGAGCTTCTGAGCTGTAGCGAGCCGGTCGGAGTTTTCCAGGGCATACGAGGCGGCTTTCATGGCCGCTCGCTCCAGTAGCGGAGCATCTCCGCGTTCGACTATTTTGCCGCGCAAGTGCACCAGTATCTCGGGAATGTTTATCTTTACCGGACACACTTCATAACAAGCGCCGCATAGCGAAGAAGCGTAAGGCAGCGTTTGCGAATGCTCCATGAATTGGAGTTGCGGCGTCAGGATCGCGCCAATCGGACCGGCATAGACAGAACCATAGGCGTGGCCGCCGGTCTGACGGTACACCGGGCAGGCATTCAGGCAAGCTCCACAGCGAATGCAATCCAACGTCTCGCGCGCTTCCGGATCGGCCAGCACGTTGATCCGGCCGTTATCGAGCAGCACTACGTGAAACTCTTCCGGACCATCGCCGGGCGAAACACCGGTCCAAATGGAGTTGTAAGGATTCATGCGCTCGCCGGTAGCGGAACGCGGCAGCAGCTGCAGAAACACTTCCAGGTCTTGCAGTGTAGGAATGATCTTTTCAATCCCCACCAAACTAATTAAGACGCGCGGCAGTGAAAGGCACATGCGGCCGTTGCCCTCCGATTCCACCACGCAAATGGAACCAGTCTCCGCGATGGCGAAGTTCGCGCCGCTGATGGCGACCGGCACGCGCAGGAACTTCTCGCGCAGATACTGGCGAGCGGCATTTGTAAGGTCTTCGGGCCGCTCGCCCAGATCCTTCAGCCCCATCTTTTCCATGAAAATGGAGCGGATTTCCAGCTTGTTCCGGTGCAGCGCCGGCACCACGATATGAGAAGGCCGGTCTTCCCCGAGCTGCACAATAAGGTCGGCCAGATCGGTTTCGTACGGTGTAATTCCAGCAGCTTCGAGAGCCGCATTTAAGCGAATTTCATCCGTGGTCATGGTCTTGACCTTGATGACTTCGGTGGCGTTCTGCGCCTTCACCAGATCTACGATGATGCGGTTCGCCTCATCCGCATCGCGCGCCCAGTGGATTCTGCCGCCGGCCTTGGTGCAAGCCGCTTCGAACTGCTGCAGATAAAAATCCAGATGGCGAAGAACATGCTGCTTGATGTCGTGACCGGCCTGACGCAACTCTTCCCAATCAGGCAGTTCGGCCACTACCCGGTCGCGCTTCCTCCGAATGATATCGGTCGCGTTCCGGACGTTGTGGCGTGTCTGCGTATTGGCGACGAGCTTCTTGGCGGCAGCCGGAAAATCCGGCGCGTCCGCGGCCTCTCCGACGTAAACGCTCAAGCGCCCTCTCCAGTTATTCGAGAATGCGGAATCGGTTCGGACGAAGCCAGAATTTCCGCCAGATGCACGCAGCGCACGCCCGTTCGCTGGCGGCTCAGCGCCCCATTGATGTGCATCAGGCAGGAATTATCCAGCGCGGTGCAGATTTCAGCATGGGTATTGAGGATGCAATTGATTTTGTCGGAAAGCATGGCGCTGGAGACCTCGGGGTTCTTCACCGCGAAAGTACCTCCGAAACCACAGCACTGACCGGCTTCCGGTAACTCGATTAAGGTTAAGCCCCGCACCCCGTTCAGCAAACGCGCCGGCTTGTCGCCCACTTGTAGAGAGCGCAGCGAGTGACAGGACGGGTGCAGGGTGACCGTGTGCGGAAAGAAAGCGCCGACGTCGGTGACGCCCAGCTTATCCACGAGCAATTCCGCAAACTCGTAAACGCGCGGCAACAGGTTCTTGACGGCTTCCACCAGGGCCGGTTCGCCGGAGGCGGCGGCCATTTTGGGGTAATGATCGCGGATCATCGCGACGCAGGAAGACGAAGGAATACAAATCACTTCCGCATCCCAAAAAACGTCCAGGAAACTGCGCATCAAGGGAAGCGCTTCTTTCTGATAGCCGGTGTTGTAGTGCATCTGCCCGCAACACGTCTGCGCCTCACGGAAGTCGACCGTGTGGCCCAGCCGTTCCAGTAAGGCGACGACGGCCTTGCCCGTCTCCGGAAAGAGCGTGTCGTTGTAGCAGGTGATAAAAAGTGAAATCTGCATCTAGCCTAGGAACAACGGACGAATATGGCGTTCGAAAAGGTTACCAGTGACATTTTTGGCGATAACCGGCTCGAAGGTTTCCAGCAGTCTTAGATAGCGCGTACCGAGCTTCGCCGCCACCTTGAACCCGACATGCAAGAGCTGGCGCACGTCGCTGTTGAACTCCGGATTGCGCTGCTCATGGCGCAGCGCCGAGACGAACTGTTGCGGAGTCCAGCGGCTCACCGCGTCCGGCGCCGGCAGCTTTGCCGGATCGATGCTGATGACGCTGGCATAAGGGCCGCAAAGAGCTTCGCGCTGTTCGAACGCATGCGCGTAAACCTCCTTCGATAACGCAAGCCCATCGCCGCCCGCTTCGGCAAGGCCAATCAGTTCCTCGAGCCAGGTGGTGCCGGCGGTCTTCAGATGCACCCCCGCATCGAAGTTGCGCAGCGCCTGGCGCATGGGCCGGTAAATGGAGAACTTGTCGCTACCCGAATGAACGCTCAGCTTTAAATTTCCGGGCAGATCATAATTCTTCACGGCGAACGCAATGGTCGCGATATCATCAGCGAATTCTTCGCTGAATTTCTGAACATCGCCCTGGTAATCCACGCCTTTGTTAAAGCGGCCGGTAAACTTCGGCGCGATGGTCTGCACGGGAATACCCTCATCCGCGATCGCTGCCAAGATGATGAGCAGTTCGGCGGGAGTTTGCGGGCTGTCCGTCTCATCCATGGAAACTTCCGGAATGAAGCTGCCCTTGCCCTTCCGTTCTTCAATCTTGCGGTAGATGCGGCCCGCCTCCTTCACGGCCGCCAAATATTTCGTGGTGGTTTGCTGCAAAAAGCGGCTGTTGATTTCTGCTGGGCGGCTGGCCCCAGGGATATTCAACCGGCCGGCCAGTTCATGGTGTCGCGCGATGAAGGCCTGCGCGTCTGCTTCCGAAGCCGGTTTACCAATCCAATCCGCTACATCAATGGTGTAGAAATCGCTAGCGGCTAGGAAGCGCTCCACCGTATCGAAATTGATATGATCAGCGTCGATGTAGTACGGCTTGGTCCAGCCCAGTTTGAGAACAGCGGCATCGGCCGCGGCGCGAATACTGGCGGGTTCGGAGCCGATAATGTTGTGTTCGCGGTTCGACTTATTCCAGACCGGAAGCACCTCAATGCCTTGTTCGGCTGCAAGCACGCAGGCGCGGAGTTGCGCCTCTGCCTGGTGGGCGAAACGGTCGCCCACTCCTATAGTATTTTTACCGAGTAGAAGCTGATCGGCCATGAAGCTCCAAAGAGCATCGTACAGGATGGAAATATACTTTCCATAGTGCCGGTGGAAAGATAAAGAGACGACATGAAAACGACCGCTCCCGATGTGACCCTTGCAAACGGTCAAGGCGCCCAGACCCCGCTCCCGAAAGGGATGCTCCTGCAAACGATAGAGGAAGAGCTGCAAGCCGCACCCTTTATCGACATTCACACGCATCTGTTTAAACCGTCTTTGGGTGCGCTGGGGTTGTGGGGGATCGATGAACTAGTGACTTACCACTACCTGGAGGCGGAATTGTTCCGCTCGTCCAGCGTCACGCCGGACCAGTACTGGTCTCTCTCAAAGACCAAGCAGGCGGACCTGGTTTGGCAAACGCTCTTTGTGGACAACACGCCGGTCTCGGAAGCGACCAGGGGCGTCATTGCCGTTTTGCATGCATTTGGATTGCCCACCAGCAGCGCGGATTTGACCGAGGCTAGAAAATTCTTCGCCGCGCAAAATCTGGAGTCGCACATTGAGAATGTATTCAAACTCGCGGGCATCAGCGAAGCGGTGATGACCAACGATCCGCTCGATCCGGCCGAGGCGCCGTTATGGCAGAGCGGTGCGGAGGCGCATAAACTGTTCCATGCCGTTGTGCGGCTGGACCGGATTCTGGAAAAGTGGAATGAGCATTTTGCGGTCCTTCAGGCGGCCGGTTACAAAGTAGACCAACAGCTTTCGGCCCAAGGTGTGAGCGAAGTCCGGAGATTTCTAACCAGCTGGTGCGAGCGGATGAAGCCTGTTTACATGGCGGTGTCGCTGGTCGACACCTTTGCGTATCCCGACGAAAGCATCCGCACGCTGTTGCTGCGCGAAGCCGTCCTGCCGGTCTGCCGCGAATTCAATATCCCTCTGTCGCTGATGATAGGGGTGCGCCGCCAAGTCAATCCCGCCATTCGCCTGGCTGGCGATGGAGGAGGCAGAGCCGATCTGCGCGCGCTCGAAAATCTGTGCCTCGCGTTCCCTGCAAATCGCTTCCTGGTGAGTTTGCTGAGCCGCGAAAACCAGCATGAGCTCTGCGTATACGCCCGTAAATTCAGCAACCTGATGCCGTTCGGATGTTGGTGGTTCCTGAACAATCCGTCCATAGTGGAAGAGATCACCAGAGAGCGCATCGAAATGCTCGGCACAACGTTCATCCCGCAGCATTCCGACGCCAGAGTGCTGGAACAAGTAATCTACAAGTGGCGGAACACGCGCCGCACCATGGCGCCCATTCTGGCGAACAGCTACTCGTTGCTCGTCGAAGATGGACGCGCCGTTTCCCGCGACCAGATCAAGCAAGACATCCAGCGTTTGTTCCGGACCAACTTCCAGAATTTCTGTGGAATCAGTTAAGCGCCGGTCACTTTGAAGACCACTGCGTGGTCGCACGGCTTTTTCGGCGGCGTGAGCACTTTCAGCCCGGAATCATCCTGCGACCACTCCAGCTTGCCATCAAAGCCCAGCAGTTCCACGTTTTGAATTTTACGTACGCGTAGCGCGGTATGCAGCGCCAGGGGACGAATGGCCGCCTGGTATTCCGGCCAGCCCATGACAAACGCATAGAGCGTTTCACCCTTGGTGGTGAAGCGTATGTCGCTGGTGCCCAGATCCTTCCGCTTAGTTTCATTGAAAGACGCAGCTTGCGCGGGAGTCTCCGCCGCCGGGCTTTCTCCGAAGACCTTCCATGGCCGGCTGCCGTGAATCGCCTCTGCGTTCACGCCCATCCACTCGGTTATGCCCGCCAGCACCTTGCGCTCCTCAATATCCAGCTCACCGCGCGCCGGCAGCGGAAAATTCAGCATCAGATTGCCGTTCCGGCTGACGATATCTACCAGCAGGTCAATCACGGTCTTCGGAGACTTATACTTCACGCCGCGCTTGTAATGCCAGTCGCCGATGCACGTATCTGTCTGCCACGGACGGGGCCAGATCTGATCCACCAAGCCGCGTTCCACGTCGTAGATCGCAATGCCCTTCTCGGTGTCCTG
>DATHIZ010000691.1:0-2416 GCA_035316385.1 Bryobacteraceae bacterium | reverse complement strand
TCGTCAAAGCGAGTCGGATTATCCTGCTGGTAAATTCGTACTCCGGCATCATCGGCCAGCACGATGTCCAACTTGAAGTCGTAGTTCAGGTCCGCCGCCAGCACACTGTTCTGCGCGGGGGCGCCACGCCCTGGAAAGGCGAGCCGTGCTCCGTCCTGAATCACCAGCGCATCGCCGCTCTTCGTCGCCGTCCAAAACTTACCTGAAGCATCGAGCGGCAGAGCGCCCACCCAAGAGACGGGCCCATTCGCGGTGGCCGGCAGTTCCTCAGCGGAAAAAGAAAGCGCAGTATCAGGCGGTGCCGGATGCGAAGCCGGTGTTGGAAGCTTGACGAAACCCAGGAACGGATCCCCCACGAAAATCGACGGAGTTTTGACGCGCTCCAAACCGCGGCGGTATGCCGGGACTCGAGCAAGCACGTTGCGAAGGAAGGACGCCTGCACCGCGGCCGCGCGCGGATTGGGGCCGTTCGCCGTCTGCTGAAAGATTGCCAGTCGTTGCTGCGCTTCCTCCGGCCACTCTTTGGACCCGGCGGCTAGTTGGCCGGTCATGCGCCGCAGCGCGGTTCGGTCTCCCCTCTTAGCGGCCAGCCGGCAAGCATCCACTTGAACCGCGATGTTTCCCGGTTGCTTGAGAAGAATTTTTTCCAGTAGCTCTTGCGCGTCGGCATCGCTGGAGGGCAGACTTTGGCGTTCGGTCTGTTCCGCGAGAGCGTAGATCGCTTTCAGGTTGTTGCCGTCCAGTTGGACTGCCTTCTTCAGGTGCGCTATCGATTCGGAGAGCTTGCCGCGCTTTGCCTCGATCGACCCGAGCAGTTGTTCGATGCGGCTGTTGTCAGGCGAAAGCGCGCGAGCCTTCTCGGCGTACCCGTACGCCGCGTCGAACTCCTGCTGCCGAACCGAAAACAAGGCCAGATTCGCCCACGAAGCAGGTTCTCCAGGCGCCAGTTGAGTTGCCTGCGTCAATCGTTCCCGTGCCCGGACATCCTCCCCGGTTTGCAATCCGGCAAGGCCCACATAGAAGGCGGAAACGAGCTCTCGATACTGATTGGAATCAACCGCCGGCAGTCCGGACCGCCCGCACGAGCAGACAAGAATTCCCAAAACCGACAGTGGCACGAGGAGTCGCCAAGATACGGACATCATCTCGGAGCGCCCAGTCACGGGCGATGGGATTCCCAGAACCTATTTGCTCAGCAGAGCCAGAATTTTTTTCTGGTTTTCGAGAATCTGCTCGAGCATCCGTTGGTTGTCCTGGATCTTCCCCTGATTGTCCTTGATCACCTGCTGGTTCGCCAGAATCGTTTTTTGATTCTCTAGAATCGTTTTTTGGTTGGAGAGAACTTCTGTGTTATCTGCCATGGTTATCTCGCTTGCGTCTCGTCGTGCGATTGTGTCAACTCCCGCGCACGCGGTCAATAACGCTTTTATAGGATAGGCCAGAAGCGCGAAGGCCTCCCTGCCTCGAGGCACCGAGACTTCCGGCAAGCTACTTCTTTCCAAGTATTGCCCGTGTGCGGCTCCTCTTCACAGACTCGTTTGCACAATGGTTGCGCTCCCCCTTGGGCGTGAGCGCCACTTGCAGGACGCGGCTATACCAGGAATCTGAGACTTGATTACGATTGTCGACCAGGGCCGGGCCGAAAGCACTGAGGGCTGGCGCGTCGTCGCCGCCGCCTACTTCGGCGTAATGGTGGGCTTCGGGTCCCTACTGGTTTTCAGCTTTGGCACGTTCCTGAAGCCATTAACCATTGAATTCGGCTGGACGCGTGAGGCGGTTTCGGCGGCCTTCGGATTCGCCGCGCTAACCGTCGCCGTGTGTTCGCCGGTACTCGGCCAATTGCTGGATCGTTTTGGACCTAGGCGGATCATCCTGCCTTGCATGGCGGCTTTCGGAATCGGGTTTGCCTCACTCGGGTTTCTCACACCCAAGCTGTTCCACCTGTATGCCGCTTTCGTGCTCCTTGGAATCGTCGGGAATGGGACCTCTCAAATGGGCTATGCCCGAGCCGTCTCAACCTGGTTCGACAAACGTCGGGGCTTGGCGCTCGCGCTCGTGATGGCAGGTTCGGGAACCGGTTCGATGGTTTTTCCGCCCCTGGCGCAGTGGCTGATTTCCGCACACGGATGGCGAACCGCTTATTTTGTACTGGGTGGTCTTGTACTGTTGCTGGGCATCCCTCTCACGGCTCTCTTTGTGCGGGAGCGACCGGTTCAAAGCACCGGGAACACGGCGCTCCTTTCAGGACTCACCGTGGCACGTAGCGTTCGCTCCCTGCCCTTCTGGATCCTCATGGCGACCTTGTTTCTGGGTTCCATCAGCGTCAACGGCGCGATCACTCATTTAACACCGCTTTTGACCGATCGAGGGATCGCCCCGGACCGCGCCGCGCTCGTCGCTTCGGCTCTTGGCCTCG
>DATHIZ010000690.1:0-6325 GCA_035316385.1 Bryobacteraceae bacterium | reverse complement strand
CGTTCGCGACGCACACGCCTATATTCTGGCCTATTTTCCCAATGACTTCTGCTTGGCTTGCCACTACACCATAGACGTGCGAGATGCGTTTTGGTCACGAGTACCCGCGCGCCGCTGGCCGCAAGCCGCCTTAACTCGCTAACTCTATCTCAATCAGCCGCTTAGAGGCGTCCAGATTGGCAATCCGGAAACTTCGAACCTCTCCGGCGTACATTGCGTCTTTGGCCGGACCGGCTGAACCGCCCTGCTTCCATCTGGCCGACAGCATGGCGCTCAAAGAACCGACATCCGACGATTTAGGAGCCTCGGCAGCCGCTTCTTTCTTCGCCTGTGCCTTCAACCGGCACACCGCAAGCACCCCTTCGCCCAGCTCTACCTTCGCGCGATCGCCTTGCACTTCCACTAACCGGCCGCTCACCGTCTCTCCCGCCTTGTGCTCGGAAATGTAGTGGTCTACCGTAGTGGGTTCCAGCTGTTTCATCCCCAAGCGGATGCGGCGGCGTTCGCGGTCGATCTCCAGCACCAAAGCTTTCACGGTCTGGCCCTTGGAAAGTTTTTCCTTAGGATGCTCCAGCCGTTTTTCATTAGTGATGTCGGAAATATGAATCATTCCCTCAATGCCATCGCCCAAGTCCACGAATGCGCCGAACTCGGTCAGATTTGTGATTGCTCCTTCAAATACAGAGCCGATCGGGAATTTCTGGGGAACCGCATCCCACGGATCGCCCAGCATCTGCTTGTAGCCCAAGCCAATTCTTCGGTCGGTCGGATTGATTTGCAGGATCGCGACCTCTACCCGGTCGCCCACTTTCAGCAGATCGCCCGGCTTGCGAATACGCTTATCCCACGATAGTTCGGACAGGTGGACCAGCCCATCCACTCCTGGGAGCAGTTCAATGAAGGCCCCGAAATCAGCCAGGCGTGACACAGTGCCAGTAACGCGATCGCCCACCGCAAACGTCCGGGCAGCCACTGTCCAGGGATCCTCCTGCAACTGCTTGAGCCCGAGCGATAGTTTCTTGCTCGCGGGGTCAAGTTTGAGAATCTTGACTTCAAGCTCGTCGCCCACCTTCACCACGTCGCCGGCTTTGGCTACCCGCGTATGCGACATATCGGCAACGTGAAGCAACCCATCCACCCCGGGCATCAGCTCCAAAAATGCGCCGAAATCCATGATGCTGCGTACGCGGCCGCGGACTACCAAGCCTTCTCGCAATTCCGCAAAGGCCTGCTGGCGGCGCTGCGACTGCTCTTCCTCCAGGACCACGCGGCGGTCGACAACGACATCTTCTTTTTCCGTGTCGAGCTTCGTGATCCGGCATTGGATTTCTTGCCCCACCAGCTTGGCCATGTCGTCCGCCTCGCGAACGCCGCTGCGTGAAGCAGGCATGAAGGCGCGCGCGCCAACGTCCACGCGGAAACCGCCCTTTACTTGCTCCACCACCACTCCGGCAATGTTACGCTTCTCGGCAAAGGCGCTCTGCAGCGCGGTCCAGTCCTTGGGACGCTCAACTTTGATAGTCGAGAGTTGGTAATAGCCTTCGTCATTGCGCGGGCCCGCGGTGACCGCAATGGTCTTGCCCACGCTGGGGTCGCCTGCTTCAGTTTCACGCCATTTCGCGATGGGCAGCGCACCTTCAATCTTTCGACCTATGTCGACCAGAATCGTTTCAGCACCGACTGAGACGATGGTGCCTGACATGTTTTCACCGCTGGCCCCTTCGGAATGCTGCCGCTCGAAGGTTGACAAAATTTCGGCAAAGCCTGAATCTTCTTTGGCATCGGAGTTATCGGGAAATGCGGGGACATCGGGATTAAAATTGCTCATGACTGCACGGATTTCCCCTTATTCTGTCATAGAGACTTGGAAATGACGGAAGCGAGCGGCGGTCCGGCGAATAAGGCAAAGCGGCTTGCCTCTTGGTTCCGCGCGCAAGACTTTGCATGGGTGATCTTTGTCGGTGGCCTCATTGCCGCTACACCGGATACCAATTACCAGCTCTCCATCTTTCTGGTTCTCATCGGAGCGTTTCAGATTGTGGAGCCGCGCCTGAAGCTTTTCTCTTCACGGCGCGGACAGATCACTTCCATCGTTCTCAAGCTGGTGCTCAGCTATTTCCTTGTTGGCTACACACATTCCATCAACAGCTATTACTATTCTATTTTTCTGATTCCAGTCGTCTCTGCGGCGACTATCTTCGATTTGGCGGGGGTGGTGCTGGTGACTGCTATCGCTGGCGCGGCGTATTGCTCCTTTTTGCTGCCGGTTTTCGTGGACTGGAACGTCTTCCACCTCGAAGACTACCTGGGCTTGATGTGCCTCAGAGTTTCGTTTTGGGCCATTGTGGCGTTTCTCGTCTATGAACAAGCGCGCGCCAAGCGCGATGAAATGCTGCTCACCAAGGAAGCTGCCGCCGGCCTGGCGGAGTCCAATAAAAACCTACGCGAAGCCCAGGTCTCCCTGCGTAGGAACGAGCGGCTCGCGGCCCTGGGTCAATTAACTGCCGGCCTGGCGCACGAATTACGAAATCCGTTGGGCACTATCAAGGCTTCCGCGGAGATGCTCATGAAGGAGTCGGTGCAAAGCCGCCCGGCGATGATGGCCGAGATGGCCGAGTACATAGACACCGAAGTGAACCGGATGAACGGCCTGATCACGAGCTTCTTAAATTTCGCTCGCCCATTACAGATCCATCCGGCCCCGGCGAACCTGCGCGTTGTAGTCGAGGATGTGTTGAAGCAACAGGCCGAGCTGGCTAAAAGCCTGGGCGTTGAAATGGTTCTTCGCATGGACGGAGACCGGTCGTTTCAATTCGACCCTGACTTGCTAAAAGTAGCTCTGGCGAATCTGGTTCAAAATGCCATTCAGGCCAGCACGTCCGGCCAGCGGGTAGAGATTCGCGTCCAATCGAAGGACCATGATGTCTTGATCCTTATCAGCGACACCGGTGCGGGCATTCAGCGGCAGCATTTGGAAAGCATTTTTAACCCGTTCTTTACGACCAAGCCGCAAGGCATCGGATTGGGTTTGCCGATTGTGGCAAAAATAATCGACGAGCATGGCGGACGTATCCAGGTGTTCAGCGAAGCCGGCAAGGGAACCCGGTTTGAGGTGACGCTTCCCACCACGGGAGACTATTCCTGACGTACTACAGTTGAAATTGTGGCCGCTGGAAGAATACTGGTTGTTGAAGACGAAGATAAGCTTCGCCGCATAGTTCAACTCGAACTCGAATCGGCGGGATACGAAGTGGACGGCGCCCCCACGGCCGAACTGGGACTGCCCTTGGCGGGCCTCGCCAACGTGATCGTTACCGACCTCCGTCTTCCAGGAATGGACGGGCTTCAATTCATCGGCCAGTTGCAGGCTCGCGGCATACAGGCAGCCGTGATTGTCATGACCGCGCACGGCTCCGTTGAGACCGCTGTCGACGCCATGAAGCTCGGGGCTGCGGATTTTCTCCAGAAGCCTTTCTCGCTTAACCATCTGACCACGATTGTGAACAAAGTGATGGCCGTCCAATCGCTACGCGCGGAAAACCAGCGCATGCGGGAGGAGTTGGATGGGCGCTACCAATTCGACAGTATTGTCGGTGGAAGCGCCGCCATGCGCGAAATATTCCACACGGTAGAGCGCGTAGCGCCTACCCGGGCAACGGTTCTGCTCGCGGGTGAAAGTGGAGTCGGCAAAGACATGATCGCGCGCGCCATTCATCATCACTCGCCACGAAAAAAACAGCCGTTCGTGAAGATCAATTGCACCGCCATCCCTGAAAATTTAATGGAGAGCGAGTTATTCGGGTATGAGAAAGGCGCCTTCACCGGGGCATCCATGAGCAAGCCCGGCAAATTTGAACAGGCCGATCAGGGAACAGTCTTCCTCGACGAAATCGGTGACGTGCCCGGCAATATCCAAGTCAAACTCTTACGCGTTTTGCAGGAGCGGCAGTTCGAACGTCTGGGCTCAAACTTCACTCGCAACGTGGACGTGCGTGTGGTTGCGGCCACGAATGTGGATCTCCGCGAGGCTTTGGAACAAGGCCGCTTTCGCGAAGACCTTTACTATCGCCTAAACGTCGTTCCCATCAACATCCCGCCGCTGCGCGAGCGCAAGGGAGATATTCCGTTCTTGGCTATCCATTTCGTCAACAAGCTGTCGAAAGATCTAGGCGCTTCCGCAAAAGAAATCAGCCCCGCCGCTATTGACCGTTTGGTCTCTCATCCCTGGCCGGGCAACGTCCGTGAGTTGGAAAACACCATTGAACGGAGCCTGGTTCTCGCGTCCGGTGACACATTGCAACCGGCGGACATTCGCCTCGAAGCGCCGCGCGGCACGGCGCCGTCGGCCGCGTCCCAGCAAACGCCGCTTCTGCCCGAAGGGGAAACGCTGGAACATTGGGAGCAAATGATGATTCGTGAAGCACTGCGCCGGGCGAATGGAAATAAGAGCCAGGCGGCCAGAATTCTCGGTCTCACCCGCAACGCTTTACGCTACCGGTTATCGCAGATGGGTCTGGAGAGCGGCGCGCCCGAGCCTGCCGACGACTAGCGGCTCACAAAGGAAGGAAGTACTTGCCCTCGCCTATTAGTTCAGCCGGACCCGTCAGGTAAACACTTGCATCCCAACGCAGGCCGAGCAACCCTGCCGGGGTCCTTATCTCAACCGTGCTATCGGTTTCTCCCCTGAGGATAGCGGCAACGGCGGCGCCGGTCGAACCGGTACCGGAGCTTCGTGTTTCGCCCGCGCCTCGCTCAAAAAACACCGCCTCCACGGCATGCCGGCTGACAACGCGTACCAGCGACACATTTGCACCTTTGGGAAAACGTGCGTGGCCCCCCGCTTCCGCAGCCACTTGACGCCAGTCGTCCGGCAGCTCTCGCACGAAAATGGCGCACTGCGGATTGCCGACGTTCAGAATGCTGGCATCCCAATCGCGCCCCGCCAAGTGCAGAGCGGCGTGCAGTTCCTCCATCCGCGGCAGACCCATGTCCATTTCAAAAAGAAAGCGGTAGCCGTCGCCGGAAATCAAGCGCAATGTCTTGCGCCCGGCCGCGGTTGTGATCGCCACGTTGGGTTCCGCCGCGCAGTGATGGATCAGCGCGAAAGCCGCCGCGCATCTGGTCCCGTTACCCGAAATTTCAGCTTCGCTGCCATCGGAGTTAAAGAGCCGCGTGCGAAGCCCGCCTTCTTCACGCCAAACCAGCATCCAGCCGTCGCCGCCTACTCCAGTCGTGCGCGCGCAGATCTGGCGCGCTACGTTGGGTAAGTCTGCATCCGCCAGGCCGGAGGCGCTAATCGAATCGCCCCAACTCAGCAGGAAGTCGTTTTCAGCCCCATGGAGCTTGGTATACGTGATTTCAGTCATTTCAGTTGGGCGGCCACGCGCCGGTAAATCTCAAGCGTGGGAGCGCCTTTCGTTTCGATTTGTTCCACAAGCTTGTACGGCGCGTCTCCGCCCTTCAACATCTTGGATAGCGGATCGCCATCTTGCGCCACGGCCCACAACTCTTCGTGTACCAAACGTGGCGCCGAAAAGTTCGCAAGCCACTCCGGCCCGTCTCCGATGTCTAAAGTCTCCGCTAATGGTATCCCGGCGCGGCAGAAGATTCCGCTGACGTCACTCGCGCTCGCGAGAATACCCTGTCCCGCCGTGTACCGGCTCCTGATGGCTTTGACGCCCGCTTCTGTCCATGCACGCCGCGCAACCGAATTGACCTGTGATTCTTTCCAGCAGATCCACTGTTCCGGAGAGGCGCGCCACAGCCATGAAACGAGGCACAGCAATGGGAAAACAAATCCCAGCCACTTCCTCCTCGCTGGCAACGCAAGCGCAATCGCCCCCACCGCGAATGCCGCCAGCGGCACAAATGCGATGCCGTACCGGGTGTTGTAATACGAGTGCGGCCACAAGCCCGGAACGTGTATGGGGTTCTTCGAAGAATGTAGACTCCAGACATAGAACGCCGGCGTCAGCAGCAGAAACAGGACAGGAAACGCCGCTTTCTTTGCAAACGCCCACACCAGCCCGATGGCGCCCAATACACAAAGCACCCACCCGGAACACAATCGCCCCGCTTCCGCATAATATTGCAGCGCCCTCGGCCAATCGTGATAACCCCGATAGTCGCGGTCACCCTGGATAGCCATCGCCGAATACGGCCCGTTATAGAAATCGAGCGGGCTTCCGGTCTCCCACCAGTTATGCCCAAACCAGAAGAGCGGGGCCAGGCTAGCCGCCGTGCCGAACCCGATCAACACGGCCAAGCGGCGCTTCGCCGCAAAGTAGGCGAATGCCGCCCCGCTGAAAGGAATCAGAAACCACCC
>DATHIZ010000689.1:0-3023 GCA_035316385.1 Bryobacteraceae bacterium | reverse complement strand
CCAGGAATTACCGGCCGTTCGGGACGTAGTCCAGGCCAAGTATGGCCACACCCTACGGACAAAATATCAATTAGGAGCATCCATGACGAGAAAATTCTCCGCTGTACGGCGATTGACGCATATAGTAGCAGCAGGTCTCTTGTTCGGCGGCGTGTTACTCCTAACGCCGAAGGTGGCGTGGTCACAAGCGAACACCGCCACATTTTACGGAAGTGTAACTGACTCCACAGGGGCTGTGGTACCGGGAGCGAACGTGAGCCTCACGGCGCAGGACACCCAGGCGACCATAACGAAAACCACGGCCGATACTGGAGACTTTGCTTTCACCTTTGTTCCGGTAGGTACTTACACAATAAGAATCAACGCCCAGGGCTTCAAAGCCTTTGCCGGCACTGGAATCGCGCTTACAGCAGGGCAGCAAATCCGGCAAGCGTTCATCCTGGAACTGGGGGCTGTGACCGAAACCGTCACTGTCTCGGGCTCCTCGCCGCTGGTCAACACTGTATCCGCAGAACAGCTTCAGAGCTACAGTCTCACCGATGCGCGGGAACTGCCCTTGCAAAACCGAAACGTCACAGGCCTGCTGAAGATCAATGCGGGCGTTGTTCCTAACTTCGGAGAAGAGGGAAGCGGCGTCAATTTGAATGGAATTGGAAGGAATGGCACCGTGTATTCGGTCGATGGCACCAATGCCAGCGGGAACTCAGGGAGTAACAACCCCGGCACCTATCAAGGGGGAAACCTGGTTGACTTGATGAGCCTGGAAGGGGTTGAAGCTGTCAGTGTCGTCAAGGGCGTGATTCCCGCTGAGTATGCAAACGCCTTGGGCGGCCAGGTGAACCTGGTATCGAAGTCGGGCACGAACGCCTGGCATGGCAGCCTGTTCGAGAATTTTCAGGGCAGCTACTTCAATGCTCGATTCCAACGTGTCAGTCAGAAACCACGCCTCACTTTCAACCAGTTTGGAGGCTCGCTCGGCGGACCGATCGTGAAAAACAGGGTCTTCATATTTGGGGACTATGAAGGCTACCGCCAGTCGCAGTCCAGTTTCGTGCAAGGCAATGTTCCGACGGCGATCGTTCGGGAGCAATTGTTGAATGCAGTGCCGGAATACCAACTGGCGCTGCAGGCGTTCCCTTTACCGAATCAACCCACTGCGCCGAATGCCACAGTTGGCTCGTTTGCCACAACGAAACGAGCCCTCCGCAACGACAACCATTATGACGCGAAGGGAGACATCGTTATTACGTCCAACAGTCGCCTCGCCGTAACCTACAGTCGGGGAAGTCCGTACCGGTTGATCCCGTCTTATTACATTGATGACCCTCGAATCTATACCAATCAACTCGACCGAGGCAATGTCAGCTACATAACCGGAGGAACTGCTTGGACTTCGGAGACTCGTTTCGGTTACAACAGGACGATTCAGGATCGCCTGGACCAGTACTTTACGCTTACCGATCCGAAGCAACCGAACGAAACTATCATTTACGGGCGGCGCCTTCCTCGTCTGTCGACTACTCTCGGATGGGGCGGGCCCGGCGGTGAAATAAATCACTCGGGTGGACCCAGTTTACAGCTTGAGGAAAAGTACGCACGTTTTATTGGGAGTCACTCTCTGAAGTTTGGCTTTGGTTATTTCCGCTCCACCGGTACTCGCAATAACCCCGAAATCCCAGCCTTTTTCTATGGGAGCTTCGCCGACATGCTAAGCAACAAACCCAGCGAGGTTATATCGACCCTGGGATCCGGGCTCTACACCGGGAGCGCGTATAACTTCGGCTTTTTCGCCCAGGATGACTGGCGGGTCACGTCTAAGCTGACCCTGAACGTGGGCCTCCGATATGATTTCTACTCGAACTTTGCCGCGCGAGGCGAGGGAGGAACTCCCCAGGCCGGGTTGTACAACCCAAGTTTCATGAGCATGGACGGCAAGTTCAATGTTGGTCCTTTCCGATCGCCTTTCAAGCCGTACGAAAATGACACCAACGGCCTGGCTCCCAGAGTCGGGTTTGCTTACAATCCTGACGGATCGAACAAAACGGCCATTCGCGGGGGATTTGGCTTGATGTTCAGTAATGTCGTGCCGGAGGACTTTTGGAATCTGGTTTCGAGCGCCCCCAACGTTCCTTACCGGGTGAACTTCACCTCAGCGGATATCAGCACCTTCGGGATTAAGTATCCGGACTACAACGACAACTTCATGACCTATGTCCAGCAGCTTATCAAGACGACATCCATAACCAATGTCACCGGCATCTACAATCCGAAGTTGCAAAGTCCGTACACAATGCAATACACGCTGGATATTCAGCGAGAAATCACGCCAACAATGGTGTTTCAGACGGCGTTTGTCGGAACACGCGGAGTCAAGTTCATTCTGTTCAGGACCGCGAACACGGTCGATCGAATTACCGGCCTGCGGCCCAACCCGAACTTGCGCCAACCCAACTATGTGGACAATTCACAAACTTCGACATACTACGGATGGCAGAACTCGTTCAGGAAGCGGTTTTCCCACAACTTGAGTTTCGACGCTAACTATACGTGGTCGAAATCGCTCGGCAACGGGGGTGGAGATACGGGAGCCTACTACGACGGGGAAAACTTTAGCCGCAATCAGAATTTCTTCGACCTGAGAGCGGATCGCGGCCCCACCGCGTCCGATATAACTCATTACTTCAGCGGAGCTTGGGTGTATCAGTTGCCGTCACTAGCGCAGCAATCCGCTTTCGTCCGCCATACCCTTGGCGGCTGGCAGGCCACGGGAATGCTTAGAGCGCAAACCGGTCTTCCTATCATCGTGACGCAGAGTTCATCCATTCCCGCACAACGTGCGGATTACGTAGGCGGTGAGGCGGTGCTGTCCAATTACCGCGATACACTGCAATACCTCAACCCTGCCGCTTTTCGGCTGATTCCTGTGTCCAGCGCATCGGGAGCGCCAATCCGGCCCGGCAATGCCGGTCCTGGTGTGGCTAGGGCACCAGGCTTGTGGAATGTAGACTTCAGCCTCGCAAAGA
>DATHIZ010000688.1:0-3774 GCA_035316385.1 Bryobacteraceae bacterium | reverse complement strand
GACGCCCGCATCCTCCAATTCTTTTGTCCAGCCGCCCATATCGCCGCCCAAGTACACGAGAGCCGGCGTACCGGAGATATTCAGCGGAAACTGGCTTCCGCCGTTCGCGTGGCGAATGGAGCCAAGAACCCCGGATAGACGGACGCGGAGGCAATCAAAACGGTCGGATGGAAGATCGGCGGACGAGAGCCGGCGCGCTTCCGGCAGCGGAGCTTTACCGAGATCCTGGACGGCGGGATCCTTCACCGAGTCGGTGCCGGGGGATCGGATCCACCCCGTTACCTCCAACTGGTGGCCCGTGAGAGCTGAATCTATTACGCCGGGAAGCCGCACGCGCATCCCGCCCGTGGAATCCTGTACGGCCAAAAATCCGAGCTCGCGGCTCACTACCGTGACAACGCCCCGGAAACGGACCGGGCGCGGAGCCTGCGGATCCGCCAGGATTTTCTTCACCTGACTGACCGTGAGAAGCGCAGAATCAGCACGCGGGCGATCCATGCCGCAGGCCGTCAGAAGCATAAGACATGCCGACGCTGCTGAGAGGGTCCACAGCTTGCTCTTGAACTGTGGGCTTTCATACATTCGCACTGGAGAACGCATGGGCAGCCGTGGAATCATCACACAGCTTATCGGCGCTTTCTTGCTGCGCGAAAGCGCAGAAATCCTTTCAGTTGGAGGCGGCCAGAGCGGAGCGCTCGAGGATGGCGTTCAACTGATCTCTTTGCAATGGTTTGGGCAGAAAATCGTCCATGCCGGCTTCCAGGCATTGTTCGCGGTCGCCGCGCATCGCGCGCGCCGTCATGGCGATGACGGTCTGGTGCTTACCGCTGATTTGTTCGCGGCGGCGGATCTCGGCGATGGCTTCAAGGCCATCCATTTCAGGCATCTGGACGTCCATGAGTACGAAATCGAAGGATTCCTTTTCAACGGCATCCACTGCCAGGCGGCCGTTCTCGACCACGGTTACGCTGTGCCCTTCCCGCTCGAGCATATGGCGGACGATCTTTTGATTGATCGGGTTATCTTCCGCCACCAGGATGCGCCAGCGAGGCGCGTCTTCCTCACGAATGGAATGGCGAGTGACGGGAATGCCGTGCGGTGCGCTGCGGCTGTCCAAAAGTTTCGTGATGGCAGCGCGCAATTCGGAGCGCCGGACCGGCTTGGTGAGATAGCTGGCGACGCCTAGTTCGCGGCAGCGGGCAGCGTCGCCGCGCTGGCCGAGCGAGGTCAAAAGGATCATTTTCGCGGAACTGATCCTGGGCTCGGCGGAGAGTTGTTCGGCCAAACCAAAGCGGTCGGTATTGGCGCTATTGGGGCCGCGCATGCTGGCATCGCACAGAATCAAGGCAAACGGAGGTGAGCTTTGCGCCGAAACGCGCAGGATCTTCAGGGCATCCTGCGGACGGCTGGCGATGGTGACTTTCATCCCCCAGTTCTTCAGAATAGCGCCCAGCGCGCGGCGGCTGGCCGCATTGTCAACGACCACCAGAATAGGGACGCCGGCCAGCGACGGAGCAGCAGAAGGATGGCCGGCGCTCGGCTTAGTCTGTCCAACGCCGAGTTTACAAGTAAAGTGGAAATGGCTGCCCTTGCCGGGTTCGCTTTTCACCCAGATCCTGCCGTCCATCTTTTCGACTAAGCGGGAGGAAATGGTCAGGCCGAGACCCGTTCCTACATATTTACGCGCGGTGGAAACGTCTTCCTGGGTGAAGGCTGCAAAAATGCCCTGCTGCTGTGCGGGCGCAATGCCGACCCCGGTGTCGCTCACCACGAAATGAAGCGTGATGAAATCGCCCTTTCGCGACTCGACCGTAACGTCGAGAATGACTTCTCCCTCCTCCGTAAATTTGATGGCGTTCGAGAGAAGATTCGTGACGATCTGGCGCAGCCGCGTGGGATCGGCCAGAACCATTTCGGGCACATCTTGCGCGAAGCTGCAAATCAACTCAAGGGATTTCTGGTCGGCCCGTACAGCCATGGCTCGGACGGTTTCTTCAAGGCTGTCGCGCAAGTTAATTTCGATCGGATCAAGGTTGAGCTTCCCCGCCTCAATCTTGGAAAAATCAAGAATGTCATTGATGATGGTGAGCAGCGAACTAGCCGAAGACTTTATGGTGACGATGTTGTCGCTCTGTTCGGCGGTCAGATCGGTGTCCAGCGTAATGGCCGCCATGTCCAGAATGCCAGTCATAGGCGTGCGGATTTCGTGGCTCATGTGCGCCAGGAACTCACTCTTCGCGCGGCTGGCGGCCTCCGCTTTTTCCTTAAGCAGTTCCACTTCGGCGAGTTTTTGAGCGATAACCCTGGTTTGCCTGCCGACACGGCGGCGCAGCACCCAAACCCAGACCAGCGCCAGGCCCACCAGCAGCATGGTGGCGGCGAACGCGCGGAAAGTGCGCTGCTGAGTCAGCCAGGCAGCGGGCCGCAGCAGTACGGCGTCGGCAGGCGAACGCAGATTAATGCCGAACGATCGCGGAACCACGTAAGTCCGCAGGTTTCTGACCGCAACCGAGCAGATCCCGGTCAAGCGAAGAACGGACCCCGGTTCAAACTGCGGCAGGTTAGGGCCGCCCCGGACCGAGAAGGCTACTCTACCGGCCTGCATGAGCAGAATGGGCTCGTGACCATTGCTGATTTGATTGAGCAAACGGGCATCGATTCTGACGAGTTGGGCGTCATAATCGCCGGAAAGCGCCTCCTCTCCGCTCACGGCGATGGGCCGGGGCGCGGGTCCGGTTCCGAGTTTTCTGACGGTTGCATCGCGCAGTTCTGGAGAAAACATGCCCGCAGCGCTGAAACCGGCTACTTCCACGACATCCCCTGGAGCAAGTGCGAGGCCATTGTGATTTCGAATGAGCAGGCCCCCGGTGGCATCCTGCATCCAGGTAGGGCCGCCAGGGTTGGCTGCCGAAACGCTCCCGCGGAGATGGACCCGGTGTCCGGCCGGCTCGGACGGAGAGAATTGCGAAAGGCTCTCGATGGGCCGGATCGTAGTCTGAAACGGGCGAAGAGAACCAACCTGAGCCGGCGGAATCTGATTTGGAGCAGTCCGGACGACGCTGATCTGGTTGAGGCTGGGAACGAATACTTGAATGCCCAGCAATTGACGCTTCGAATTGAAGATGGTTCCGCAGGCGCCGCGCACGCGTATATGGGTGTCCACCCAGGATGGGGGTAAGCCGTCGTGCCATGCGAAAAGAAGCGTATAGCGGTGCGGTCCCCAGGCGACTTGGGCGAAGGAGCGGCCCGCCTCCCGTCCGGTGCTCTGCACCACGCCTTCCATCTCCACCCACTGGCTGTCGGCGCCTCCCAGGAAGATTTCCTCCATGCTCAGCCCGGAGGGTTCGGGCAAAGGTAGGGTGCCCACGACCCGCACGCTGGGTTTGTCGATGATCGGCGCAAACGCTCCCGGTCCGGATACACCTGAGACTAGTACGTGGTCGCCGGCGTGCAACCCGAGCGTGTGACTGTCGGTGGACACAAAAATCCCGGCAGACCGGTCCTGGACAAACAGCGCCAGGCTTTGCGGGTTGTAAAAGGTGACGACGCCATCGAGGGAAACGGGCCGTTCCATGCTCGCTTCGGCGGGGCGCAGCAGGCGTAGTTCCGCGGCGGTTCTCAGGGTGCGTTGACTATCCTGTGCCGCGGCAGGCGGCGCGCCTGAGCGGAAGACAAAGGCGTCCACCAAGGCGCGGGCCGAATCTTCGGCCACTACGAATGCAGCCAGATCCACCGTGCCCTCGGTGGCGTTATTCAACACGTCAAAGCCGGTTC
>DATHIZ010000687.1:0-3423 GCA_035316385.1 Bryobacteraceae bacterium | reverse complement strand
GACCCGGGCTGTTACGCGGACAATCTGGGAAGCTTCAACGTGACCTATATATTTTCGGACGTTCCGGCAAACGCCACGGCCGGAATTGCATTGCTGATGCTAGTCTGTGCGGGTCTGGCAAGCTTAGTCTTCCTACTCGGGAAGAGCAGTTACAGACGTGCTCGCGCGGCAGTTCTGGATAGCTCGAGACAGCAGCGGTTTTGAATCGAGACGGTAAGGGCGCGAGTGCTATACTGCGCCCAAACCCCATGTCGAAAATCGTAGCTCTAGCTGTATTCGGCGCCTCTCTCCTGACAGCGGCGTCTCCGAACATTAGCGGCGTTTGGAAAGCGGACTTGGGAAAGAGCAAGTTCCAGGGCACTCCACCAACGAATTACCTGGTCATCATTGAGCAGAAGATGGCGATCTTCAACCAGCGCACCAAGGAAGAAGCGCCGCAGATCGTGGAGACTACCGGCACTTGGAATCAGCGCGGAGAGAATCGAGCGGTCCTGAGGGTATTCGATAATGGCAAGCCGCGCATACTGCCCTATCAAGGCGTGCCAACCCGGCTGACGGCATCCTTTCAAGGGAATACGCTGACGGTGGCGGGAGAAACGCCCGGCCATCCTGATTCCACAGTTAATCGCACGTACGAACTCTCAGCCGATGGCCAGACTTTGACCGTGAATTCCGTCGTCAGGAACGCGGGGAAAGCACAGCAGAGCACAGTGGTCCTGACCAAACAGGCAGATGCGGCGGGGGAGCCGCTGCGCAAGCCCGAAGAACTGGCGGAAAAGCATTTTAAGAACGTGAAGACTTCTTTGAAAGAGCTGCCCGCATCGCAGTTTATGGACACGATGCATTACTTTTCGTGGTCGCTCAACAAGCCATGCACGTTTTGCCACGTAGAGCGCAAATTCGATGTTGACGATAAGAAAGAAAAGGGAACGGCACGCAAAATGATCGACATGGTGGCATCCATCGATGAACACAACTTCGAGGGCCACCCGGCAGTCCGTTGTTTCACTTGCCACGAAGGCCACGCCCATCCGTTGACCCATCAGCAGTTTCCGGATGAGGCCGCCGCTGAGGTGGCGGCCTCGGCTGCGGCCACGCCGCCCGCGGCAAGTACTCAACACTAAGACCAATGAAAAAGCGCGATCCTCTACTTCTAACCCTCCTCACTTTGACGGCTGCTTGGGCGAATGCCCAAGCTGTACCGAAAATCACCACACCCAAGGAAGCGCTGGGCTTCAACATCGGCGACGATTATCAGCTAGCCAATTACACCCAGCTCGATGCCTACTGGCACAAGCTTGCGACGGAATCGGACCGCATGAAACTGGTGGACATCGGGCCGACGGCGGAGAACAGGCGGCAATACATGGCCATCATCAGTTCGCCGGAAAACCTGAAGAATCTGGATCGCTACAAAGAAATTTCCAGCAAACTGGCGCATGCGGAAGGCTTGACGGACGACCAGGCGCACGCACTGGCGCACGAAGGAAAAGCCATTGTGTGGATTGATGGCGGCCTGCACGCGACCGAGACGGTAGGGTCACAGCAGGAAATGGAAACGGTGTACCAACTGGTGAGCAAGACCGATCCGGAAACGATGCGCTTTCTGGAGGACGACATTGTGCTCTGCGTGCTGGCCAATCCGGATGGGCAGGAATTGGTAGCCAACTGGTACATGCGTCAGTCAGACCCGCTGAAGCGCAGCCAGGAAGGCTTGCCGGTGCTGTTTCAGCACTATATCGGACACGACAATAACCGCGACTTCTATATGTCGAACATGCCGGAGAGCACCAATATGAACCGGCAGATGTTCCTCGAATGGTATCCGCAGATTGTGTACAACCATCACCAGACCGGACCCGCCGGCGCGGTGATTTTTATGCCACCCTTTCGCGATCCGTTCAACTATAATTTCGACCCGTTGATTCCGCTGGACGTCGAAGCGGTGGGAACGGCGATGCACCAGCGGCTGGTAGCGCAAGGGTTAGGCGGATCCGCGCAGCGGTCGGGAGCGAATTACTCCACCTGGTGGAACGGCGGCCTACGCACCATCACTTACTTTCACAACATGATTGGTTTGCTGACGGAGATTATCGGCAACCCGACGCCCATCCAAATCGCGCTGGTGCCGGAAAAGCAGCTACCGAGCGGCGATTGGCCGCTGCCTGTCGTGCCGCAAACCTGGCATAACCGCCAGTCGATCGAATACGAGATGAGCAACAACCGCGCGATCCTCGACTATGCTTCGCGGAACCGTGAAACGATGCTTTACAACTTCTATCGCATGGGGGCGAATTCCATCAAGAACGGCAGCGAAGACCACTGGACCATCACGCCCGATCGCATCGAAGCGTTGAAAACGGCAGGGGGCGGCAACAAGACCGGAGGCGGCAGGGCAGGCCGCGGCAATGCATCGGAAGCTGAGCCACCTCCGCCATTGCCTGGCGGCCTGGGTGCTCCGTCCGTGCCGGCTGAGCTCTATAAGACGGTGCTGCACGATCCGCAATTTCGTGATCCGCGGGGCTACATCATTCCTTCCGACCAGCCCGATTTTGCCACCGCGACCAAGTTCGTGAATGCGCTGCTTAAAACCGGCATCACGATCCACAAGGCCAGTGTGCCGTTCGAAGTTGCCGGCAAGAAGTATCCGGCGGGTTCGTATGTAGTGAAGGCGGCCCAGGCGTTCCGTCCGCACGTACTCGACATGTTCGAGCCTCAGAACCACCCCAATGATTTCGCGTATCCGGGCGGCCCGCCCAATCCGCCGTACGACAACGCCGGCTGGACGCTCGCGTTCCAAATGGGCGTAAAGTTCGACCGCATCCTAGACGGATTTGACGGACCGTTCACAGCCGTGCAAGGTTTACAGGCTCCGGCTGCGGGACTCATTAGCGGATCCTCTAAACCAGCCGGCTATTTGATCAGCCATCGCGTGAACGATTCGTTCGTGGTGATCAACCGTCTGCTCAAAGCCGATTGTTCCGTGTACTGGCTGCAGAAGCCGCAAACAATAGATGGACAGGATTTGGGAACGGGCACAATTTGGGTTCCCGCAACGGCGGCGGTTCGTCCCATTCTGGAAAAGGCGTCTACCGAGTTGGGAGTCAGCGCTTACGGGGTGGCCAAGGCTCCGGCCAGCGCCGCGCTCAAGCTCAAGCCGATTCGCATTGGCCTCTTCGATCAGTACGGCGGCCTGATGCCTTCAGGCTGGGACCGCTGGCTATTTGAACGCTATGAATTTCCGTTCGAAGTGGTTTACCCGCAGACGCTGGACACAGGGGATTTGAAAAAGCGCTTCGATGTCATCGTGTTTACCGACGGGGCGTACCGCAAGGCAAGCTTCACCGGTGGACGCGGCGGAGGAGGCGGCCGGGGCAGGCAAGTGACGGCGGAGGAGATTCCGGAGCAATACCGCTCCTGGCT
>DATHIZ010000686.1:0-7396 GCA_035316385.1 Bryobacteraceae bacterium | reverse complement strand
CGCGCTGCAATGCGTGTTTTACGGCGGGCCAGTATTGGTGGCCGTATAGAAAACGGTGGGATGTATCAGCGATTTCGGCGAGGCGGTAGGAACCCCGGAATTTGTAAAAGAGCTCGAGCGCGGCGCGCTCCGGCGTGGCTTCGAGCAGTTCGTGCAGGCCGAGGGGAAAGAACTGGAACCAGATGAAGCAGGCGTCGCGGTCTATGGGGTGCATTTCACCGGATAGTTCCGCCAGGGCGGACGGCCAGTCCGGATCAAATTGGGTTAACGAGTTTGCGGTCATTTTGCGCGCAGCCGGACGGGCAGAGATTTGGGTGAGCGGAAGCCGGCGCCTCCCTGCCATTCGACCGGTCCTATCAACTCCGCGCCGGCAAAGCGTTCAAGCAGCGGCTGCGTGGCAACGATAGCGGCCATGCGGATCAAGCTGGCGCCGACACACGCATGCGGTCCGGCTCCCAGGGTCAGTTGATTCGCGACGCGGCGAGTGATGTCCAGGCGGCCGGGATCGGGAAAGCGTTCGGGATCGCGGTTCGCCGGGAACAAGCGTAAGACGATGCGTTCTCCGGCGCGGATGTGGAAGCCGTTCAGATCGGTGGCGGCGGTTGCCTGCCGGAAGAGGACACGCGTGAGGCCGGCGTAGCGCAGCAGTTCCTCCATGGCTTGGGGCATAAGCTCGGACTGTTGGTGCAGGCGGCTCCATTCACGTGGGTGCCGAAGCAAGGCGAACCAGGCGTTCGCCATGAGGCAGGGCAGTGTTTGGCTCAGTGCCACGAAACCGGGATCGCGCAGAGGCAGGGGGCCGGCATGGAAACAACCCTGGAGTTCCGCCTCGGAAGCCTTGGCGAGAGAACGGAGGTTGGGATCGAATGGCTCGGCAGCGGCGGCGGAGACGTGCCGGGCAATTTTCTCCAGGCGTTCGGCATCCGCCGGGCCCACGCCGGTCGCCAGCACTGCCAAGGGGAAGCAAACCGGCCGGGCGTATTCGCCGATGAGGTCGACCGGGCGGTCGATGGGCAGTTTTTCCACTAGCGCCTGGACGGCAGGCAGCCACTGTTCGCGCCACTCGCGCAGCTTGGACGGGGAGAGCGCCTCCTGGGTCTCGGCGCGCATCTGCAGGCGGGAGACTTCATCCACATCATCCGGAGCGTTACCGGCCCTGGCGCCCACGACGGAAAGAGTAGGGGATTGGAAGGCGGCCAGGACGTCCGCATGCCGGCTCAGTACCCACGCTTCGAGGTCGCCGTCAAAGTAAGGATCTTCGATTTCGGGCGGCGATGAGGAGTCAATATCATCATGGTCCCAGGCCGGGACGGAAGGGTCCCGTCGTTTTGCGGTCATTGTCTAGTCTTCTTCAGTTTACGGCTGCACTATTCTTATTGAGGGTCCTCTAACCTAAAACAACCATGTGGATTGTCCGTCTAGCTCTCAGCCGTCCTTACACTTTTGTCGTGATGGCGGTGCTCATTGCCATCCTTGGGGGAACGGCGATCGTCACGATGCCGGTAGATATATTCCCGTATATCGATATTCCGATTGTGAGCGTGCTGTATTCGTTTACGGGCCTGTCGCCGGCGGAGATGGAGAAGCGCGTGGTGACCGGCTTCGAGCGCCAACTCACGACGAACGTCAACGATATCGAACACATTGAATCGCAGTCGTACAACGGCTACGCGGTGATCCGGATCTACTTCCATTCGAACGTGAAGGTGGACATGGCGGTGGCGCAGGTGACCGCGACCATGCAGGCCGGGCTGCGCCAGATGCCGCCGGGCATGTTTCCGGCCAACGTTCTGCGGTACGACGCGGCCAGCGTGCCTATCCTGCAGCTTAGCCTTTCGAGCAACACGCTCAGCGAGCAGGAAATATTCGATTTAGGGAACAACTTTATACGCACGCCGCTGGGCACTGTGCAGGGCGCGGCGCTTTCGTATCCGTTTGGCGGGAAGCAGCGGGCGGTGATGGTGGATTTGAACCTGGACCAGCTTTACGCGAACCAGCTTTCGCCGCTGGATGTTTCGAATGCGCTGACGCAACAGAACCTGATTCTGCCCACGGGCACGGCCAAGCTGGCGAACACCGAGTACATGGTGCGCGTGAACAGCAGCCCCGTGAAGCTGAGCGACCTGAATAATCTACCGATCAAGACGGTGAATGGCGCAACGGTGTACATCAAAGACGTCGCGCAAGTGCATGACGGTTTTTCGGTGCAGAACAATATTGTGCGCACGAACGGCAAGCGCGGCGCGCTGATCACGGTGAGCCGGAACGGACAAGCCTCCACGCTGGACATTGTCAATGCCGTGAAAGCGGCTCTTCCCAGAATTCTGGCGACCGTTACTCCGGAGCTCAAGGTGGTGACGCTGGGCGACCAATCGGTTTTCGTGCGCGCGGCGATTCAAGGCGTCGTGCGTGAGGCGCTGATTGCCGGTGCGTTGACGGGCATGATGATCCTGCTGTTTCTGGGAAGCTGGCGCAGCACGCTGATCGTGTGCATTTCGATTCCGCTTTCGATTCTTACTTCGCTCTGCCTGCTGAGCCTACTGGGCGAAACCATCAATGTGATGACGTTGGGCGGCCTCTCGCTGGCGGTCGGCATTCTGGTGGACGATGCCACCGTGGAGATTGAGAATACGCACCGGAACCTGGGCATGCGGAAGCCGCTGCTGCGGGCGGTGCTGGATGGGGCGCAGCAGATTGCGGTTCCCACGTTCGTCGCGACTCTTTCCATCTGCATCGTGTTCGTGCCGGTACTGCTGTTGACCGGCACGGCCAGATATTTGTTTACGCCGCTGGCAATGGCGGTTGTGTTCGCGATGCTCGCTTCGTACCTGCTCTCGAGAACACTAGTGCCCACGATGGTAGCGTTTCTTTTGAAGCCCGAAGTGCATTTGTATCAACAGGGAACGCATGGCGAGACGACGGGCGGCCAGGGACTGCTGTGGCGGGTTCACTACTTGTTCAACTACGCTTTTGAGGGTTTACGCTCCCGCTATATGGGCCTGCTGGAATGGTCGCTGCAGCATCGCGGGCGGGTGTTGACGGCCTTTATGGCGCTCTCCGTGGCTTCGCTGAGCTTGTTGTGGCTGGTGGGCCAAGACTTTTTTCCCACCGTGGATTCGGGCCAGATGCGGCTGCATGCGCGCAGTCCGGTGGGTACGCGCATCGAGCAGACGGAGGTGCGGTTTGCGGCGATCGAACGGGAAATCCGCAACGTGATTCCGGCGAACGAGTTGAAATCGCTGATCGATAATATCGGGATTCCGAACAGTTGGACGAGCCTCGCGCAGGGAGACATTCCCACCATCTCCAGCGCGGACGGCGAGATCCAGATTTCGCTGAACGAGGAGCATTCCTCGACACGGGGATACGAAGTGCTGCTGCGCAAGCGCCTGGGCGAGAAGTTCCCGGACATGAGCTTCTTTTTTCAACCGGCAGACATCACCAGCCAGATTTTGAGTTTCGGTCTTCCCGCGCCGATTGACTTACAAGTGGTGGGGAGAGACGAGTTAGCGAACTACAAAATCGCGCAGAGGCTAGCGGCAAAAATTGCCCGTATTCCGGGGGCGGCCGATGTGCATGTGCATCAAGTAGTGAACCAGCCGGAAATTCTTTTGGATGTGGACCGGATAAAGGCTTCGCAGCTCGGTTTGACGCAGCGCGATGTGACCGGCAGCATGTTGATCTCGCTCAGCGGCAACAGCACGGTCGCTCCGAATTTCTGGGTCAACTGGGCTAACGGCGTCAATTACAACGTGGGCGTGCAGACTCCGCAATACAGGATCAATTCCCTGGATGCGTTGTTGCGCACGCCTGTGTCAGTAGCCGCCGGCGCGCAGAACAGGACAACTTCCGGGTCGCAAGAAGGGGCAGCGGGAGAAATGAACGCGAGCATCGGGGCATCGCCGAGTCTATCTTCGCAAGCGTACGCGAACCCTGGAGCGATGGCGGGCACCACGCAGCTTCTATCAAACCTGGTTAGCGTCGACCGGGACTACGCACCGGTGATTATCAACCACTACAATGTGTGGCCGGTTTTCGATGTGTATGCCAACGTGGACCGGCGGGACTTGGGCGGCGTGGGCGCGGAGGTCGAGAGAATCATGCGTGAAGAAGAACCGCAGTTGCCGCGCGGCACTACTTTCTCTTTGCGGGGACAGATTGAGACTATGCAATCCTCATTCCGGCGCCTGGGGCTCGGCATGCTGTTTGCAGTGGTGCTGGTGTATCTACTGATGACGGTGAATTTTCAATCGTGGCTGGACCCGTTTATTATTCTGACGGCGCTGCCGGGCGCGCTGGCAGGCATTCTATGGATGCTGTTCGTGACGGGCACTTCGCTGAGCGTCCCTTCATTGATGGGATCGATTATGTGCGTCGGCGTTGCGACGGCCAATAGCATTCTGATGGTGACGTTCGCCAACGATGAGCGGGCCACGGTGAGGTCGGCCCGGGAAGCAATGATCTCGGCCGGCTATGCGCGCATACGGCCGGTGCTGATGACGGCTACGGCTATGATTTTAGGCATGCTCCCCATGTCGCTGGGCTTGGGTGAAGGCGGGGAACAGAATGCACCGCTGGGACGCGCGGTGATCGGCGGCCTGCTGTTCGCCACCGTCACAACACTGTTCGTGGTCCCGATCATCTATAGTTATTTGCGAACCAAGGCGCCTGTGGATCACGAGACCCAGATGCAGCAGCTGGAGCAGGAAGAGACAGTAGGCATCTGATGCGAGAAACAAACATGCTGGAGACTGCGGAGGAGCGGTCGAGACGGGAAAACGAGGAGCGGCTACTCCGGGAAAATGACGAGCTCAAGCGGCAGATTCAAGCACTGCAAAGCCCCGCGCCTCCCGCGGCACATGCCGCCGTGCCGGCCAAAGCGTGGCAGCCTTCCCGCTATACGATCTGGTCGATTGTTCTAGGGTTGGTTGTTCTGGTGATCGTGGCCTTTCTGGCAGGCTACATTCCGCTGAACCGCCAGAAGACGCTGATTGACAGCGAGGCGCTGGAACGCGAGCAGGCGCTTCCGCGAGTGGCGGTGTTGCAGGTGTCCCGCTCTTCCCAAAACAGCGAGTTGGAACTGCCCGGCAACATCCAGGCCGTTACCGAAGCGCCTATTCTGGCGCGCGCCGACGGATATGTGAAGCGGCGGCTGGTGGACATTGGCGATCGCGTCAAAGCCGGACAGATAGTAGCGGAGATTGAAGCGCCCGAACTGGATGAGCAGGTGAATCAGTCACTCGCGGCACTGGAGCAGGCCAAAGCATCGCTCGACCAGGCGCTAGCTAACCGCGAGCAGGGTAAAGCCAACGTGGAACTCGCACGGGTGACGGCGGAACGCTGGGGCAACCTGGTCACACGCGGCGTGGTTTCGAAACAGGACAACGATCTTTACCAGACCCAGTATCGATCGCAACTTTCCGGCGTGCGCGCGTTGGACAGAGCGGTTTCCGCGCAAAGCAGCAACGTTGCGGCGGCCGAAGCGAACCTGGCTCGGCTGCAGCGGATGGGAAGTTACCGGACTGTGCGGGCTCCGTTCGCTGGAGTGATCACGCAGCGCAATGTGGACATCGGCGCGCTGGTCAGCACCGGCAGCACGCTGCTTTACCGGATCGCGCAGACGGATACGCTGCGTACTTACGTCAACGTTCCGCAGAGCAGCGCCAGTACGATACGCCCCGGGCAGTTGGCGTTATTGCGGGTTGCCAATTTACCGGGACGCACTTTTCCGGGCGCGGTGGCGCGAACCGCTAGTTCGCTGGACCCGACCAGCCGCACGATGTTAGTAGAGGTGCATGTGCCGAACAAGGAAGGCGCGCTGCTGCCGGGCATGTATGCCCAGGTGAATCTCAGCAGCAAACGGGAGAATCCGCCGCTGGTGGTGCCAAGCGACGCGCTGGTGGTGCACTCGGAGGGCACTCTGGTGGCAGTGCTGCGCCCGGACCATTCGGTGCATCTGCAGAAGATAGTGATCGGCCGGGATTACGGAGATAGGTTGGAGGTTGTCGACGGTTTGCACGAAGGCGACATTATTATTCCGAACCCCGGCGATCTGGCGCGTGAAGGATTGAAGGTTGATCCGGTTGCGAAGGAGTAGTTAGCCGGACCAGGGGGGTCCGGCGCGGACGAGGGCGTCCGCCCCACTGTTTGTGTTAGTTAGTCAGCTGGTAATTAGTCGGTTAGTGGGAGTTTGATCGCCTTGCCGGTAGCAGCGGAACGGCGCGCAGCGTCCAAAATCTCAGCAACAACCATGTTGGTTTCTAGCGACGAAAGGCTGCCATCTTCTTTTATCGTGCCTCGAATTACCGCCGTGAGGTAGTGCAGAGGGTCATCATAAGGCGCGGTTAGGGGCGTGGCCTTGTCGGTCGTGGGTTCGGCCTCGCCTTTGCGGCGGACTTGGATCCTATCGCTGCGAATCGTTTTCGCGTAGCCGGTGCGGCCGTAGACATCCATGTCTTTTATATCGAAGGGCCAGTTCCAGGAGCCTTGCAGAATGGCGACGGCGGAGGGATATTTGAGAATTACTTCGGACTCGTCATCTACCTTCGGATATAAGTCGGGCTGCAACTGCTGCGTTACAGCACTCACCGACTCGGGCGCTTTGCCATTCATAAACCAGGTCATCAGGTCGGCGCCGTAGCAGCCGAAATCAAAGAGCGCGCCGGCTCCATTTAGATGAGGGTCCGTGAGCCAGGCGAAGAATTCAGGTGAAACGCCGATCAGCTTAGGGCCGCGGTGGCCGTCGCGTACGATGACTTTGCGGACTTCCCCGAGGCTGCTCTGCTGTAGAAGATCATAGGCGGCTTTGTTGCTGGCGTACCAGGTGGTTTCGTAATCGACCAGCACGTGCACGTTGGCGCGTTTGGCTGCGGCCTGCATGGCGAGCGCATCCTTATAGCTGACTGCCAGCGGCTTTTCCATCATGACGTGCATGCCGAGCTTCGCGCACTCTTCGACGGCTTGCGTGTGACCAAAAGTGCTGGTGAAGACCAGTGCGGCTTCCGGATGAACATGGGCGGCCATGTCTTTAATGGTGGCGAAATATAGATTGGGCGAAAGATGAAGACGCTGGACGTAGGCGTCGAACAATTTCCGGTCGGGTTCGACGATTCCGACGATTTCAATATCAGGGCGATGGAGCGCGCCGCCGGCCGGCACGAGAGCGCCACCTTTCAGGAAGCCCGAAACGTGACCATGGGCAAGCCCGACGATGCCCACGCGGAGTGGAGCAGTGGACGCGGGCTGGGCAATCAAGGCCGGACAGAGGCAAAGCAGCGCCAGGAATGGCGACAGAATTCTGGACATGTCCTTTACGATATCGGAAGCGCGGAAAAAAAACAGGATGGCATGATTGGAAAACGTCATGAACCGCTATACCGCGATTTCTATTTTGGTA
>DATHIZ010000685.1:0-14251 GCA_035316385.1 Bryobacteraceae bacterium | reverse complement strand
CTCCGGTGAAGCATGACGCTTTCTTTCCTCGAGAGCCTGCGCTAAATCAGGAGGAATAAAACATCCGGGCGAGATACGGCCGGAGAGCGCCAGCAGGGCTTCCGACGTGCGCCAATCGTTTTCAAGCTCGGTTCGTGCACGCGCGTGCAGTTTGTCAGCGATGCTACCACGGAGTTCGTGATCCAAAGGCACAAGCCGGGAAGCCTGCAGGAAAGAGTCCCTGGCTGCCGCCAAATTCCATCGAGCCAGGTTCTCCTCGCCTTTCTCCAGAAGGCGGCGGACTTCCTCCTCTTTCTCTCTGATGGCGGCCGCCAGCACCCACAGATCTCGGGAATGCGGAAATTTTCCGACCGCTTCCTTGCAAGCCTTTTCAGCCTGCGACAGGGGACCGTTCTCGAGAAGAGCTTTTACTGCGGCGACTGCCCCGGCCTGATCGCAAGCGTCAGCGGCGTCCGCCGGATTATTGCTTTGCGCAGTCTCGTCCGGCACGCTGATGGGGCCGGCTGATTGAGGGCCGTGTTCGGTCACATCCTGATTATTAGCAGGAGCCGGGTTGCCGGCTAGAGCTGCTGTCACAGCCTCCAAGTGGGATTCCAGAGCCGCTGCTTCGCCAGGATACAACCGGATAGCCCGCTGCAGTCGGGTGTGAGTTTCCGGCAGATCTTCACCCGATGCGAGCGTCGACAAAATGTTAGATATGCATTCTTCGCGCGTGGCACGATCGATGCCGAGCCCTATGCTTTTCGGGAATGCCCGGTCAAGGTTCAATAGCGAAACCTCATCCAGGAACGCCGCCGCCACTCGCCAGTTCTCTTTCAGAAGGTGTTCCGCCTCTTCCACGGCCGTAGCGAACGCGATCTCCCGCAAGGACCGCGATCCCTGGCTTAACGTGGCAGCTTCCCTGAAAGCACCCAGAGCCTGCACGAAACGCAGATCTTGATTGGCTACTTTTACCTCGGCAAGAAGGGCAAAGACGCGTTTCTTCGTTTGCCGTTGCTGCCGGGCGCGAGGTTTGAGCGCTTGATCAGCCGTAGATCGCGATGCCGGCCCTTTGCGACCCGCCCCAGAAGATGTGTCGCGGCGCTGCTCCTCTCCGCTTCGCGAACTCAGAGCGTCCTCAGCCATTTTTCCTTTGGAACGGATACCGGCGTCACGTGGCGGTTCGAGAGCAAAGTCTTCCATGCTGCCTTAGCAAAGAGCAAATATGATACCTGAGATAGTTCAGTGTCTGCATCAGATAACAAAGCCGCGAGTTACTAATCTATTACGAACGGCGAAAACAGGCCTAGTATTCTCCTTAAGCCATAGTAAGAACTACGGGATTTCATTCGCAACTGCTGGACTGGGAAAAGGACTACCAGGATGGCTCCGAGGTTTTTGCTAGCTATTTGAGGTGTAAGTCACCGCACACAACTTACTTTCTGCCATGAGTATCTTGACTATAGATAGTAATATTACTTAGTCGAAGCGAACTCACTGTCGAGCGACCACTGCGGGCGGACGGGCGCATTCGCTACGGCTTTTACAAGTGCGGCGTAAAAGCTGTTGAACTTTGCCGCGGCTTCGGGCAGCCAAGGTTGTTGCAAATCGTCGGCCGGGCTATGGTAGCGCTGCGCGTACCAGGCGCGGTACACCTTTTCGTCCGGGCTTCCCTTTTCGTAGCCGAAGACGAAGTTCACCGCGGGCACGCCTATCTGCATAAAACTGTAATGGTCCGAACGCCGCAGCAGATTGCGCTCCGGCTCCGGATCCTCCTGAATACGGATGTTGAAAGGCTCCGCCACCTGCCGCACCGTTTCACCCAGACTGGATTGCTTGAGCGCCAGCACGGTCAAAGTCTTCAGAGGAAAAATAGGCCGCACCTGATCGAGATTCAGGTTGGCCACAAGCTGCTGTTTGGGCAAGGTAGGATGCGCAGCGAAATAGCGCGAACCCAGCAGCCCTTTCTCTTCGCCGGTGACGATGCAGAAGAGCAGCGAGCGCTTGAACGAGGCTCCGGAATCGTGCCAGCTTTGAGCCAGATCCATCAGGAGCGCCACGTAGGCGGCGTCATCGAACGCGCCGTTGTAAGTGCCGTCACCGTGGCGTGCCTCGCCCAGGCCGTAGCCGTCCAAATGCGCGGAAAGGACGACATACTCATTGCGCAGGATGGGGTCGGAACCTGGCAGGACGGCCAGAATGTTATCGGAGACGATCTTCGAGTCGTCCAGTTTCAGCGTTGCGCGTAACGTTCCGGGCAGCGCGAAGTTTGGCAGCGGCTGTCCGGCATCGAACAGTTTCTTTAGTTCGGTATAGGTGTGCCCGGAACCGGCAAACAGCACTTGTGCTTCGTCAGGATTGAAGCGGAAAGCAAGCGGAGCGACAGCCGCGGATGAAGCAGAAGATCTGGGAGAGACGCCGGGTAATGATACCGAGGCTGCGTAGGGCAGGGGCCAGATCGGCGGCTCGGGGCCACCCAGGTTGTCAATCGCCAGGGTCGCGGCCACTGTTTTCAATACCGCGCCCGAAAGTATGGTTGGCCGCGGGGATCCGGCCGTGCGGATTCTGGGGGCACTCAATGTCACGGCTACAAAGCCTTGTAGTTTGTTCGCCTCGACAGCAGATGCATTACCGACGAAGTAGAGCGGCGCTTGCAATTGCCGGGGCATATCGGGCCGCAGCGCGACGGTGACCTGGCGGTACCAGGCGAGCGGCGTCACCGCGCCCCCCGCACGAGTTGAAGAGGTGATTCCGCCTTGTTCACTCGCACCGAGCGCAGCGTGACAGGCTGCCCGAAGCCAGTGGTTCCAGCGGGCCTCAGGCCGGCTTTCCGGAACTGCTGAATCACATAAGCTTCGGCCGCGGCATACCCCCGGCTGCCCGTATCCCGGCCCTGCATCTTGTCATTCGCCAAGGCTTGCGTGTACGACCACCAACGCCGCGTGGCCGCGTCCGGTTCGACGGCAAAAAGCGAGACACAGATGCACAAGAGGAGGGAAATACGTTTGGGCATTGTTCATGCTAACGCAGCAGGCGTTTGTACTACACTTCGAGCATGCGAAACATTCTAAGCGGATTGATGCTCACGTTTGCGCTCGTACCCGCGGCGTTCTGCCAAAAAAGCACGAATCCTTTTGACGGGCGTTGGGATTTCACGATTAATACGAAGACCGGCGTGGGCGCCAATTGGCTTGGCGTAGCCGAAAAGGGCGGCAATCCGGAGATCTGGTTTCAGCCGACCGGGGGGCACGTGCACCCCGTCAAAGATTTCAAGCTGGAGGGGTCCCATCTTAGGTTCAAGATCTCTGAAGCCCACGGCGATCATCCCGCGGCAACTTGGGACCTGGATGCCGCGGGTGGAAAACTGACGGGCGTCCAGAAGAGCGGCACAACGCAGATTGCACTGACGGGCGTGCGCGCGCCTGCATTGAAACGCAGTGAACCGAAAGCCTGGACAAGCCCAGAGGCGTTGTTCAACGGTAAGAATCTTGACGGATTTGTGCCGTTCGGCGGAGCGGACAGCCACTGGGTAGTGCAAGACGGGCTGCTGGTGAATGAAGCTCACGGCGCGAACCTGAAGACAACCCGTAAGTTCGAGGACTTTAAGGTTCACTTTGAAGCGAACTGCCCGAATGAGGCGAACAGCGGCTTCTATCTGCGCGGCCGCTATGAGATGCAGCTGGAATATGAGCCGAAGGCTAAGAACCCGGCAGAGCGGCGAATTGGCGCCATCTACGGAAGAATTGCGCCCAGTAAAGAATTACCCGCGACGCCTGGGCAATGGGAGACGTTTGATGTCACGCTGGTGGGCCGGACTGTGACCATCGTTCGGAACGGCGTAACCACGGTAGATCATAAGGAGATTGAAGGCATTACCGGCGGCGCGCTCGATGCGAATGAGGGCGAACCTGGGCCTTTCTACATTCAGGGCGATCACACCGGCGGGTTGAAATTCCGGAACATCACAGTCTCAGTTCCTAAAGGTTAGGCACTGGCGATCACGTCGCGATGCTTGTTCAGTTCGTTGCATGCGAGTTAACAGGAGATGTTCGTCTGGTCCTTCTTACCGCTGAGGTCTTGGATAAAAAAACGGGCGAATCCAAGGGCGCGCTGAAAAAGAGCTGCGGCAACCGTGCATCATCATCGTGACTCATAATCCAAGAAAAGAACGCAGCCGTAGACAAAGAAGTAACTAGGAAACTGCTGGACGCCAATACTACAGCTAGCGAGCTAATTTTGAGCGAAAGTCGTGCGCTCTTCGTTGTGGTGGCGAACGTCGATGCCTTTGACCAGGAACAGCACATCTTCAGCAATGTTGGTCGAGTGGTCTGCGATCCGCTCCAGGTTTCGGACTACCGAAAGAAGATAGAGCGCTTGCGGGATCTGGCTCGGGTTGCTCTCCATAAAACTGATGAGCTCGTGATAACTGGCGGTGCGCATGTTGTCCACGGCATCATCGGAGGCTAGAACGCTGCGCGCCATGTCGGCATCGCGGTTGACGAAGGCATCAAGCGCTTTACGAACCATGCTCTGGGCGAGGCCGGCAATATGCGGGATATCAATCAGCGGCCGGATAATGGGTTCTTTTATAAGGGCGAGCGCGCTTTGCGCGATGCTGACGGACAGGTCGCCCATGCGTTCGAGGTCGTTGTTGATTTTAATGGCAGCGGTGACCAGACGCAGATCGCTGGCGCGCGGGGCCTGCAGGGCCAGCAGGCTTATCGCCATATCGTCGATTTCCATTTCGAGCTGGTTGATGCGGCCTTCATTTTTTAGGACCTGCTGGGCCAGTTCTTCGTTCTTTTCGACAACACCTTGTACGCTGCGGTACACGGCGCTTTCCACTAGCGCGCTCATCTCCAACAGTTTGGCTTTGAGTTGATCTAATTCATTTTCAAAATGGCGCACAGTTCCCTCAATTTCTACGTAACTCGCCATCAACCGAAGCGGCCCGTAACGTAATCTTCCGTTTCCTTCTTGCCGGGGTTTTGGAAGATTTTTTTAGTGTCCCCGATCTCGATCAATTTGCCTAGTAGAAAGAATCCGGTGAAATCAGCCAGGCGGGCGGCCTGCTGCATGTTATGCGTGACGATGACGATGGTGGTGATGTGCTTGATCTGGAAGAGCAATTCTTCAATTTTCAGCGTGGCGATGGGATCAAGCGCGGAACAAGGTTCGTCCAGCAGCAGTACTTCGGGCTCAACCGCAAGGGCGCGAGCGATGCAAAGACGCTGTTGCTGGCCGCCTGAAAGAGCCGACGCGGGCTTTTGCAGTTTATCCTTCACCTCAGTCCAGAGCGCCGCATGCGTGAGGCTGCGTTCCACGGCTTCCTCGATGACCGACTTCTGGTTAATGCCGTTCACGCGCAGGCCGTACGCGACGTTATCGAAAATGCTTTTGGGAAAAGGATTGGACTTTTGGAAAACCATGCCGATTCTGCGGCGGACATAGGTAACGTCCATGGAGAGCAGGTTTTCGCCATCGACCAGTAAACTGCCTTCCACGCGGGTATTCCGGATGGTTTCGTTCATGCGGTTCATGGTCCGCAGAAAAGTAGACTTACCGCAGCCGGAGGGGCCTATGAACGCAGTCACACGGTTTGCGGGAATTTCCAGGCTTATGTCGTGCAACGCCTGAAAAGAGCCGTAGAAGAAATTGATATTTTTAGCACTAAGCTTGGATTTTTGTCCAGCTTTGAGTGTTTCGGGCATCTCTGTGGGAAGGGTTGCCCCTTGATTAGCCGTTTTGTGGGAGAGTTCTTGTCGAGGGGTTGCCACGGTTTATCTCCTCTGGGACGCCGGTCCCCGAGCAATGATCATTCTGGCGGTTACGTTAATGACGAGTACGAGAGTGAGCAACACAAAGCCGCCAGCCCAGGCTTGCTGGTGGAGATCTTCCTGTGGCGCGATGGCGTAATTGTAAATCATGACGGGCAGAGTGGCGATGGGCGTGAGATAGCCTTTGCTCCAGAACGTATTACCCAAGGCGGTGAACAGAAGCGGAGCGGTTTCGCCCGCAACTCGCGCCAGGTTCAACATCATTCCGGAGGCCAACCCGGAGATGGCGGCAGGCACGACAACAGTAAAAATTGTCTTGGCGCGGGTGGCTCCCAGGGCCATGGCCCCCTCGCGCAGGGAGTTAGGCACCGCGCGGAGGAATTCCTCCGTGGTGCGAACCGCGATCGGGATCATCATGATACCCAGAGCGATGCCCCCTGCCAAGGCAGAAAAATGCTTCATGGGCCGGACGATCAGCGCATAGGCAACAATGCCAACCACGATGGAAGGGACACCGTTCAGCAGGTCCACAACGTAGCGGACGATAAAGGCATACGTCTTGCTGCTGTATTCGGCCAGGAAAACGCCGGCCAGCAGGCCGATGGGCACGCCTATGGCCGCGGCCAACAGCAGTATCTTTCCGCTTCCGACGATAGCGTTCGCCATTCCGCCGCCGGTTTCTCCGGAGGGTTTGGGAAGCTGGGTGAAGAAGGCCCAATTGAGCGAGCTGGCGCCGTGAACCAGCAAGTAGCCCAGGATGAAAAACAAGACTCCGATCACCAATACAGTGCAAAGACCGGAGAGTGAGAGCATGACCGCGTTGACTAGCTTGCGGCTGCTCGAAATTTCCATTGTCATAGGCTAGCCACCACCTCTACGGGTGGTTGTGAGAATGAAAAGACGGGCTACCGCGTTGATTACAATGGTCAGGCCGAAGAGTACAAGGCCCAGGAAGATGAGTGATGAGACGTAAAGATCTCCGCTCGCTTCGGCAAATTCGTTAGCGATTACGGCGGCGATGGAGTAGCCGGGAGACATGAGCGAGGCGGTGATGCGCGGCGTGTTCCCGATCACCATTGTCACAGCCATTGTCTCACCCAACGCGCGCGCCAGCGCGAGAAATACGGAGCCGAAAATACCGTTGCTGGCATTGGGAAGCACAATGTCCCAGGTGGTTTCCCATTTCGTGGCTCCCAGCGCGAGCGCGGCTTCGCGCTGCTCCACCGGAACCGCCAGCAACACCTCGCGGGAAACGGAAATGATGAAAGGAACCACCATGATAGAAAGCACTAGTCCGGCCGAGAGAAAGCTGACGCCATAAAAGCTGCCTTCGAAAAGGGGCAGGTAGCCAAAAGCACCTTTCAGGGCAGGGACCAGGTAAGCGCGGATCAAGGGCACCAGGACAAAGATTCCGAGAAGCCCATAGATGACGCTGGGAACGGCAGCGAGCAGTTCAATCAGGAACGTCAGGATATTAGAAAGCTTGGGCGGCGCCATTTCGGCCAAAAAAACTGCGGAAGCGACGCCCAGGGGAACGGCAATCAGAAGCGCCAAAAAGGAGGTTACGCAAGTGCCATAGATGAATGGCAGAGCGCCGAATTTGCCTGCATTCGGGTCCCAGTCGGAGGTGGCTAGAAAATGCCATCCGAAAGCTTTCACGGTGGGCTGCGAGTTCATCCACAACTCGGTCACGATCAATCCGACTACCAGCAGGATGGTGACGGTAGCGGCGAGAGTAAGCAAATAAGAGACTTCATCGCCGCCGCGCAACCGGGCTAGAAAGCTGCGGTTGGCAGGGCGATGAAGTGTGTCGGCTATGTAGGTTGAACTGGCCATGAAGCGAAAGCGGCGGTTGGGAAATTATTTGATCAGAGCGATTTGCTTTTCTTCTTTGGCGATAACGGACTTGGGGAGGCGGCCATAATCGAGGGCTTCCACACTATCCTGGCCCTTTGAAATGGCCCACTGCAGAAAGCCTACCACCGCTTTCTTTTTAGTGGCATCGCTGTACTTTTCCGGAACCAGCAGCCAGGTAAAGGTGGAAATGGGGTACACTTCCTTGCCGGCCTGGTCTGTGATGGATACCCGGAAATCGGCGGGCATTTCTTTCAAAGCGGCAGCGGCGGCGGTGACACCCTTCAGGTCTGCCTTTACAAATTCTCCTGACTTGTTCTTTACCTTGCCATAGGCCAGGTGATTCTGCTTGGCGAAGGTCAGTTCGACGTAACCGATTGAGCCTGGCTGCTGCTTCAGAAGACCCGCTACGCCGTCATTTCCCTTAGCGCCTAAGCCGACAGGCCAGTTCACCGAGGCATTTTTGCCGACCTTCGATTTCCACTCCTCGCTAACCTTCGAAAGATAGTCGGTCCAAGTGTAGGTCGTGCCGCTTCCCTCTGACCGGTGGATGACAACAATGTCTATATTGGGCAGGCGCAATCCTGGATTCGCTTTCGCAAGCGCCGGGTCATTCCATTTTGTGATTCTTCCGAGGAAGATGCCCGCAAGCGCGTCCGGAGTGAAACCGACATCGCCACTCACACCAGGAAGGTTATAAGAAGGCACTGCCGCCCCGAGCACGGTTGGAAACAAAAGAACTCCGTGTCCATTCTTCGTTTTAAAATTGGCTAGCTGTTCATCCGTGAGGGCTGCATCACTGGCGCCGAAATCCACCGTACCTTCCGTTACCGACTTGATGCCGCCGCCGGAGCCGATGGCCTGATAGTTGATTTGAACATTACCGATGGACTGGTAAGTGGAGAACCACTTGGTGTAAATCGGAGCCGGGAACGTTGCGCCCGCACCCGTCAGGCTTACCTGCGCACTCAGTGGGAGCGCTGCGGTAATGGCCGTGAAGGCGGCAAACACAACCGTCTTGCATCTAAAATTTTTGAATGAACCTGAAAATCTCATCCACTCAATATTGGTAGGCTGTCATAACCAGAGTATGAAAGTAGCGTTACAACGATGTGAATTTTGGTTTTAGAAGCTTGTAGTCCATGCTAATTGGTTGATACTAACGCGCGGCCGCCACTGCGATCGTTCCTAAATAATTTCCCTTCTTTCATTACAAAAAGCACGCTTTGCGTCACTTTGATGTCCTGGAGCGGATTGCCTGGGACCGCCACGATGTCGGCGAGTTTGCCCGGCTCCAGCGTTCCGACCTTGGACTCCAATCCCAACAGAGTGGCGGCTACCGATGTGCCGGCGCGCAGCGACTGGACCGGAGTCATGCCGTCAGCAGCCATGAGGACGAATTCGAGGGCATTATCTCCATGCGGATAGACCGCCGCATCGGTGCCTAAGGCGATTTTGACGCCCATCTGTAGGGCGCGGCGCACCATGCCGTCCTGAGCTTTGACCGCCAAGTCCGCTTTCATTTGGACCAACGGCGGGAATTTGGTCTCAGCTAAACCGGCGCGCACCGAAAGAGTCGGCACAAGGTAGGTGCCGTGCTCGCGCATCATCCGTAGAGCTTCATCGTCGAGAAAAGTGCCATGTTCAATGGAATCGATGCCGGCTCGAATGGCGCGCTTGGATCCCTCGGCCCCGTGAGCGTGAGCGGCGGTTTTGCGGCGAAGCTCATGCGCGGCGGTGACCAAGGCATCCAACTCGGCTTGAGTCAGTTGCGGGACATCGACATCGTCGGTGGGAGAAAGCACACCGCCGGTGGCGCACGTCTTGATCACATCTGCCCCGTACTTAATGTTGAAGCGCACCGCGAAACGAGCTTGATCGGGTGAGTTGATGACGCCGTCTTCGGGGCCCATTTCGTGATTCAAGAACCCGAATTTGAAACCCGCGCCGTCATCACAATGGCCTCCGGTGGCGCCTAACGCGCGGACAGCCACCAGCATGCGGGGACCCGGCACAATTCCGGCGTTGATGGAATTGCGCAAGCCGACGTCGAGAAAGTCTTCGGAACCGACGTCACGCACCGTGGTAAAGCCGGCCATAAGCGTCTTGCGGGCATTGGCAGTCGCGCGGATGGCGCTTTCCGCCACGGTGCGGTCCAAAGCTTGGAGGCGCGCGCCGTTGTAATCGGCACTGAAGGCCATGGTGAGGTGGGTATGCGAATCGATGAAGCCGGGCAGCAGCGTGGCGTCGCCAAGGTCAATAACGGTGGCTCCCGCGGGCGCCGCGCCGCCCATGGACTGAATTTTTTCGCCAGAAACCACAACCAGGCCAGGCTCGATCGCGGTGTCGCTTTTGCCGTCGAACAGACGAGCGGCTTTCAGGATGTAGGTGGTTTGGGCATGCAAGGTGCAGGCGAGAAAAGCCGCGAGAGTAAAGGCGATCCGCATATAAAACATGAGGATAGCGCAGAGTTTCTACAACTCGGCTTCTGCTTCTATCTCGATCAGCATGGCTGGATCGATAAGCGCGCGGACTTCTACCATGGTGGCGCAAGGGCGTATTGCATCGGAGAACTCGCTGTGAGCGCGGCCATATTCCTGCCAGCGCGAGATGTCTGTGACGAACATGCGAGTCCGCACCACATTCTCCAGAGTGGCGCCAGCCTGCTTCAGTGCTTTTTCCATATTACGAATGGCCTGCACGGTCTGGGCATACCCATCGCCTTCACCCACGATGCCGCCGTTTTCGCCGGTGGCAGTGGTTCCCGTGAGATAAATGCGCGTGCCCACCCGGACGGCGCGGCTATAGCCGACAATGTCCTCCCACTTGACTCCGGAGGATATGTTTTGGCGATCTTGAGGCATGCTTTAAGTCTGGCAGTCGATCAGACGGCGAGCACAATTGTGGGCTTCGAGCCGCGTTTCTGCCTGACGATCACAAAATTATAAAACTATTTCCATATATTTTTCAAGCGTTTACATGACTTCTATCGGCTATTGGAGGGGCTCGGTGACGCGTTGAAAGAGCACGAAGATGTCATATGGCAAGGACTAAAGAAATCATCAAGTTACTGCAAGACAACGGCTGGCGGATAGTTCGCACAAAGGGGAGTCACAAACAACTCCAAAACCCAAGCCATCCAGAACTTGGCACCGCTATTCTGAAACAAGCACGGTTAAAGGAATGAAGCATCCCAAGTACGCTGTCGTAATTGAAAAAGGCCCTACGAGCTTCGGCGCCTATGTTCCCGATCTGCCCGGTTGCGTGGCTGTTGCGGAAACGAAAGAAGAGGTGGAGCAACTGATCGCGGAGGCGATCGCTTTTCATATCGAAGGCCTGCTCGAGGACGGCACTCCAGTTCCAGCCCCAAGTTCTGAAGTCGAATATATCGAACCGGCAGCGGTGGTCTGAATACCTTTTCAGTTGGTCAAGCCGCGTTGAGGAGGATCGTAAATTTCGAGCCGCGCCCTAGCTGGCTTTCCACGGCAACGCTGCCGCCCATGCGATCCACCACCTCCTTGACGATCGGCAAGCCCAGACCAGTCCCTCCAGCGGGGCGCGCGCGCGCCTTGTCGACGCGGTAAAAGCGTTCGAAGATGCGCTTCAGATCATCGTTTGGTATGCCGATGCCGGAATCGCGGACCGAAATGCTAACTTTTCCACCTGGCGCGGAGACGCATTCGACCACCACTTCGCCGTCGGCGCGATTAAACTTGACCGCGTTGTCCAGTAGGTTGACCATCACTTGCTCAAGGCGAAAACGATGCCCCAACACGCAACACCTCTGGCAATTGTCGCGGATAAGACGGATGCGGCGCATGGCGGCGGCATTCTCCACGGTGTTGCACGCTGAGGTGATGACTTCAAGGACAGGCACAGCTTCAGGGGGCACGGCCGGAGATGCATTCGAATCGAGCTCCGAAATGACTAACAGGTCGGACGCGATGTTGTTCAGGCGGATGGCGTGGGACAGAATAATTTCGACGAACTTGCGATTGTTTTCGCTGTCGTCGAGCGCGCCATCGAGCAGCGTTTCGGCATACCCTCGAATGGCGGCCAGTGGCGTGCGGAGTTCGTGAGAGACGTCGGCGACGAAATCTTTTCTCACCTGTTCCTGGCGTTCCAGGTCAGTAACGTCGTGCAGGGCGATGACTGCGCCGCGCTTACCGCCCTCCCCGAGCGGCAGGGCACGCGCCTCAAAATTGCGGCCAGCGGCGCTGGGCAGGCGGAACTTATCTTTCTCGGCCGCGCCGCTTTTGACCACGCGCTCCAGAATGTCGCGCAGCGCGGTCTCGCGAACTACTTCATATAGGGATCGGCCTTCTTTCACCGGCGTGCGCGCGTTGAAGGCCTCCGCGAAGGCGTCATTACAGAAGTTGACACGCAAATCCTGATCGACCGCAAGAACACCTTCGGCCATGCAGGCGAGAATGGTCTCGCGGCGCGAAAGTTCCAGATTCGCGCGGTCTACCACCTGGCGCACACGGTCAGCCATTGCGCGCATGGCACGGGCCAGGCTCTGCAACTCTTCCGGTCCGCCCTCCGGTAGCCGTGTTTCGCTGGCAGGCAAGGCGGCAACGAAATTCTGCAACTGCAGGGTGCGCTGCGCCCATTTACGCGAGACCTGGTAAGAGACCGCAAGCGCGGCCGCGCTGACAGCGCCCAACAGCAGGAAGAGCTTAAGTAGAACGGCGGTATCGTCGCCGGCTTTGACGTCCGGCTTCAGCCAGAAAAAGGTAAGCGGCAGTGAAAGCATGAGCAGACACCAGCCACCAAACAGTTTGCCCATTCGATTCTCACTAATTTAAAACAAGATAGTGACGGTAGCGTTAATCCGTGCCTTTTATAAACGCTTGCTGCGCGTCGATCATTTTGTGGCCGAGGCGCGGCGTTACCCGCACGTAACTGCCATCGCTCTGCATAAGGCGGGCCGAAGCCTCGTCGGCCAGGTATTGGGCAAGGATCTTGTCCCGGATGCGCCGCACATGTTTTTTGTTTTCGATGGGGAAGAGCACTTCCACGCGCCGATTTAAATTACGGGGCATCAGATCCGCGCTGCCGATGAAGACCAGTTCTTCTCCGCCGTTATGAAAATAGAAAATGCGGCTGTGCTCGAGGAAACGGCCTATGATGCTGCGCACGCGGATGTTTTCGCTGACGCCCGGCACACCCGGACGAAGCGCGCATACGCCGCGCACAATGAGATCAATTTCGACGCCGGCGCGGGAAGCTTCGTAGAGCAGCCGGATCATCCCCGCGTCCTCAAGCGCGTTCATCTTAAAGATCAGGTAACCGCCCCCGTGCTGCTTGTGATGCTCCACTTCGGCGCGAATCAGACGTTCCAAACCGGTGCGGACGCTGTGCGGCGCCACCAGCAACTTGCGATAAGACTTCTTGGCCGAGTAGCCGGTGAGATGGTTGAACAGGTCGCTGACATCGGCTCCGATCTGGTCATTGCAGGTAAAGAGCCCAAGGTCGGTATATAGGCGGGCCGTTCCCGGATTGTAATTGCCGGTGCCGAGGTGCAGGTACCGCCGGATGTCATCGCCTTCCCGGCGCACCACCATTGCCATTTTGCAGTGTACTTTAACACCCGGCAGACCGTAGACCACATGGACGCCCTCGCGTTCGAGTTTCTGAGCCCATTCGATATTGCTCTCTTCGTCGAAACGGGCTTTCAGTTCCAGCAGCACGGCCACCTGCTTGCCGTTTTGAATGGCATCCAGCAGCGCCTCGACAATAGGTGAATTGCGGCCAACACGATACAGCGTCATTTTAATGGCAAGTACGCCGGGGTCTTCGGCGGCGGCCCGCAGGAAATCCACCACGGGCTGGAACGATTCGAACGGATGATGGACTAAGACATCGCCTTCCTGAATGGTGGCAAAAATCTCGCTGCGCGGCCCGGTAAAACCCTTCGGAATACTGGGAATGAAAGGCTTGTCGTAAAGCGCGGGACGATCGATGCTCAGCAGGGCTTTCACGCGGCTAATGTCGACCGGGCCGGCCACCCGGTACACGTCGTTGTGATCGAGCTCCAGGTTGCTGGTCAAAATATCGATAAGCTTCGGCGGCATGCCTAATTCAATCTGGAGGCGAACGGCGTCACGGAAACGGCGCTGCCAAACGGCCTCCTGAATGCTTTCGAGGAGGTCTTCGGCCTCGAGCTCCTGGATGGCCAGTTCGGCATCGCGCGTAACGTGAAAGACGTCCGCTTTCTCGATTTCCATGTCCGGAAACAGCATGCGCAGATTGGCGATGATGGCCTGCTCCAGCCAAACGAAGGCCACTTCACCCGCGTCGGCGGGAACGGCCAGCAACTGCGGCAGCGTGCCGGGAACTTTGATGCGCGCAAAACGCTCCTGCCCGTCGCCATTGCCAACAACGGCGCCGATGTTCAGGCTCAGATTTGAAATGTGTGGAAAAGGCCGGCCCTGGTCGATCGCCAGCGGAGTCAGAACAGGGTAGACTTCACGGCAGAAGTAGTCATCAATGGCGGTTCTTTGCTGCGGACCGAGCTCTTCCAAACTCAAGATATGGATACCGGCTTTCTTCAGTTCCGGCAACAATTCCTCCCGCCACAAGCGGTACACTTCGCCGATGATTCCGGTGAGTTCCACGCGAATCAGATCGAGTTGTTC
>DATHIZ010000684.1:0-5342 GCA_035316385.1 Bryobacteraceae bacterium | reverse complement strand
CGCCGCACCTGCCGGTCGTGCAGCCGGGCGCCCCGGGAATTCAGGAACAACGCCCGCTCTGGTGTACTGCCGCGTCTTTCTAGATAGCGTTCCACCGCGGCAATGGCGCGTCCGCCCACCGGCACCTGGCGCTCCTTGTTTCCCTTACCTACAACTCGTAGCCAGCCTTCCCGCAGGTTAATGTCGTCAAGATTGATGCCGACCAGTTCGCTTACCCGGATGCCGCAGCCGTATAGCAATTCCAGAAACGCAATGTCACGCTCCCGCGACGGCAGCTCCACCCTTTCACCCGTTTCCACTGCATCCAGCAGCGTGTTGGTCTTTTCGGCGCTCATCACGTCAGGTAAACGCTGCCTTGTTTTAGGCGTCCGCAGCCGGGTGGCAACATTCGTTTGAATCGTGCCCTCCACCAGCAGGAACTGGAACAGCGCCCGTACCGCCGCCAGTTTCCGTCGCACGCTTACGGTCGTCAACCCCAGATCGTAAAGCCCTGCCAGCCATTCGCGCAGCAGCTCCAGGTCGAGTTGCTCCAGCTGCGGAGCGGTCACCCCCGCCGGCTCGAAATACCCTGCGAACTGCTGTAGGTCCGACCCGTAGTTCCGCAGGGTATGCGGAGAAGCTCCCCGCCGCGCCAGCTCAGCCAGATACTTCGCAACACACTGTCGAATATTGGCCATCAACGAATCCTTGGAATGCCGCTTCCGCGCGCCGGCAAACTTCCGCGTGCCGGGCCTTCTTATCGTGCTTCAGTTTACGTTTGGTGTCTTCGTCCAGCGCCGGCAGCAAGTCGAACGTGATATTTGCCGGTTGAAAGTGGCGCGGATCCGCTTGTGTAATGTAGTGGCACAAGCTCCCCAGCGCGGTCTCGCGTGGAAACACCGCCGGCTCATCTCCGCGCGCCAGTGCCGCTGCATTCCGCCCCGCCATCAAACCGGTCGCAATCGCTTCCGCGTAGCCTTCCACTCCCGAAATCTGCCCGGCGAAAAAGATCCGGGCATCGCTCTTCAATTGGAGCGTAGGCCGCAGCAGCGCCGGTGAATTGATGTACGTATTCCGGTGCATCTGCCCGAAGCGCAGAAACTCCGCCTTCTCCAGACCGGGGATCAAGCGGAACACGCGGGCCTGGTCGCCGAACTTCATATGGTTCTGAAAGCCCACCAGGTTATAGCTATCGGCTCGCTGGTTCTCTTGCCGTAATTGCACGATGGCAAATGCCCACCGGCCCGTTCGCGGATCGTCCAAACCCGCCGGCTTCATCGGCCCGAACCGCAGTGTTTCCCGGCCTCGCCGCGCAATCTCTTCGATCGGCAAACAGCCCTCGAAATAAGGCGTCTTGTCTTCGGGGATGTGTGCTTCGTAGAATTCAGCCGTCAGGAGCGCGTCGAGAAAGGTGTTGTACTGCTCCTTGTTGAACGGACAATTGATGTAGTCGTCACTGCCATCGAGCGACTTCCCATACCGCGAGGCCCGGAATGCGATTGACATGTCAATGGAATCGGCCGCCACAATCGGGCTGATGCTGTCGTAAAAGTAAAGCCGGTCCGTGCCGGTCAGCCGTCCGATCTCTTCCGCCAGCGGTTCGCTGGTCAGCGGCCCGCTAGCGATAATGACCAGGCCGTCCCCCGGAAGGGATGTCACTTCGCCTCGCCGGATTTCGATGCGGGCGTGTGATTCGATTGCCTGCGTGATCCCGGCCGAGAAAACCTCCCTGTCGACCGTCAATGCGTGCCCGCCGGGCACTCGCGCCGCCGCCGCGGCCCGCATCAGCAGTGAATTGAGCCCGCGCATTTCCTGCTTTAACAGCCAGGGAGCCGAATGCACTTGCTCGCTCTTCAGTGAGTTGCTGCAAACCAGTTCCCCAAAGGCATCTGTCTTATGTGCGGCGCTACTCTTCAAAGGACGCATTTCATGCAACACGACCTGCGCGCCCGCTTCCGCGGCCTGAAAGGCGGCCTCGCAACCTGCCAGGCCGGCCCCAATAATGTGGATGTAGTCCAAACCCCTATTCTAGGGTTTACTGCTGGCCCCAAGTTCCTGCGACGCTAGAACGACTCGCGGTATTCCCCAAAAACTGAGCGTAAGGTGTCGGAAATTTCGCCTACCGTGACAAGAGTGCGGCAGCATTCTAGAATTCTGGGCATGAGGTTCTCCGTGCCGCGCGCGGCCGCTTCCAGTCCCTTCAGCGCCGCAGCCGAGTCTTGCGCTGACCGCGAGGCGCGTACGGCCCGCAACCGTTCTACCTGCTGCTGCTCTAAGCGTGGATCGAGGCGGAAGGTCTTCGGCGATTCGGTTTCATCGGTCTGAAACTTATTCACGCCAACGACGATTTGGCGGCCTTCCTCCACGGCTCTTTGATACTGATAGGCCGAATTCTGAATTTCGCTCTGTATGTAGCCCTTCTCGATGGCCGCCAGTGTTCCGCCCAGCGCGTCGATTCGCGCCAGATAGCCGCGCGCGCCCGCCTCGATTTCATCGGTGAGCTTTTCCATGTACTCGCTGCCGCCAAACGGGTCAGGAGCCGCGGCGATTCCGCTCTCGTAGCCGATCACTTGCTGGGTGCGCAGCGCTACTCTGGCCGATTTCTCGCTCGGCAGAGAAAGTGCTTCGTCTTGCCCGTTCGTGTGCAGAGATTGAGTGCCTCCCAGCACCGCCGCCATAGCCTGCAAAGCAACTCGCACTACGTTCACTTCGGGCTGCTGCGCCGTTAAAGTCGAGCCGCCCGTTTGAGCGTGAAATCGCAGCATGCACGAGCGGTCGGACTTTGCCCCGAAGCGCTCCCGCATCAGGCTGGCGTAGAGCCGCCGCGCTGCCCGGTATTTAGCAATCTCTTCCAGGAAGTTGTTGTGCGCGTTGAAGAAGAAGCTTAGGCGCGGCGCGAAATCGTCGATCGCCAATCCGGCCGCCAGCGCAGCTTCCACATAGGCAACCGCATTCGCCAGCGTGAACGCTACCTCCTGTACGGCGCTCGATCCGGCTTCGCGGATGTGGTAACCGCTTATCGAAATCGTGTTCCATTCGGGCATTTCCTGACCCGCCCAGGCGAACAGATCCGTGATGACCCGCATTGCCGGGCGGGGCGGATAAATATAGGTTCCGCGCGCAATGTACTCTTTCAGAATGTCGTTTTGAACGGTGCCTGAAAGCTTTCCGCGGTCCGCGCCCTGGCTCTCGGCCACCAGCGTATACAGGCAAAGCAGAATAGCCGCAGTCGAGTTGATCGTCATCGAGGTGCTGACTGTTTCGAGCGGAATGCCCTCAAACAGCACCTGCATGTCGGCCAGCGAATCGATGGCCACTCCCACCCGGCCCACTTCTCCCGCAGCCAGTGGATGATCGGAGTCCATGCCCATTTGCGTGGGAAGGTCGAATGCGACCGATAAGCCCGTGATGCCCTGCGTGAGCAGAAAGTGATAACGCTTATTGCTTTCCTCGGCCGTCCCGAAGCCGGCATACTGCCGCATGGTCCAGAGCCTGCGGCGGTACATGTCGGCATAGATCCCGCGCGTGAAGGGGAATTGGCCGGGCAGCTTGGACATTGGCGACTAGGAGCGGGGAATCCGCGATGCAATACGGTGCGCTTTCAAAAACGACGCAATACCGAAGAACACCATGACCGCAAAGAAGACCAGGGACAGGCCTAAACCGAAGCCACTTTTCGCATCATGCTCCATGGCGCGATAGGCCTGTACCGCTTTCAGCAGCGCCGGTACCGCCAGCACCAGGAAAAGCGCGCCTACGGCCTGATTCCAAATGATCTGCGCCGGCCGCACTACCTCCGGAACAACGTGCTTGGCAAACCGCCTGGCGTTATCCATCTTGGCGTATTTCGCAAGCCCGATGATTTCGTGGAGCTTCACTTCGTTTTCATGCTATCAGGGTTCGCCCGGCGTCGACTCCCCGGCGTCGACTCAATGTCCGTCGGCCTCGAGAAACCGTTCTACTTCGATAGCGGCCATACAACCGGCCCCGGATGCGGTAATCGCCTGACGATACGTTCTGTCCTGTACATCGCCCGCATGATAAACACCCTCGATATTGGTGCGCGCGCCGCCGTGCGAAACGATGTAGCCGTCCGCATCTAAATCGAGCTGCGATGCGAATGGCTTCGTGTTGGGAATATGACCGATAGCGACAAAGAAGCCGTCCACGGCGCGATCGTACATTTCACCAGTCTTCAAGTTGCGCAGCTTCACGCCGGTCACCGCGCCCTGGTGGACATCGTAAATATCATCGACAACCGTGTTGGTCAGGAATGTGATCTTCGGATTGGCCTTCGCGCGGTCCAACATGATTTTCGACGAGCGGAACGTCTCGGTGCGATGAATGAGCGCTACTTCGCTGCCAAAGCGGCTTAGGAAATTGGCTTCTTCCATGGCCGAATCGCCGCCGCCCACAACGATGATTTTCTTACCTCGGAAAAAGAACCCGTCGCATGTCGCGCAGGAACTCACGCCATGGCCGATCAGCTTTTGTTCGTTCGGCAATCCAAGCCAGCGCGCCGATGCTCCCGTCGCCACAATCAGCGTCCGTGTCTGAACCTTGGTGCCGTCTTCGAGCTGAAGCGTGAATGGCCGGCTCGATAGGTCGGCGTGCGCCACGCGTCCGTGCTGGTAAACGGCGCCAAAACGCTGCGCCTGCTCTTTCATGTTTTGTACCAGCTGCGGGCCGTGAATACCCTCGGGAAAGCCGGGGAAGTTTTCCACTTCGGTCGTGATGGAGAGCTGGCCGCCGGGCTCATGTCCTTCAAGCACCAGGGGTTGCAGGTTAGCTCGGGCCGCATAAATAGCTGCTGTGTTTCCGGCGCAGCCCGAGCCGAGAATCACTACGTTCAATATGTTGTTCATCCGAAGAAATAGCGGGCGCCATGAAACGCCAGCCAGGAACCAGCGTACGCTAACGCCAGCATGTAGGAAAACTGGAAGATCGGCCAGCCCCATCCGCCGGTCTCCCGCTTCACCACCGCAAGCGTAGAAAAGCATTGCATGGCAAAGGCAAAGAATACCAGCAGCGATACGGCTCCGGCCGTGCTTAGGTCCTGGTGCAGCGCGATTTGCAAGCCTTTCGCCTGCTCATCTCCTTGGATGCCGTAAATGGTGCCCATGGTGCCAACAATCACTTCGCGCGCCGCCAGCGAAGTGATAAGGCCGATGCCGATTTTCCAGTTAAAGCCGAGCGGTTTGATGGCCGGTTCAATGGCTTTGCCGATCATGCCCGCAAAGCTATGCGCAAGTTCTGGCGCCTTACCGTTTTCGAGCGGCAGATTGGCCAGCACCCACAGCACGATTGCGACCAGCAGAATCACCGTCCCGGCGCGGTGCAGGAACACCTTCGCGCGGTCAATG
>DATHIZ010000683.1:0-3035 GCA_035316385.1 Bryobacteraceae bacterium | reverse complement strand
CGCAAGCGGCGGCTCTACCAGGAAATCCGCCTCGCGAATTTCCACCAGCGCCTCTCGTATCGCCCGCTCCTCGGCCCCTTCCGTCGTAATCACAAACGGCAGGTCTCGCCAGTCTTCGCGAGGCAGCTGCAACACGGCGTCAATCCCAATGTGGTGCTTTGCCAGAATCGTTGCAAGAGTCGCGATGATCCCGGCTTTATCTTCTACCCGGAATCGCAAATAGTATGGCAATTTCTGTGTCGAAATCGCTTGCGGCTTATACTCACCCAACCGCTCATGCGCAAACGGACTGACACGCTGCGGGCTGCCGAATCGAATCTCCCGCGCCACCCGCATCAGGTCGCTCACCACCGCCACGCCGGTAGGCTTCGCGCCCGCGCCCCTGCCGTAATAAAAGGTGTCTTCGCCGTACGCCCCGCGGATCCAAACGGCATTATAAGCGCCCTGTACCTGCGACAAAATCGTGGCCTGCGGGATCAAGCTGGGCCGGACCGACAACAACAAACCGGTCTCACTCTGCCGCGCCAAACAGATCAGCCGGATGGTGTGCTGCAGTTGGTGCGCATATTCAAAATCCACCGGCAAAATCCGCCGGATGCCCTCGGTATAGATGTCCGCCGGCGTCAGTTTTTCACCGAAGGCCAAAGCCGCCAAAATCGCGAGTTTGGAGCGTGCGTCCAAACCATCCACATCGGCGGATGGGTCGGCTTCCGCATAACCCAACTGCTGCGCCTCCGCCAGCACGGATTCGAACTTCGCGTTGCTCTTTTCTATCTCGGTCAGAATAAAGTTGCTGGTCCCGTTCAAAATGCCGTAGAGTTCCACTACGCGGTCGCCGGCAATTCCCTCCCGCAGGACGGTGTGAATGGGAATACCGCCCGCGACGCTGGCTTCCATCGCCAGGTTTACGCCATTCTCATTCGCCTTGGTCCAGAGTTCCGACCCGCGCAACGCCATCAGCTCTTTATTTGCGGTCACCACCGATTTGCGATGCTTCAAAGCCTCTTCGATGATGTGGCCCGCGGTGGCTGTTCCGCCCACCAACTCCGCCACAACATCGATCTCCGGATCGGAGACAACTTCTTTCCAATCCGTAGTGCGGGTCACCACGCCAGGCAGCGCCGGCAGCTTTTTCTGATACACGTTCCGGCTGCAAACGGCCTTCACTCTTAACGGAAATCCGAGCTTTTCTTGAATTCGTCCGGCATTCTCGCTGAGAATCTGCAATGCGCCGGAACCTACGTTTCCCAGGCCGATCAGGCCGATCTTTACTTCCATGGCGCAAAACCGCCGCCCCTGCTTAGCCCCATATGTTCAGCCCCATCAATGGCTTATCATAACAACCAGATGGGCTTCACCCGCCGTAGTGCACTGCTCTCCCTGCTGGCTTCGCCGGTCGCGGCAACCGCGCAGGAACGGGATAACCGCAGATTGCCGATTCCGGAAGACCCAACGGAAGATCGAAAGCTCCCTAACGGTAAATCGCGCAATGACGCCATCGCCAAGAAGCAACACGAAGAGGCGCTGAAAGATGCCGGTGATCTGGTCGCCGCCGCCCAGGATCTTAAGTCAGAATTAGAACGCGCCGGGAATTTCGTTGTGCCCGTTTCGTCCGTGAAGAAAACCGAAGAGATTGAAAAGCTGGCGCGGCGCATCCGTGGCCGCTTGAAGTATTGACGGCTCCTCGCGGTCAACGGTACCGCGCATGTTAATCTTTACCTGACAAAGCCTGAATCCGAATTTTAAATGCTGACCGTCCGCGAAAAAAAGCAGCTCATGAGCGCCTCCGAGATAGACCGCACCATCGTGCGGCTGGCCCATGAAATCCTCGAGAAGACCAGCAATCTGAGCCAGCTCGCCTTCATTGGCATCAAGCGCCGCGGCGTGCCTATCGCTCAGCGCCTTGCGGCCAAAATCGCCAGCCTCGAAAACATTCAGGTCCCGGTCGGCATTCTTGACATTAATTTGTATCGCGACGATCTTTCCACTGTCTCCGAGCGTCCTGTCCTCAATTCCAAGCAAATTAACTTCGAAGTTTCGGGCAAAGACATCGTCCTTATGGATGATGTTCTCTACACCGGCCGTACCATCCGCGCCGCGCTCGATGCGCTTTTCGATCACGGCCGCCCGGCGCGAGTCCAATTGCTGGTCCTGATCGACCGGGGCCACCGCGAACTCCCCATCGAAGCGCGTTATATCGGCCGCCTGGTGCAAACCAGCGGGAGCGAAATTATAGAAGTCAAATTTCAAGAGATCGACGAACAGGAGAAAGTGCTGCTGGTTGAAAAAGTCGAAGACGCTTCTCACGCTTAGCTGACAAATAGAAATGAGCCGCGGCTTACTGGACATTGAATCGCTCACCCGTCACGACATAGAAGCCATCCTGTCGCGATCGAAAGACTTCCAACCTGCTCCCGGCGAGAGCTTCAAACGCCTTCAGTTGTTGCAGGGCCGCACCATCGTCAATCTGTTCTTCGAGGCCTCCACCCGCACGCGCACCAGCTTCGAAATCGCGGGCAAACGGTTAGGGGCCGATATCCTGTCCATCACGGCTTCCGGCTCCAGCGTTTCCAAGGGTGAATCGCTTGTCGATACGCTGAACACGCTGGCGGCGATGCGTCCCGATGCTATCGTGATGCGCCATTCCGCCTCGGGCGCGCCGCATTTCCTCTCGCGCTATTTGCCGGTGCCCATCGTGAACGCCGGCGATGGCACGCATGAACATCCCACGCAGGCCCTGCTGGATGCGCTTACGATTCTCGACCGCCGCGGTTCGCTGGAGGGTCTGCGAGTGGCCATCATCGGCGACATCGCGCACAGCCGCGTGGCCCGCTCCAATATTCATCTGCTTTCGAAGTTCGGCGTCCAGGTTGTCCTCTGCGGGCCCGCCACACTTCTTCCGAAATACATGGGTCAAATTGCTCCTGGAGTCGAACTCGCGACCGACATGGAAAAAGCCATTCGCGATGTCGACGTCATCATGATGCTGCGCGTTCAACTGGAACGGCAGCACGAAGCCGCTTTTCCGGTCAATG
>DATHIZ010000682.1:0-8916 GCA_035316385.1 Bryobacteraceae bacterium | reverse complement strand
CGTGAATTCTCGTAACACATTGATCCCCGCATCGATCAGGATCGTGTTCGATCCGGCTACGAATATTGCCTTTCCATTGTGGAAACGGTCCGGCCACCAGGTGCGCGACAAAGCCGCAGCCCCATAGTCGCCAAGGAATTCGCTATAAGCGGGCATCCTTCCTCCGCTATCGCTGTGGCGCCAGACGGTCTGCAGAACGGCATCGCCCACGCGCCCCTGAATACTCGTACGCGTGGAACGGAAATAGCGCGTGTCCTCACCGTCTATCGCCTGAACAGGAAACATGATGCTTCGCTGGATCAAATACTGACCAATGTGCGAGGCGTAGCGTTGCCCAAAGGCCCCGCCGCCCTGCCCCCACTCGCCCGGCCGGTCGCGCGCCTGGTCCAGGGCCGCCCCGATCCCCGCAAAGATTAAATTCTGGACATCGAAGAGATGCTTTCCGTCGTAGCGGAGCTTTTCCTGCACGCTGAGACCCTTCCATTGCGGGGACCGGGGTCCGGAAGTCGTAGGCGGCGGAGCGACGCCCTGCGCGGGCGCTGGCGGAGCTAGTTGGCCCGGTTGCGGGCTGGGTTGTTCCTGGGCCGTAAGAAGACCTGGGACGGCCAAAAGCAGCAGGAACGTGCGATTAGTCATTTGTTACTGGACGCAGGTTCACGTCCATTGCGTTTCGATGTATTGGAATACGCTATACGTTCCGCTGCTTCATCTGCTCGGCCAGGTATTCGGACGCCCGCATCGACAACGAGAGAATCGTCATCGTCGGATTCTGCCAGCCGCATGTCACAAAACTGGCGCCATCCACTACAAACAGATTCTTCATATCGTGGCTTTGGCACCACTTGTTCAGAACGCTTTTCTTGGGGTCGTCGCCCATGCGGCAGGTGCCCACTTCGTGAATGCTATAGCCGGGCGGGTTGACCTGATCGGTCTTACAGATTACTTCCCAACCCGCTTCATGGAAGATTTCTTCAATGGTATCGGCCGCGTCCTTCCGCAGATTGACTTCGTTCTGCGTATCGCGCGCTTCTATGTGGAGCACCGGAATGCCCCACTTGTCCACGACGTTCTTGTCGATCCGGACATGGTTGCTGTAGAGCGCGACACGCTCCCCGAAAATTCCGCCGGAGACGCACGAATTTGCATAGCGGTCGAGCTTGGTCTGGAGTTCCTCGCCGTATGACGGAAAGAAATTGGGACTCGCGCTGCCGCCGCTGCTAATGGTCATGCAGTAGCCCTTGATGAAATTCCGCTTGTCGTCTTTGGTGAGGTTCCGGAAGCGCGGAATAAACGAGCTGCCGCCCATCAATCCTGATTTGGTCTTTCCGTCCTGCGCCTCGGGAACGGAAGCCACCACCGAAACGCCGTACATCTGATCGACCAGATAGTGCCCCATGACGCCGCTGGAATTGCAGATCTTCGAGTTGAGTAACAAGCGGGTACTTTCCAGCGTGCCTGCCGCCAGAACAACTACCCGGGCCTTCACATGCATCTCGCGGCGCGAATGCCGGTCGATAAAATGCGCGCCATTAGCGAGGCCGGTATCTTTGTCCACGCTGATTTCGCGCACAATCGCGTTTTGAACAATATCCAGTTTGCCGGTGGCGAGCGCATCCGGCAGCAGCAAGTTGATCGAACTCGCCAGCCCGTCTTTGCCTAGGGCCGACCTGTTTTTTGAAACCGGAATGCTGCGCTTGTTCGCCAATTCTGTAAAGCGCTTGAGACTTTCGCTATCGGGCGGATAATTCGTCTCAATGAAGTTGCCATCGGGGAATTGCGGCAGGCCTTCCTTCCGGCCGGAGACGCGGAAAATCTCCTCGACCCGGGAGTAAAACGGCGCCATATCGCTCAAGCTGATCGGCCAGTTCTCACCCGACCCGTCAATATCGGCCGCCTTGAATTCCAGGTCGCTCAAGCGGAAGGATTGGCGCGCCCAAAACAACGAACGGCCGCCCAACAAGCGCACGCGCACCCAGTTATAGGGAGCATCTTCCGGCGTCGTATAGGGGACTTCTTTTTCGTCCTCCCACTGATTGGCATTAAACTCGTTGGCCTGGAAGACATGCGGCAAACGGCCCGGTTTATTAAAGCCGCGATAAGGCAATTCATGGGCCGCCTTGAGGCTGCGGTCTTTTTCGTAGTCGGCTTCAGGGCCGGCGTTCAGCATCAGGCACGAAATTCCCTGTTCGGTGAGAATTTTTGCGGCCATGCCGCCGGAATGTCCCGAACCAACAATCAGGACGTCATACTCTTTTATCGGCACGTGATTTAACCTTCACTTATCGGATCAATAGGAGCCCAGTACATCCCTTGGCCATTGAAGCCGCGAGTGAAGCGGTGCCCGGATTTGGCAGTGGCCTCGGCCCACTCCCGCGAGTTTGTGGTCGCGGTTCTAAAATCCTGGTGGGCCTGAGCAAGAAAGTTCTTGAGTGGATCGCTGGGAAAATCTTCCGGCCAATACCGCACCACCAGCAACGGCCGCAGGATTGAATCCAACTGCGTCGCGTTCAGCTCCGCAAACGGCGCATGGAATTGTTTTTTCGCCAAAGCATTCAATCTGTCGAGACCATTCTGATACAGCTTTTGGCGGTCCGCGGGCGAAACGCTCACCAGGAAGTCGAGAAACTCCGGAGCGCCGGTGTCCAGCGCGCCTGGATTTCCCTTGATCGGCGGCATTAAGACATTACCCAGTTTCTGTAACGCAGCAAACTGCTCGGTACTGAAGAAATGCTGGTCCGTCTTAGCCGCCACGTCCGGGTGAATCACCGGCAACCGGGGGACACTTTGCGGCTGTCTCGACAATTGACGGGCTGGAGTGTTCGGCTGGGGAACTGGCTGTGGCTGCTGCGGAGCCGCGGCGGGAGTGGCCTGCACGGCCGCCAACGCAACGGGCGCAGCGGGTGTCAGCAGAAGGCTTTGAACGAAACGCCGGCGTTTGATAGACATGCTCGTAAGAGAGCATTATTTCATAGTCAGCAACGGTGCGTTTTCCGGCGTGACAGGCGCATTCTCCGCGACATACCTGCCAATCATCCTGAGTGTGTCCGCAATGACCGCCGCGGTGGTCCTGACATTCAGGACTATTTGTCATGCGCAGTTCCCGGCGGCAGCGTCGGTTGAGTTCCGGCGCGTAACGCTGCACCCATCGCCAGATCGTGACGTGATCGATCGAGAGGTTCCGCTCCGCCTCTTCCAAATTCCGCTGATAGCGGAGTGTGGAAAGACAAATGCTCCGGCATCGGTACGCTTTTACGGCTTCCAGCAACAGGCATTTCGGGCTCCGGGTACAACCGATTTGCGTGCAGGCGAGCGTCGTTCGTGAGCGCTACCACCGGATCGAATGGCAAGAAGCTTCGTCCATGCATTCGCTGCGACCAGATCGGAGCCACTAATCCGAGAACGCCTCCGGGAACGTGTCTGAGATGCGAGGACGAACAGCATTCCAGCGCCCCCACCGATCGCTCCTGGCGGTAAGCGGAGATACGTACAATATGTACACACATCTTGCGTAGGCAATTGATTCGAAGGCAATCTCCGTGGACATATTGCACGTGTCTCGGCTTACTGCCCTAAAGGTCGACAAGAATCTTGTCGGTTCTTCGCGCAAGTTTTGGGCGATATCATCGCACAGCTTGGTGTTTTATCCTATGGCATTTGTCTCGTTGGCAGCGGTGGCGCACACGCGGTCACTTAGCGAGGCCAGCTACTTTCGCCGTGCTCACGCACAAACCGCGGATGTTGAGGCTCGATAACGGATAGGTCATGTGTAAACGGCGAAGTGTTGCCGCGGGATCAACGTAGCCCGCCTGTTATGGGCTTGTTTGAATGACTTCCAGGTCCGCGCACGAGCCAACCCGCCGCGAGTGCGTTGAGAACAGCAAAGGCGAACGGTCCGTAGGTTTTCGGAGGATCGTGGGCGAGCGCGCCGATGACGCCGTCAAACGCTTGAACTACAGTCATGGCGATTGCCAGGAACGCTATTGCCACCCGGGAACGAACGCACATCGCGATCAGGACCGTCAGTAACAAAGCGACGCTTCGCGAAGCTGCATAGCGGGCGAAGCTGTCGCTGCCACCAGAACCGAGTAGACCATCAACGGAAAAGCCAGCGCTCACCCCGGCACTAAGAAGCGTCACGATGGCGCACGTCCAGAATCGTTTTGTCATCGAGTCACGTTTTCACTCCTACGACGTGCGTCATCTCGAAGCGCACCGCTCATGTAGATGTATGCACCTTCTTCGACGAACTGTTTTTCAGAAAGCATTTTCCTTGTGCCTTTGTTCCGATCCATTTTGAAGAAGTTGGCGACAACAATTTATCTTTGACATTCAAACTATTGTAGCATACAATTATCTCATGGGGGACAAAGGCAACAAGGCGACCGCGTCCGCACTGGAACTCGCCGACATTTTCGAACGGATGATGCAGCAACTCACGCTGCTCGGTCATACAGTGCCGCAGTCGGCAACTTCCCTGACACCGCAGCAGCTGAAGATTCTCTTCGTGCTGCACTCTCTAGGGGAACCGACGCCGATGTCGAAGTTGTCCGCTCAGCTGAATGTTACGCCAGGGACGCTTACAAAAGTGGCTGGCGGTCTGATTAAGAAGCGGTATCTGGATAGAAGGCGCTCCGCCGAGGATGACCGGGTCGTGAAACTCTCGCTCACCAAAGAGGGACACGCGGTTGTCGCACAAATAAGGAAATATCGCCAGCAATTTTTCGCCGAGATTTGCGCCCGCCTGAACGCAGCGGAGTGCCGGAAGCTCATCGAGAGCCACCGGAATATCCACGAAACGTACCGCCAGGTTCTCGCAGAGAGTGCGGCGAAAAAGTAACAAACACACTCAAAGGAGAGGATGCTCGTATGCGACAAGGGCCGGAACAACAGGACAACGTAGAGATACCGCACACCTCGCAGGTTCGAACACCTGTCAATAAGGATCGGGCGGAAATCTCGCGGTTGAAAGGGACTAGATGTGACTTCAATTCAATAGGTTATTGAGCGAGGGACTAATTCGCACCGCAGGCATGCGGGTCAGATCAAGTTCCCGGACATCCGCTTTAGATGAACCATGTCGAGTTTCTTAAACCAAACACTGTGCCGCATGCCCGTCGTATCTCCGGTTAACCTGACGTGGACCGAGTTGAATACCGCTCTCTATCAGATGTGGGCCGCCACCACACAGGCATCGAACTGGATGCTCACCGAACTCTTTACGCGCGACGTACGTCGCACTACCGAAGAAAAGATGCCCCCGATGGGACCTGTGTATCTCTATCCGGAAGCGCGCGTCCGTTTTCCCGTCCTGCCGTCCCGGTCGATTGCCGCGCTTGAGCAAGCAGTCAAAGCGAAATACCGTGCCAGGCGATACGACGTGATCTGGCGGTGTGCCGCATCCTTGTCGACGTATCGCTACCCGACGCCCTTCCCGGTTCCAAATCAGGCGTGGTCTCTCGCGTTTGTGAATGAACAGCCAGTCGTGAGTCTACGAGTGGCGGACCTGCGCGTGCAGATGCGGCTCAAAGGAGGACCGCGATACCATCGGCAGCTATCTGCTCTGCGCGATCTTGACGAGGGGCAGGCCGTGCCGGGGCAACTCGATCTCTATCAAAAAGGCAGCGACCTGCTCTGCAAGATGGTTGCGTGGCTGCCACGAAGACGACAGACATCAGAGTGAGCACGGCCGGCGAGGCACACTCTTAGTACGGACGGACGGACGGACGCACACGCACTGCTTACCGCACTCAACACCAAGGACGAGAAGCTGTGGACATATCACGCCGACCATATTCGGCGCTGGTCAGCCGAGTACAGCGCGCAACTCGAGCGCTGGTCAACTGACAGCAAAGCGGAGTTTCGACCGCAGGTACCTTTTGCCGAACGGCGCGCTTCGCAGGCGTTTTGCAGAAGTCGATTATCAGGACCGAGAGCAGAGGTTTTGTGCCGAGTTTCCCTGGGCGCGTCTCAGGGAGTTGATTGCTGAGAAACGCGATGCGTCAGATATTCCGTTCACCAGCGCGAGCAGTAAAGTGACACCGGAGTATGAGCAGGCGCTCGCAAATGGATCTCAATTTGTGAATGAAGCATTTAGGCCACCGCTAGGCCTAGCGCGACAAACGCCAGATACGCTTGCCGGTCTGGTCGCTCGCGGAAGGCGGCAAAACAGCCGGGATTTGTTGCACTTGTGCAGCGCCCGGCCCGGCAGCACAGCTAAAGCAGGTACTGTGTTGCGGGCAGCCGTAGAGCACCTGCTCCGGCGGGTGTATTGCTCAGGACGGTGTGGACATCCGGTGATTTCACATCCGGTGTCGCGCGTCACTTAAATCGTGGATTTCGCGTGTTAGCTCCGTAATTATTTCCAAATATGAGGGCGTCGAACAAAATTGAGTGCAACATACTAATGGCAAAAAACGCTCGAACCACGGAGCCCAGGTTTCGCGAGAGCGCGTTGCAGTATCTCGATCGGCTGTATGGATATGCTAGGACACTGACACGCAACCAGGCAGAAGCGGAAGACCTTGTTCAGGAGACGTATCGGCGGGCCATGCGCGCCTTCGAGCACCTCCGGCCGGACAGCAATTTGAGGAGCTGGCTCTTCACCATTTTGCGCAATGTCTGGCTGAACCAAGTCCCCCACGTCCGGAGTAACTTCCGTGTGGTAGAAATGGATGAGCCGGTCAGCGGCACGTGGGACTTCGAGGACAAGTCTTCGAAAGATCCGTTGCTTTTGTACCTGACTAAAGTCAAGCAAGCGGATGTGCGGAAAGCAATCGAAAACTTGCCGGCTGTCTATCGTGAGGTTATCGTGCTGCGCGAATTCGAGGAGCTGAGCTACGAAGAGATTGCACAGCTGTTGGATTGCCCACGCGGCACAGTAATGTCGAGGCTGAGCAGGGCGAGGGAAAAACTAAAAGAGATGCTGCAGCACTAAGGTCTGGAGTGTTAGCGCTCATCTAAAAACGGAATCTCCGTGCCGACCCTCTATCGCTGGCCGCCTCTTCGAGAACTATTCCACCTACGTCTCGCACGGCCGCGGCACGTGTCAGTTCGCGTGAGAGTTTACTGATCTCGGCTTCAAAATGTCGTCCTTTGAACAGCGTTGGCCGGTCCTGGTGCATAAATCGCAAGCCTATCAGGCCCATCGCCGGCTTTTGCAACACCTCCATTAACCCCTACAGTCAAGATTTATTCCTGTCCTCGTAGATCACGGATTCTTTTCGCCAGCTTTACTTGACAGCCAAGTGAAACTGGAGCATACTTCGATTCGGGAGCCTACTTGGATGGCAAGTGAACAAGCGGATCGGATCGCCGTACTACAGGGAACGTTGGATTTGATTGTTCTCCGAACGCTGCAAAGCATGGGTGCGCAGCATGCCTACGCCATCGCCACGCGCCTGCAACAGGTTTCCGAGGACCTGCTGCAGCTCAACCAGGGCACCTTATACCCGGCGCTAGTGCGGCTGGAGCAGCAGGGCAGAATCAACGGCGTCTGGGGTAAGACGGAAAGCAACCGTGAAGCGAAGTTCTATGCCATCACCAAGGCCGGGGAGAAAGCGCTCGCGCAGGAGACCATGCGCTGGCGGCGCATGTCCGGGCTGGTGGAAAAGCTGCTTTCCGAGGGAGCATGACGATGCGCCGGTTCTTTGCCAGACTTGCAAACCTGTTGAGCGGCCAGCACGTGGAAAATGAGTTGGCGCGTGAGATTACATGCCATCTTGCGCTTCTCCAGGAGGATTTCGAGTGCCGCGGCTTGTCTCCGCAAGAGGCAAAGTTGGCCGCCCGCCGAGCGTATGGAGGCGTCGAGCAGGCCAAAGAACTGCACCGCGAGGCGCGCTCTTTCCTGTGGATCGAGCAGTGCCTCAAAGATGTACGCTACGGCGCGCGTAATTTGCTGCGTACGCCGGGCTTTACGGTCGTTTCCGTCCTGACGCTGGCGTTGGGAATCGGTGCGAACACCGCGATTTTCAGCGTGGTGAACGCCGTGCTCCTGCGTCCGCTGGCGTATAAGGACGCAAACCGCCTGGTGACGCTGCTGCATCGCGGTACGAATCCAGTGGCGGTAGCCAACTATATGGACTGGCGCGACCAGAGCCATTCCTTTGAAGCGCTGGCGGCGGCGGAATATTGGAGCGCCGATATTACCGGCCACGATACACCGGAGCACCTGCTAGGGCTTCGCGTGACCCAGAATCTGCTCCCAATGCTCGGTGTTCCGCCTTTCCTGGGCCGGGTCTTCGCAGAAGGAGAAGACCGTACGGGAGCGGACCATGAGGTAGTGCTGAGCCACCGGCTCTGGCAGCGGCGCTTTGCCGGTGACCCGAGCGTGCTGGGGAAGCAGATCACGTTGAGTGGCGAAGGCTACACCGTGGTAGGAGTCATGCCGCCCGAGTTCAAATTCGCCCCATTCTGGGCGACGCGCGCCGAACTTTGGGCTCCGAATGCCCTCGCTGGCCGCGCTCACGTGCGGGAAGGCAATAGTCTGCGTATTTTTGGGCGATTGAAGCCGGGCGTGTCTCTCACGGCGGCGCAGGCGGAAATGACGGCCATTACCGGACGGCTGGAACATCAGTATCCGGGAACCAACCGAGGCGTTGCGGTTACGCCGCTGAAGGAGAATGTCGTCGGCAAAATCAGAACGCCCTTGCTCATGGTGCTGGGTGCGGTTGGATTCGTGCTTCTGATTGCTTGCGCCAATGTGGCCCATATGCTGTTGGCGCGCACATCGGATCGCCAGAAGGAGATCGCCGTGCGAATCGCACTGGGCGCGGGACGGACTCGCGTGATTGGCCAGTTCCTCACGGAGAACTTATTGTTGGCGGTGGCTGGTGCGGTCTCAGGTTTGCTGCTGGCGCTTTGGGGAACCAAGATCCTGATCCAGCTCAGCCCGGCCTATATTCCCCGCATCGAAGGAGT
>DATHIZ010000681.1:0-12825 GCA_035316385.1 Bryobacteraceae bacterium | reverse complement strand
GCGTGTTTCCGTTTATCCAGAACGTGCACGTGGACGCGGAGGATTCGCTCGCCTCCCTGTCACGCGGCATCAATGATGCGGGCAATCCGCATCCCAATATTGCGATCCTGCGCTTTCCGCGCCTCTCGAACACAACCGATTTCCGGCTCTTGCCACACGCCGACTGGCTGGAGCGTCCCAACTCCAAGCGCTATCAATTCATCATTTTGCCGGGAACGAAATCCACCGTGGCCGATCTGGACTGGCTGCGATCGTCAGGCTTCGATTCCTGGCTCTTGCAGCAGCATTCGGAAGGCGCGTATTTGCTCGGAATTTGCGGTGGTTATCAGATGCTCGGCAAGAGCATCGACGATCCAGGCGGAGCCGACGGCGCCCCAGGCTGTGTTCCGGGGTTAGGTCTGCTGCCGGTGCGGACCGTGATGGAGCCGGAGAAAAGCACGCGCATTCGTCACGCCCGAACTCCGGCCGGAACGCGCTTTCAGGCCTATGAGATTCACATGGGAAGAACCGAGCAATTGGAAGCTGTCACTCCGTTCGCGGTTCTCGACGACGGTTCGCCTGAGGGCGCGAGGAAAAGAAGAGTCGCCGGCACCTACCTGCACGGCGCCATCGAGTCAGTCGCTTTAGTGACTGAGCTTTTCGGATTTACCCCGCGCGAACAAGATACGAAGACACAGAACTACGATGCCCTGGCGGATTGGCTGGAGGCTTTTTCTTCCCGCCAAGTGCTCGACGAGCTTTTAACCGGCGGCAAGACGCCGCAGAGTCAAGACCAAATCCCGGTCCGTTCCGAGAGCGTCTAAGCGCACATGGGCCGCGCGCATCGCTTCGGCCAGTAGCGCCGCTCGTCCCGTTGCATTGACAAGAGGCTCGGTATCGATCACGAGCGCCGGACAGTAGACAGCGCGCGCCGCGCCGAGCGCATCGGCCCATGGATCGCCGGTGGACCCCGGCACGTTCGCCCGGCCATCCGTTAGCAAAATTAATACGGTCGAGGGCGTCGTGTATTGCAGCGCCATTTCGAGGCCATGCGCGAGCGGCGTGCGGCCGCCCGTCGGCAGATATTCAAGCGCCTGACGAACCGCTTCCAGGCTGCGCGTGGGCTCTATCACCAGCTGCGCGGATGCGCCGCGAAAGGCGATCAACGCAATTTCATCACGCCGCTCGGAGGATGCTTCCAGAAGGCCCATGGCTGCGCCTTTTACCGTTCGCATCCGGTCGCGCGCGGCGTGCGATCCACTGGAATCAATCACGAAGAGGAAGCGGGTTTTAACTCTGGGCTCGCGCACTTTTTCGTGCAGGTCTTCGCGTCGCGGAACCGCCTGTCCCGTCGCCGCCAAAGCACTTGTGATACTGATTCGGGGCTCCAGCTCCAACGGCTGATCGTTTCTCCGGATACCCACCACGGGACCGCGAGCGTTACCTTGCTTGTGCAGCGTCTCCAGGCGGGGCGTCAGGATAGGTTTGCTCGGAAACACGCGTTCGCCCGAGGGAGTTTGCGTGTTGCCATCTGCTGGTTCATTGTCAGGTGGTTCATTGTCAGGTTGATTTTGAGGAGGAGGCGGTGGAACCGGCGGACGGGCCGGCGGCATCGGTTTCGCCCGGTGAGCCAATGCCAGCGGAAGCACCGCTTGCACATGTTCTTCACGGACAACGCCGCTGCCATCCAGGGCAGCCTGGGCAATACTCGCACGCATCACGGCAAGGTCGGCGCGGAGCGAGCTCACGTTGTGTTCTAAAACCGTTTCGCTAATGAGATCGAGCATTGCTCCCGGACACGTGACCGCGCCCAGGTTCCTTCGCGCCATCGATAGTCTCTTGCTCAGGTCCTCTTGCTCCGCGCTCCATTCCGCGGCGAAAGCGGCTGGGTTCGCTTCGAAGCGAAGCTGCCTTTCCACGACACACCTCCGCTCAGCGGCATTCTTCGGCGCATGCACGTCCACCAGCAACGCAAAACGGTCTAGCAGCTGCGGCCGCAAACTGCCTTCTTCCGGGTTCATGCTGCCTAACAACAGAAACCGGCATTCCTGCGACTGGCTGAAACCCTCGCGCTCCAGGAACATCACTCCGCCCGCAGCCACATCCAGCAAGGAGTCGGCCAAATGATCGGGCAGCAAGTTGACCTCATCGACATAGACCACGCCGCCGTGCGCCTGCGACAAGAGGCCGGGCTTTAGAACGGGTTCCCCTTTTAGCGCACGATCCAGATCCAAGCCTCCCAGCAGACGATCTTCCGTAGCGCCCAAGGGAAGGTTAACGAAAGGAGCTCCCGGGGCCAGCAACTGGGTAAGCGCTCGTGCCGCAGTGCTTTTGCCCGCGCCCTTGTCGCCTCTCAGCAGCACGCTCAAACGCCCATCTACCGCCGCCAACAGAAGCGCAAGCTTCAATTCTGGCTGGCCGACTACAGCGCTGAACGGATACGGGTGCGTTCTCATACCGTTTCTCCCATTGCCTCCAGCAGCGTTTCGCTTTCGAGCAACACCTCGCGCAGTGCCTCCAGCACTTCTGGCTTGGGCTGCTCCCACAATTCGCGCCGCGCGGCTTCGAGCAGTCTCTCCGCAATGCTGTTGAGCGCCCAAGGATTCGATTGCGCAAAAAATGCGCGCATGGCGGGATCAAGGGCATACTGTTCCGCCAATCCCTCGTAAATGAAATCGGGCGCTATCTGCGCTGTGGCGTCAAAGCCGAAGATGTAATCCACCGTCGCCACTAATTCCAAACCACCTTTATAGCCGTGCCGCTTGATGCTTTCGATCCATTTGGGATTCACCACGCGGGAACGGTAAACGCGCAAAGCTTCCTCCCGCAGATCACGGACGCGGGCATTGTCCGGACGCGAACTGTCCCCGAAATAAGCCTTCGGCTGAACTCCTGTCAGCGCTCGGATGGTCGCCACCATGCCACCTTGAAATTGATAGTAGTCGTCCGAATCAAAGATGTCGTGCTCGCGATTGTCCTGGTTATGCAAGGCAACTTGCACTGTTTTCAGCCGGTCGGCGAAGACGCCGCGCGCATCGACGCCGCTAGCATCCTTGGCATACGCGTAGCCGCCCCATTCCAGAAAGACGTGCGCCAGGTCCTGATCGCTCTGCCAGTGTCCGGTCTCCATCAGCGCCTGTATGCCCGCGCCGTAACTTCCTGGCTTCGCTCCGAAAACCCGGTAACGCGCTTGTGCTTCGGCGTCTTCTATCGCCAGGTCCTGGTTCTTGGCAAGATCCGCCAGGTAGTGCTTGCGGGGGAAGTTCCTGTCGGGCGCTTCATCGGCATTCACCACCAGCCCAACGGCTTCATCGAAGAGATCGATCAAGTGCGGGAAAGCGTCGCGGAAAAATCCGCTAATGCGCAGCGTCACGTCCACACGCGGCCGGCCTAAACGCTCCAGCGGAATCAACGAGACGCCCTCCATGCGTCTGGATTGCGAACTCCAAACCGGCTCGACGCCCAGTAGTGCGAATGCTTCGGCAATATCGTCGCCATGCGTGCGCATCTGGGAAGTGCCCCAGGCGCTGAGCCCCACCATTTCCGGATAACAATTTTCTTCCTTGCGATAGCGCTCTATCGCCTCATGTGCAAGCTGCTGCCCAACCCGCCATGCCGCTTGCGAAGGCAGGGTGCGTGGATCGACGGCGAAAAAATTCCGCCCCGTGGGAAGAATATGCGCCATGCCTCTGGTGGGCGCGCCCGCCGGACCCGAGGGCACATAACGGCCCTCCAGCGCGTTCAACACATGGGCGATTTCATCGTCTACGCGCTCCAGGTTAGGGACCAGTTGGCGGCAGGCAAATTCCAGAACTTTGGCGACATCGGGAGACGTACGCCGCAATACCGCGTTTTGTACTTCCGCAATCGCCGAGGTTTGAAATCCTGCGTTTTCCAAAAGTCTGTATAGATCGCTGGACAGCGCTTCAATGGCCTCCAGAATATCGGCGTGGGACCGGCATACGACTCCCGCCACGTCCGCCTCCGGTTGAACCTTCGCGCCCGGTTTTTCCAGCAGTTCGGCGAGGTTATATCCAAAAGCTTGCAGCAGCGCCTCCTGCAGCCCCGGCACGCCCGCATTCGATAAGCGCGTGAGCGCGCGCAGCATGTCCGGCAGCGGAGGCATCTCACCCAAAATGTGCAGCCCGTCTCGGATCTGCGCCATTCCCAACTCGCACAAATATCCGTCGATGTCTTCCAGCAAATGCGCGACATCGTTGCCGCTCATCTCGGAAAGCGAAACCGGAATGCCATCGGGGGTTAGCTCGTCATCCCAATCGTGCTTATGGTCGCCGTGGTCGCGCGAGAGCATCCCCTTCAAGTCGAGGTCCGCTTTGAGATTTGTGTCTTGAATCAGATCCCAGATCTGCTGCTGCAGGAAAGGGAGTTTACTTGGATCGAGTTTTTCGAGCGCGTAATATTCATTGACAAGTTGATTGATCTGCGCCAGCGCTCCGTACGTCTCGGCGTTCGTCATGGGCGGAGTAAGATGATCCACCACAACCGCATGCGCGCGCCGTTTGGCCTGGCTCCCTTCGCCGGGATCGTTAATGATGAACGGATAAACCAGCGGCATATCTTCTAATAGGATGTCGGGGAAACAGTCGCCAGAGAGTCCAACGCCCTTACCCGGAAGCCATTCCAACGTTCCGTGCTTGCCCACATGGACAATCGCGTCAGCTCCCCAGCCGCCTTGCTCTATAGGCGCGCTAAGCCAGCGGTAGAACGCGGTGTAGTGGTGCGTAGGCGGCAGATCCGGCGTGTGGTAAATCGCATCCGGATTCATTCCGTACCCACGCGGCGGTTGTAGCGCCACCAGCGCCTGGCCCAGTTCCATGGCCGCAAAGTGATAGCCGTTCTCATCGCTAAACGGTTCTTCGGTGACGCGCGCGCCCAGTTGCAAGAGCATCCCGCCGATGAGTTTTTTATCGGATTTGGATTTATTCGCCCGGATGGAATAACCCTGATCCGCCGGCGTTCCCCAGCATTCCTCCATTTTTAAGCGGGCCGCGGCGGGGAAAGACTGGAATACCTGTTTATAAATTGGCCGTCCGAAATGCATCGCGCGCGCTGGATCGAGCGGATGCATCTCATCGTAAGTTCCGCGCGATAGTAGGTCTTTCATGAACTCATCGCCGGATTCAGGCAGCCGCGCAATGCGGTAGCCGCGTGTTTTCATTCCCCGCAGCAGATTCAGAAGGCTGGCCGGCGTATCCAGGCCCACCGCATTGCCCACCTGCGAGGCTTTGGCCGATGAATTCGTAAGGACAAAAGCGATGCGTTTCTCCGAATTAGCAAGACGCCGCAGGCGAGCGAGTCTGGCGGCAATGCCGGCCAGGCGATCGATACGTTCCGGATGCGGCACGTACAGTGTTTCAGGATTCGCGGAAGAGCGCTCCTTGAAAGAGATAGGAACAGAGATAATGCGCCCGTCGAATTCCGGAAGCGCAACGTTGATAGCGGTTTCCAGCGCCGAAAGTCCGCGCCGCGAGACTTCCCATGCACCCCGGGGCATGCCGGCGGCAATCGCCTGAATCACCGGAATATCTAGCTTTTGCAGCGCGCTCACTTCACCCAGCGCGAACGAGAGCGTAGAGAGCAAGACGTCGGCCCGCCCCATGATGAACCGCAGCGCAGCCGGAACATCGCCGTCCAGCACTTTCAGGCTGGATGTAAAAATACAGAGGGCGTTGAGACCTTTCGCTTCGAGCGCTTCCACGATGGCATCTATGAAAGCGGTATTGCCGCTCAGCATGTGCGCGCGGTAGAACAACACCGCAACAGTGGGCTTCCCTGGGTCTGCTTGCCGCACCCAATCCTCCATCGTGGGAGTTTCCAGGTCAGCCAAATAAATTCCGTGCTCCGGCATCGGCGCGGGAGGATCGTAACCGTGTCCGGTGAGCAGCAAGCGATCGGACAAAAACTTCAGACATTCGGCAACGTTGCGCGGACCGCCGAGCCCGAGGTATCCGGTAACCGTCTCCAGCACATCCAACGGGACATTTCCCGCTTGCACGAGTTCCGGATTCATCTCCCCGGTGCCGCTGACAATCACCAGGTGCTTTCCATTTTCGAGACAATGCCGCTGCAGCACATCGAAGCCGAGCACGCTCCTGGTAGGGCCGTGCAAACGCAACACAACAAGGCGCGGCTGCGCCAGATCGCCATCCAGCAATAGCGTCATCTGCTCTTCTGTTCGAATGGAATTGAGAGACAAACAAGTAATCGTCAGCTCCGGCGGAAGCTCCTGCCGGACGCGCTGAATGCTGAGGAGATCCGTATCGGCGTGTGATAGCAGCGCCACGCCCTCAAGTGGCTTGGTGTTTTCGTTACCAGTCCGCGTGCGCTCCGCAGCAGGCCGCACATCCCAGTCGTAATAGTTGAATGCGTATTCGGCGAGTTCCTGCGGCGGCTGCAGGAAGCGGTCCGCTTTGACCATCGACTCGATGTAGTCAAAGATCAGACGCACCTGCCAGGAACTGTTCACCGAGTGAAACCAGATCGACCGCCCATCGAAGACAAGGCTGGCCACATTCGCCAGCGCGCAAGGTCCCAGGCAGCCGCCCTTGGTCAAGTGAACCAGGTTGCGCAGCTTTCGTCCGAGCCACTCGTTTTTGTAGACATCCACGGGAACTGCCGCGTAGCCTCGCTCGGTGCGGCCGCAGCAACAGGCGCTGTAGCAATAAGAAAGGTGGGCGCGGCGCTGCGGGATGTTTACCGTGCGTCCATCCGCGCGAACTACTTTTTGACGATAAGTTTCCGGCATTATTTCCAATCAGACTCGATGACGCACCAACCACACCAGATAGGGTCCGCCGAGCACAGCCATAATTGCGCCCGCCGGAATTTCCGCCGGGGCAAGCAGAACTCTTCCTAAAGAATCGCAGGAGGCCAGCAGCGCGCCGCCCAGCAAAAACGCGCACGGCATCAGGACCCGATGGTCGGAAGTTACGCGCGACCTTACCAGGTGCGGAATAATCAATCCGATGAACCCGATCGGCCCGGTCAAGGCAATGGTGGCCGCGGTTAAAATCGAACCGCAAAGATAACCCGTCAGCATCAGTCTCGACACTTTGACGCCACGCGTCGCGGCCCATTGCTCGCCTACCGCCAGAAGATTCCAACTCTTGGCTTGGGAAATCACGATGCAGGCCAGCGCGCTTACGACGGCCATAAACGCGAGCAGCGGCGGATAACTTGTGGAATCGACGCTTCCAATTAACCAGCGTGAAATAGAGAAGGAACGCGAGACTCCGGCCAGGCTATGCAGCAGGACAATTAAGGCAGAGCAAACGCTGTTCACGGCAATTCCCGTAAGAAGAAGGCTGAACGCCGAGAGCTGCCGTTTCTCCGCCGAGCTTCCTATCACCAAAAACAAAACCACGGAGGCACCCGCCAAAGATCCGATCCAAATGGCCGGCATGCCTAGCAGCGACTGCCATCCAGCCGCAAGGACGGCGACGGCGCCGAGCGCGGAACCAGTCGAAACGCCCAGCGTATAAGGCGTGGCCAGGGCATCGCGCAGCATCGCCTGGAACAAGCTGCCGCCTAAGGAGAGTGCGCCTCCCGCGAATAGGGCCAACAGCGTTCGCGAGATCCGCAATTGCACCAGAATTCCGAAGTCGGGCGCTTGCCGGTGGAGAATACGGTCGACGTCCAGACGCCCCGGCCCGAACCACGGCAGCAGGAGCATCGCCGCGATAAACACGAGCATGGAACCCACTATCCATTGGCGTCCGGAGTTCGCCATTATTAGAACCAGACCCAAGGCCGTCCCGCCGGTGTCGCGCCCATGTGCAAGCGCGGGGAAAATAGCTTCAACCACTCAGGAGCAGCCTGTGCCTCCCGCACCGCGATATCGGTCGCGACCTTTCCTTCCGCCAAAATGAGAATGCGGGTGCAATGCGCCAGAGCCAGGTTGATGTCATGCGTCACCGCGATGCAGAGCACATTGCGGGCGCTCTCCTGCTGAAGTAACGCGAAACAGTGCAACTGCTGATCGACATCCAAAAATGTGGACGGTTCGTCCAGCAACAGCAATTCGGCTTTCTGCGCCAGACAGGCCGCCAGCAGCACGCGCTGCCTTTCCCCTCCGCTCAAAGTGGTTAACTGTCGATCTTGGAACTGAAGACAATTCGTACACCGCATTGCGGACTCGGCTTCTTCGCGGTCTATTGCGGATTCATGCCAATGACTCGTGTGCGGATAACGGCCCATGGCAACCAGTTGCCCGGCTCGAAACGGCAAGTCCGCGCTGACTGACTGCGGCAGATGACTTAACCTGCAGGCGAGTTCGCGGACCGGCCAATCGGCAAGCGCGCGTTCCTCTAATTTAATCGTCCCGCCCAGGGGCCTGCGCAGCCCCGCTATAAGGTCTAGAAGAGTGCTCTTACCCGCGCCGTTGGAACCCATCAACGCGATGAACTCTCCGCCGCGCGCCTCCAGACCAATGGCGTTCAGTACCCGATTGCTGCCGGCGTTGAAAGAAACATTTTCGAGTTTCAACAGCATCTTAGTTGCCGCCGCGTTCGTGGAGAATTCCGAAGAGCATCTCAACCACTTCGGCTACGCGCCGACCGGGGACAACAAATTCGTCCGCATTGAGCACGCGCAGATGATGGTTGAGCACCGCCGTCAGTTCTTTGTGTTCCTGCCACAGGACCTCGCTCGCGGCGCGCGCCTGATCGTTCCCCATCATGGGAGTAGAAGTATCGATGATAAAGTCCGGATTCGAACGAATGACGGTTTCGAGCGAAATTCGCGGGTATGCAGGCAGCGAAGGTTGTTGCAGCACGTTCACGCCTCCCGCTGTCTCGATCAGTTGATTGAGATAGGAATCCGAACCCACCGCCACAAAATCCGCCAGCGTTCCGGGTCTTCTGCCTACAAGGAACAGCACTTTGGGTTTCGGGAGACCAGCAGCCTTTTGCCGAACCGCATTTAACCGGCCTTGGATGCCATTTATTAGCGTCTTCGCTTGCATCCCGGCTCCCGCAGCTTTGCCAAGCGTTTCAATCGTGGCGTAGAGCTGCGGCAGCGTCCCAAGTTCCACTTCAACATACGGGATGCCCAAAGCCGTCAACCGTGCCGCGAGGTCGTTGGAGAGCTTCTTGATCACAACCAGATCGGGAGACAGCCGCGCGATGGCTTCGGCGTCCGGCTTCAAGTAGGCGCCGACTTTCGGCAGCTTGATCACTTCCGGCGGAAAGCGGCAGTAATTGGAGACGCCGACGACGCTGGGCCCGAGCCCCAATGCGAAAAGAGTCTCGGTAATACTGGGGGCGGTTGAAACAATTCGCCGCGGCTGCGCTTGCGCCGCTTGCAGAAGAAATACGGCTATGAGAAGAATCTGCCGCAGCATGCCTAAAACGAATATCCTAGTCCGGAAGCAAACGTTGCGCGCGGAGCCAGATACCCGGCCTCGTAATAAGCCTGATTAAACAGATTGTCGACCTTGGTGTATACCCGGACGGATCGCTTTTCGTTGTCCCAAAGCCGGTAATTCAGCATGAGTCCGGCATTGGTAAATCCTGGGAACAGATAGGCGCTCGATTCGAACCCGGCGAACAAAGCCGCGTAATACGACGAACCGTGATATAGCGTGAACGTGGTGTCGAAGCGTTTGCCCCAACGCCTTGTGGCCACCACAGAAGCAGTGTGCGCCTGCACTCCGAACGCCTTGAAAAATCCGGGCACGGTGATGTCCTGATCGGTTCCGGCGTTTGTATAAGTGTAAGAACTTTTGAGAATGAGACTGCTCGTGGGCCGTGCTTCGACACTGATCTCGGCGCCGCGAGAGATTCCACCGGAACCATTAATGTAGCCGAACAAGCGCTGGTAAGGATCGCTTAAAGGATTGACGATGCCGCTATCGTCGAACTGGATAATGCGAACAATCCGGGTGTAAAAGTAAGTGGCGGAGATACGGACGCGATTCGAAAACAGATACTGATCCACGCCGCCGTCCGCTGAATTGTAGCGGTCGGGCGAGAGACGGGGATCGCCGTATGCCGAGAACGTGATGATGCCTGTAACGGGGTCGTTGCTGAATCCGCCGCCGAAGCGCTCATAGAGCGATGGGGCGCGATAAGCATTTCCGAAATGCCCGCGCAGCTTCGTATTGCTTTTAGGAATGAGATAGGCGATGGATGCGTCGCCCGTCCATGCCCGCGGAGGAGATTGAAGGGGAACGCTGGCATAGACGCTCGGTGGCCCGTTGGTAAGAAACGCCGGTTTGGAAAGAGAGAAATCCTGAAAACGACCGGAGAAGGAGATTTGCAGGCGGCGTCCGAAAAGGCCCGTCTGCGTAGCAAAGTAAGCCGCGTTTGACGTCTGGCTGATGTGAGTGGATTCCAATACGCGGCTCGGCCCCGGCTCGTTATTATCCTGATGGTCGAAGTAGCCTTCGCGCTCAAATTCGTAGCCGCCGGTCAAACTCAACCAAGAGGCGACCTGCGCCGTGCCGTGAATGTTGACAGTATCCGTATCGCCGACATAGTTCCCGTAATTCACCGCCGGTACGTCACCGGAAATGCTTTCATAAATCCGGTTGGTGTGCACTCTTTGGTAACTGGCTTGCCAGTTCACGTTGGCATTGACTACGTCGTGAAAGAGCAAAGCATTCGTGAGAAACCATGAACTGCGCCTGGCCGTGGGATTATTCAGAGCGGGAACAAAGGTCGCATTCCCGTAGTTCGGAGTTCCGCCCGCCAACAGGACAGCCGTCTGACTCGGAGCAAGCGGGATGGCGCGGATAACACCGCTGGCTGGAAGATTTGCGGCGGGAATGCCAACCGTCGAAGGGCTGTCGTTGTTCTGCGCAAAGTCATCCGAACCCCAGAGCCGGTCGCTCAGGGTCATATGCGAATTGAGATCGTAATGCACAAACCCCTGTCCCCCAGTACTGCGGTATGTATCATGGCCATCGACACCTTTGGTGACATTCAGGTGCAGAATTCCAGCAGTAAACTTCAGGCGATCCTGGAACGCCCCACCGGCCAGCGAGCCGCGCCCACGGAACAAGCCAAGGTTCCCGCCTTCCGTCTGTAGTTCCCCACGAAGAGGACCGCCGCCTGGATCGGTCACTACATTAATCGCCCCGCCCACGGCGTTGGTTCCGTAGAGCGAGGAACCCGATCCTCTGAGTATTTCCACCCGGTCGGCATTTACAAAATTCAGCGTTTGGAGAAATGAAGTGGCGTCTGACTGGGTGCTGGATGCGTCGCGAAAGCGCAACCCATCCACCAGGATCGAGGTCGCGTCCGGTTGCAGGCCGCGAATTTTGAAGGTCGTAAACTGTCCAATCCCACCGGCGCCTTGCACCTGTATGCCCGGCGTGTAGCGGACGATGTCGGCCAGCTGAGTGGCGTTCCTGTTTTCAATTTCGTCCCTTTCCACGACGCTGACGGCTTTGGAGATTTCCGAATCCACCTGGGCCTCGCCCGAAGCGGTTACAAACACGGTTTGGTTGACGCCCGCCACGGACAGCACGATGTCCTGTTCCTTCACCCTGCCGCGCTCGACCTGTACAGTAGTGACCGCCGTTCTAAATCCTTTTTTTTGTACTTCAAGAACGTACGCTCCGCCTACGAATCCCGTAAAGCGGTAACTTCCCGAATCCGCCGTGACCGCATCCAGAAGAATGCTGGCATCCTGCTGAAGAAGGTGAACCTGCGCATCGCCGATCGGCTTACCTTGAGCGTCTTTTATCTGCCCCTGCAAGGCCGTCTGTTCCTGGGCCGCCAGTACACCCGCGGCGGCCAGCACAGATAGAAATCTAATCACGAATGTCTGTCCCTTCATTCCGATGAAACACGTACACCGGCTGCCCGTCTTTGGTGGACAGCAGCTCGGCGCGGATACCAAACACCTGTTGCAGCCTATCTGGACTGAGAACCCGGTCGCGGTCGCCACAATCGACCATGCGTCCACCGTTGACCAGTGCCACGCTGGTTGCATAACGTGCCACCGCGTTCAAATCGTGAGTGGCCAGCGCGATGCTCTGCCCGGCCTTCGCCAAAGCGCGGCAGAGATCCAGGATCTCCAGCGTATGCTCCACGTCCAGGCTGGCGGTCGGCTCATCGAGCAAAATAAATTCCGGCTCCACGGCCAAACTGCGCGCGATAAGCACGCGCTGCCGCTCGCCGCCGGAAAGAGTATTGACCAGACGCTCGCTCAACTGCGCGATATCGCAGCGCTCCAGCGCCTGGCGAACTGCCCGGGTATCACTTGCCGTCTCACGCGCAAACCGCCCGCGATGCGGATAGCGCCCCATGGCGACGGTCTCTTGCACGGTGAAAGCAAAGTCCATGCGCGTCTCTTGCGGGACGAAAGCGATGCGCCGCGAGAGGTCGCGCCGGGGAAGCCTGCCAAGCGGCTGGCCATCCACTGTGACTGAGCCTTCGGATATAGGCCAGATACCGCTCATCGCGCGCAGGAGCGTGCTTTTGCCGCTGCCGTTCGGTCCCACCACGGCTTGCAATTCACCGGAGGCCAGCTTCCAGGAAACGCTCTTCAGGATCTGGAATCCGCCCCGCTGCACCGCCACGTCCCGTGCTTCCAGATAGCTCATGCCGCGCTGGTCTCCCGGTAGCGGCGGAGCAACATCGCGAGAAACACTGGGCCGCCTACTAGTGAGGTCACCACGCCCAGGCGTATTTCGGCGGGCGGATGAACAGTGCGCGCGAGTAAGTCGCAGAGGATCAGGAACACCGCGCCCCCTAAAGCGCTGGCGGGAAGCAGCACTCGGTTCGAAGGCCCCACCACCAGGCGAACCGCGTGCGGAACTACCAAACCAACGCAGCCGATCATTCCCGCTACGGCGATCGCGGCGCCGGTCAACAAAGC
>DATHIZ010000680.1:0-14978 GCA_035316385.1 Bryobacteraceae bacterium | reverse complement strand
AGAGCAGGGTGGAAACAGGCCGGGACCTGAACCTTAACTTCGACCACCCGATCCTCCTGCTTCAGTTCCTGATCTTCCACGAGGGCTACCATCACGGTCAGATCAAGCTGGCTCTCAAAGTTGCGGGCCGCCCAGTGACGGATGAGGAAGCCGGGCCGCTTACGTGGGACGTCTGGAGGCTCAAGAAGTGATCAGAACCAGAGACGGCAGCCTGTGACGCCAGAACAGCGGTCTTGCGCCGCTCACCGGGTAAACACCATCACGTGGGCGCGATGACCCTTACTCAACTTCACGTCACTGGTGTAGAGAATGGAGTCCGTTACTTCGGCCAAAGCTATGTATGCGGCGTCGTAGCAAGTGAAGTTGTGCCGCAACTCCCAAATACGGGTCAAGAGGGGGGTGTGCGCGTAGCGTTCAGCAGGGAGCGCTGCCAGCCCCGCGAAAAGTTGTTCCATGCGATGAGAGTCGATGCGGCGGCCCGCGACCAGCTTGCGGAGGGCACTTACTACCTCCACGTCCAGCAGATGAGGAACAATGAACGAGTCGCTACGCCCTGCCAAGTCGCGCCGGAGCGAACCGGCTAATCTGCCGTTTGTGAGTAGTTCGACAACTACCGACGCATCAAGGACAAGCACGTCGCATCCCGCAATTTGCGTACTGCTTGCGCCGGACTGAGTTTCGACGAAAGAGGTTTCGCCTGCCGCGCGCGCTCCAGCCACTCCAGCATGCTCGGGCGCTCCGCCGTGCGCTCGAGTTCCCGCTTAATGAGATCAGAGAGACTCATCCCTTCACGCGCGGCGCGCGCTTTGAGCGTGCTGTGCACATTGTCTGGGACATCCCTAATCTGCACCATCTTGGACATGCTTCAAGCATATAAACATGTGCCCCACATGTCCACAGAGGCGCTTTGTTTGCCGGATAGTAGACAATGCGAGCGTTTGCCAGCCCCAAGCACGCAGCCGATCGGGCGGGGCTTTGCCCTTCATAAGCTAACTTAAGGTCCGGAATCAGGACGCCGGGCCACCTTAATTCGCTCGGAGCCAAATCATCATCGACATGCGGTGTCGCGGGTGCGTGTTTATCGCTATTGCCGCGCTTTGTATGATCCTCCTCGGGAGTGAAACGATGAACACGGACATCGAACCAGCGGCGGAGGTTACTGCACTATTTCGTGAATAACTCTCGAGGCTCCGGCAGCCTCGCAAGCGGTGGGGGAGGTTCGAAAGGAGCTCGCTGCGAGATGCAAAGCGGCTGGACTCACCCTGGAAGACGTGCGGCAAGCGGACGAGCAAGTCTTATTGAAATTGGGAATGAAATGCGGTCGGAAGGCTGCTATCCGCTATTCATATCAGCCGTAGCGGAGCGTTTGGCGATGAACGGTCCCAACTGCGTTCAACAGCAACGGAACAATTTCTGAGCCTAACGCATTACAAGAAATCCCTGAGGCATCCCGAAAAATAGTAAAAACGCCGACATCCAATGCGTTTACGACAGCGTCCCGCGCCGATAGACCTGGTCACGAGTTCAAGCAAAGGAAAGCGGGTTGGGGGTGGAAAAGAATCGCGTAGTCGCTAAAGCAATCTTTGTGCACCCGTAACTTGCGTACAACTTGAGTAGTCTCGAACCGGCGCCTATCGTTGGGAATGCAGGGTGCATGCGATGCACCCTGCGGGGAGTGGCGGAACCCAGCATCAGGGTTCCAGTGTGACGACTGGCAGCTCCACAAAACTGGCGTGTCCGGGCAATGGCGCCATCTAGCTGCGCGCTTTCAGGGTGCTGTGTACATTGTCCGGGACATCTCTAATCTGCATCATCTTGGACCTGCTTCCAGCATATGAACATGTGCTCCACATATCCATAGATATGTAAGACAGATGTGTAAGAAGGATGCTCTAGAGGGGCCAGTTTGTTCGACCCCAGGCCATAAGGTTGGTGAAGCCGGAACCGCCGGCGACGACGTTGACCTTCTCGGTGGAGAACGGGAAGGAGTATTCCTCCTCTTGCCCGCTCACTACTCCGATCAGCCGCGGATCCCCGTTCCACCAGCTAAACAACGGCCCGCCGGAATTTCCCGGAGTCATGTCGCCTTGCGATTCGATTTCCAGACCGCCGTTGGAATCGCCATCGTCATCGATGACCGCTATGGAACTCTGATAGGAAGGCTTCTGGCCGGAAGCCACAGCCGAGGGGTAGCCGAGGAGAGTCCAATATGGATCGTCTTCCCAGTCGTCGTCATAACCGTTGTAGCCGAAATAGCCGAGTGAGTCGCCTAGCGGGGTGTACAAACGGCACACGGCAAAGTCATATCCAGTGACATCGCCGCTGGTGTTGTATCCCTTGCAGTCCGAGACGTATGACTGCACGCCCGCGCCAAACAGCGACGATCCGTTGTAGTAGGCCGGAACGAATTTCATCCACCAGGAACCCTGCGCGATGCTGTTCCAGGGCAGCATGTGACCGGCGGTCGCGATGAGACGTTTGCCGATCAGCGCGCCAGTCCCCATCTTGCCATCACTGTTGTATACCTTGCCTACCAGCCCCCAGGGCCAACTGGAATCCTGATACGGAACACGGTTATCCGCGCCGAACACGTAGAGCGGCTGGGTCGTCCGGCCATTGAATCGCCGCATGAGACGTTCGCTCTCATCGGCGGCCACGCGCGGCGCATGGAAGCTGTGGGCCCAATCGGGACGATGGCCAGTGAAGCTGATCTTGGGATCGATCTCAGCCACAATCTTCTCGGGACGCTCCCGTACGGCAGTTCGTCCAGGCAGCGCGTCGAATGAGGCATCGGATATCTGCACGCGCCAGATGCGATCCTCCGTGTCGCGCACGCGCTCCAACTTAACCTCGGGTTCCGCATCCGCGCTCGCACTGCGCACGTAGTGCTCGCGTGTTTGGGCAAGACGGATCAGGTCTGCCGGAGGTTCCCCTTTTCCAATGATGGGGGGCCTGGCTTGCATTTCGCCTGGAAAAGAGGGCTTTGCGCGCTCTCCGATGAAATTCAAGAAATTGAGTGAAGCGTCGACGGGTTTATCGTAGGGTTGCTTCCGAATAGGCATCGAGTTGTCCTTTCAACGCAATAGTGTTGTTGAACTACCGAGCGTTTCAGCGTGGATGCTGAATGTGAGCGAAACTTTGAAGGAATGCGGCGATTGTCCCGATCGTGGATGTTCTCAGCGGGGCCTCACTGGGCTAGTAGTCAGTGGAGAGGCTGAGATCCTTCCATTTCCTGTCCAACTCAAGCTTCTGAAGCGCACTCTGTTCGGCCGCGTTATAGGAATCGCTCCCGAGCAAGAGCCGCAGAGGCGGGTCGGAGAGTGACGCAATATGCAGGAGCGCCGCAGCTGCCTTCGCGGGATCGCCGGGCTGTTTGCCGTCATAATTGCGTTGGAACCGCACTGTAGCGCCGACTGTGGCGTCATACTCGGGGCGACCTTCGCGAAGCTTGGTGGAGGAGCCCGCAAAATCAGTACGGAAGCCGCCGGGTTCGACGATTGTGACCTTTACGCCGAGCGGTCCTACCTCCTTGGACAGTGACTCGGAGAAGCCCACGACGGCGAACTTCGCGGCTGCATATGGTGCGCGCCCGACCGGCCCGATGCGTCCGCCAATCGATGTTACTTGGATGATGTGCCCGGCTCCGCGCGCGCGGAAGTATGGAAGCACAGCTTTGGTCATAATGATGACTCCAAAGAGGTTGGTTTCGATCTGAGCGCGAAAATCGGCGAGCGAGGTGTCTTCGACGGGGGATACATCGCCATAACCGGCATTATTGACCAGCACGTCGAGGCCGCCAAAGGCTTCGATCGCCGCATCAATAGCGTGCCGGGCTTGCACTTCGTTGGTGACATCCAGTGCGACCGCCCGCACGCCGTCACCATACTTGTTCACAACATCGATGAGTTGCTGGGGATTGCGGGCTGCCGCCACCACACGATGGCCGGCTTCGAGAGCCGCTTCCGTAAACGCTCTGCCGAGACCCCGCGAACTACCGGTAATCAGCCAAACCTTGGATACATTTCCCTGCATACCTTGATTGTCGCCGCTGACTCGGCCTGGCTTCCTCCACCACTACGCGCGCTCTGGGCGAGGCCAAATCCATCTGAGCGAGACATTTGCACGGAATCTTCTACTTGACTGGAACGTCGGGCGGCAGGGAGGAGTTGCGGTTTTTGAGCCACTCGATGGAAATGCTCTTGGCGGCAGCCTTGTGGGTCTGACGGTCGACGTCGGGCATGAAGATTTCGAGGCCGGCTTGCGCGGTCATCCGGCTGTAGCCGTTGACGAGCTGGGCCTGGTAGTTGACGAGGTCGAGGTCAAACCAAACGTCGTTGGAGGCATCGATGAGAGTGAGGTCTACGTGGCGCATGGTTAGCTTGCCGAAGTCGACGGTGCCGCCATCCAGCCGCAGGAAGTTATGCCACTGGGCGAGCTGCGTCTCGTCGCTTGGGGCGTTGCCGTAGATGAGGACGAGGTCGGGATTAGCAAGACGCACGTTGGTGAGCAGACCACGAATGTGAGGCGGCGGAAGGAGTTTGATGGTGTCGAAGAAAAGGTCGTTGCCGGAGACTTCGACGCCGGAGATGGGCGCGGAGCCCATCACGTCATCAATGGTTACGTGAAGTCCGCCGAGCAGGGCTTTGAGCGGAATCTTGAGTACGTTGATTTTCGTGATGTGGAGATGGATGCGCCCGTCCGGAGTGGCGGCGATGGTGCTGCGAATTTCGATGGGGAGAGGCAGACCGAACTTGTGCAGGGTGCCGGCGAGCTTGACCTGATCGCCATCGCCGGTGACGTTGATCTTCTTGAGAGGGAACTTGGCGGAAACGTCGGAGTTGAGGTAATTGCCAATGTCACCCAGATTGGCGCGGATAACGCCCTTTTGGATGAGCAGGATGAAGGATTCGGCATCGTCCAAGGAGGGGTTGACGTTGGGATTGGCGCGCAGCATCTGGCCGCGAATCCAACGGATGTATATGCGGAACTCCGGGCCTTTGCGCAGCATGAGATTATGCGCGGAGATGTTAGTTGGGGCAGTGGCGCTGCGTTTTGCAGCCGGGGCGGACTGCGCGGGCGATGCCGATGCGGGCGCGGTGTTGCTCGACGACAGAGCGGGAGCGCTGCCCTTGGGGCGTGCCATCCAAAGCCAAAGGATCGCGGCAAGGCAGAGGACGACGGCTAGGACTGCGGGAACAACGTAGCGGGTCCGAGGCACACTCTATTTTAGAGAGGTTTAAGCGAGGGGTTTTGTTTCACTTTGGCAGGGCGGCGAGAGTGGGTGCGCAATCCGTATCTTGATCGGGAAGAAAATCCAGCGGACCGTCCGGGCTGGATTTTCGCGAACCAGATCTCGACCTGACTGAGCCACGACGACTAAGCCGGTGTGAAGTGGAAACGCACTCGCGGATTCTGATCGAGGAACGCAGCCACGCTCTTCGTCTTGTGGGCAGAGAGATTGTCCAGAACAATGTGGATCTCTTTAGACCCTTGAGTCCGCTCGGCAATCTGTGCCATGAAAGACAGAAAGTCTTCGCTGGTGTGCCGCCGGGGATTGTTCGCCGATCGCCGCAGCAAGGCTGTCTCGTGGAGTGGCCATAGCCGGCGCATCCTCTATGGGTTGAAGACAACGGCCGACGGATCTACGGTGTAACCTTCGTCAGCAGCGGTTTTGATCGCGGCACTTCGTAGCGTTGCTTCATCCGCATTTGTTGGTTTATTGCAATGACGGCGGATGACTTCCTCGCCTACTTGGATGCGAATCAACCAGCCGTTTTTTTGCTTATCCCGGGAGATTTCGACACGGTCTGCCTTCATGCTTCCAGGATGGCAAATCGCTAGTGAGCCACTAAACGGGCGCTTACGCTTCCCGCTCTGTTTCAGTGTTGTTTACGCCTTCGGCGGTGAGGCGGCCGCTGCTCCTGACCATCCACAAGCAGGTCGATGATTTCGCGCCTGCGGGGTTTAGCGATGGTGGTGGCGGCCCGTGGCATAGCGCAAAGCGAGCCGAAAGGTTACACTGATCGGAATACCTATGCGCTCTACTGTTCTTGCGGCCCTATGCCTGTTTGCCACGCTGACTCCCGCTCAACAATCCGCTCCGCCTGAGCCCGCCAACGATCCGATTGCGGCTATGGCGGGCAGCCTCAATTTGGAGCGCTATAAAGCGACGATTAAGGGCCTGACGCAGTTTGGCGACCGCCGCCAGGGTACAGACCGCAACCGCGCCGCCATCGATTGGATTGAAGCGCAACTGAAGAGTTATGGCTGTACAAATACGGAGCGCATTCGCTACGATTACCAGCCGCCGGCGGGGCGTCGGGCCGGTGGGGCGCGTCCGCAAGCTTCGCAGATTCTTGGTCCCGGAGGCGCGCGAAGGCGTGGCAACCGCATGCCGGAGAGCGTGAACAATGACCCCATGAAGCAGCCAGATGAGAAACTGCGTGAGTTAAACACGCCGCCGTCGGTTCCCGGTCTGCGCGAAGAGGTGTACTGCACGAAACTCGGAACAACGCATCCGGACGAGATGTATATAGTGGGCGCTCACATGGACGGGATCGGGTGGGGCGAAGCGGCCAATGACGATGGCTCGGGTACGGCGCTGGTGATGGAACTGGCGCGTGTATTCAGCAGTCCCGGGGTTCAAACGGAACGTTCCGTTCGCTTTGCGCTTTGGAACAACGAAGAGACGGGCTTGAATGGCGCCAGGGCCTACGTGGACCAGCGCAAAAATCTGCAGGGCATTGAATCACCGGCGGGTTCCGGTAAATATCCGGAGCCGAAGTGGCTGGGGATGATCCAGCACGACATGATGATGTTCGACCATGGCATGCCGCATAAGGACGGGAGCATGAGCAAAGAGCAGCGACCCGAGGCTGATGTGAACATCGAATACCAGATGACTTCGAAATTCGCGAACGAGGCGATGGTGCTGGCGCAGAAGTTCCAGCTGGCGAATGAAAAATATGCTACGGACTATCCGGCGAATATCGGGCCGCATATGACCAATACGGATTCGAGTCCGTTTCAAGATTTGACGCCCTCCATAAGTCTTCGCGAAGACGAGCGCGGCTCACAGATTGGTAATGGCTGGGACCCGCATCATCATCAGCCAACCGATGTATTTACGACGTTCAGCGACGACGATTTCCGGCTTGGGTTGAATGCCACGCAAACCACGCTGGGGGCCATTGCGCAACTGGCGGGAGCCAAGTAAGCTACACTGTCCTGAATCATGCGGGTTCTGTTTCTTCTTCTGCTTCCACTTCTAATTCAGGCTCAGCAGTACGACTTAGTCATTACAAACGGAAAGATCTTCGACGGCGCGGGCAATCCGTGGTTTGCGGGCGATATTGCGGTTCGCGGAGATAGCATTGCAGCGATCGGGCATCTTGGCGAGGCGCAAGCGGCCGTGCGGATTGATGCGGCCGGATTGGCGGTGGCGCCAGGGTTTATCGATATCCATTCGCATGGGCGGCGCGGCATTTCTTCGGTGCCTACAGCGGAGAATTACCTGCGTGAAGGCGTGACGACCATCATTGAGGGACCGGATGGAAGTTCGGCTGTCCCGCTGGGTCCTTTTCTACAGAAGGTGGCGCAGACTCCCATTTCGATAAACTTCGCGAGTTTTGTGGGGCATGGATCCATTCGCGCAGCCGTGATGGGATTGGTGAACCGGAAGGCGACGCCGGAGGAAGTGGAAAAAATGAAAACGCTCGCGGCGGATGCAATGCACGCGGGCGCGGTGGGTCTGTCGACGGGTTTGTTCTATGTTCCTGGCAACTACGCCACCACGGAAGAAGTGATCGAGATTGCGAAGGTGGTGGGGGCGCTGGGCGGCTTTCACGAGTCGCATATGAGAGATGAGACGGATCGCATTGAAGAATCCGTGAGAGAGACGATTCGGATTGGAGAAGAAGGGCACTTACCGACACAGATTACGCATCACAAGGTGATCGGGACGGCGAACTGGGGAAAGAGCGTGCAGACGCTGGAACTGGTGGAGCAGGCGCGGGCGCGGGGCGTGGACGTGAGCATCGATCAATATCCTTATACGGCTTCGAGCACCGGGATTGCAGCCCTATTCCCGCAGTGGTCGCTGGCGGGCGGGAACAGCGCGGTTGTGGAACGGCTGCATGCGGCGGACGCTCGCGGCAAGATTAAGGCCGAGATTGTGCACAACATCCGCGACGGGCGGGGCGGAGGCGATCCCAAGAATATCGTGATTGTGAACTGCACGTTTGACGCAAGCCTGGCCGGCAAGAGCTTGTCGGATTTGACTCGCGCGCGCGGCGCGGAGGTGACGAACGAGAATGCGGCCGAGACGGCTATGGCGCTGCAAGAAAAGGGAGGCTGCTCGGCGGTTTATCACGCGATTGACGAAGCAGACGTCGAACGGATCATGCGGTCGCCTTACACGATGATCGCATCGGATGGCGATATCCCGGTGTTCGGGCAGGCGGCTCCGCATCCGCGCAGCTATGGCACGTTTGCCAGAGTGCTTGGCGTGTATGTACGGGAACGTAAAATCCTTACGCTGCAGGATGCCATTCGACGGATGTCCGGCATGCCGGCGCAGCGGCTGAGTTTTGGAGACAGGGGATTGCTGCGGCCGGGTATGAAGGCGGACATAGTGGTGTTCGATCCGGCGACGGTTTCAGATAGAGCCACATTCGACAAGCCGCACCAGTATTCGGTTGGTTTCCGCGATGTAGTTGTCAATGGCAAGTTGGCGATGAAGAATGGAGAGGTAACCGGAGAGAGACCGGGGCGGGTACTGTACGGGCCGGCGTATGCGAAACGAAACTGATGCCGCGAGTTGAGATTTCACAACTGGTCTTGATACTGTTCTAACGCCACTTTGACTAACTGCGTGCGCGAGCGAACGTTGACTTTCTCAAACAGCAAGCGAAGCGATGCCTTCACGGCGCCTTCCGAAATAACAAGATGAACGCCGATTTCACGATTGGTCAACCCTTCAAGGAGGTAGCGCAGCAAGGCGCGATCCCGATCTGTCAGCTTGGGGCTCGCGGACCCGCGCGAGCGATCCACAGAGCGAATCAGTGACGTCAGATATTTCGCTTCGAGACACGATTCACCCGCCGCCAGTTTGCGTATAGACTCGCACAAGACCTGACCGGAGTGGCGCTTGTGCAGAATTCCCGTTACTCCGGCCTGCAGCAGGCGCACGGCTTCCTGGCCGCTGACACCAGCGGTCACCACCAGGATCGGTCCTTCGAAGTAGGCCTTCCTGGCCTCCTCGACAAATCCTAAGGCGCGCTCATTTCCGAGATCGACATCGAGCAGAACCATGTTGACGTTGCGATTCAGCATGGCCAAGGCTTCCGCGGATGATCCGCATTGCGCCACTACCTTGAGGTCCGGTTCTTTCTCGAGTGTTCGCGCCAGTCCCTCGCGAAACATATCGTGATCATCCAAGAGAAGTAGATTTATGGTCTTGGTTTGTTTATTCACCTGTACACACCCCTTGATGCCGAATCCAGCTCGATTACGAAACACGAGCCGTTCGGCGGCGGTTCAAACCGTAGGTCGCCGCCGTAACTACGGACGAGAAAGCGAGAGACATACAACCCCAGCCCGCTGCCGGCGGCGCCCTGTTGAAACGGGCGAAACAGGTCGCCAGGAGAGGCTACGCCGGGACCGGAATCTTGAAACTCAACGATAACCTTTTGTTCTTGCGACGATACCGCGATGTCCAGTTCACGAACAGAGCCTTCCTGAACGGCGCGATGGCTATTCTGCGCAAGGTTCAGAAACGACTGCAGCAGTCCATACGGTTCGGCCCAAACGGATGGCACCTGTGCGGGCAAATGCCATCGCACGGCTCCTTCAATCTCACGCCAGGCCGGTTCAATTACGATTCGGAGGTTATCCAACACTTCTTTCAGTGATACCTCTTCGACTTCATGAGTCTTCGACTGCAATTCGAAAGAGGCGATTGCTTCGAGCCCTCCGACGAGGTTGTCCAACCCTCGCAGTGCCTTGTCTTGCGAAAGAGAGTGCCGCTGACGCAAATCCTCACACAGCATCGCCATGGCTCCGCACACGTTTCGGACTTCGTGGGCGATGGCCGCAGTCGCAATTTGATTTCCAGTTAGAAGCTGGTTTAGACCTTGTTCTTCGCGATCGCGCATTTCCTCGGACGAATCCACGATGATAGCGGCCAAGCGCTTCCCCTCGGGCGCTAGGTAGGCAGAAAGCCACATGTGCGCAAGAAAGATTTCGCCATTGTCCCGGTGGGCCTGACATTTGACGGCGGTACGCAAGCCGACTGAGTCCGCATCAAAGCGCAGCGCGTCAGCCAGAAAAGGGAAGTAGCCGACGATGCGCCGGTTCTTGAGCGTCTCGCCTTGCGGCAGCAGTAACAGCCGATTGGCAGCGTTATTCGCCGCCAGGACGGCGCCGTTCTTATCCACAGTAACAATCGCCGCCGGACTACTTTCAGCGAGAACCCTGAGTTGCTCCTCTGCTTCGCGGCGGAGTGCTTGCTCAATTCGAATGTGGTCGAGGTGGCGGATGGCCTGCTCGCGGTTTCGCAGCAGCGCCGTGACGAACAAGCCAGAAACCAAATAGGCAAGGGCGGCAAAAATGAAGCGAAGCCCCACATCGGCGAGTGAGCCGGGAAGATCGAACCAGGATCGCAGAGAGGAACAAAGGAGCGCAAACGCGGCGGTCTCAAGTGGACGAAAGACAATGGCGCTGAGCATCATGGGGAGGATGTAGAGCGCGGCGAGTGAGATGTTGTTGCCGCTTGCCCAATCCGCCCATGTCACGAGCATCACCAGGGCGAGCGTCCACAATAAGATTACCGGTTTGCTTGTGTTCAGGAGTCGCGGGATCACTAGCTAAACGATAAAGGCGATACTGCTTCCATAGCAAGCGATTCTTCCCTGGTTACGCGCGCACGGCAGACCGTCCAGATCGGGCGATAGGCAAAAAGAGGGAGGGACACCCTAACTCTGGGCTACATTGAAACAATTGATTAGGCCCGCGTCATGGATGCCGCTACACTATGTCTTCGTTCAGCGATGCCAGCTGGGCGGAGTTTGTCCACCACTGTTTGTGAGGCCGATGTCCGCGCACATTCCACGCGAAAACAATTTGATTCTCAATTTGCAGCACCTGCTGACGTTTAGAACGGTAGCGGTCACGGGCACGTTCACCGGGGCGGCGCTAATGCTTGGGTATTCCCAGTCGAGCGTGACGCATCATGTCCAGGTGCTGGAACGCAACCTCGAGACAATACTGCTGAAGCGCACCCGTTTCTCAAGAGTTGTTTTGACCGAGGCCGGAAGGCACGTGCTTGAGTACGCCGAGCGGCTTCTGACCGTCGCGGAAGAGATGAAGGCCGCTATTCGCAAGGAGCGAGCAGAGTAGGCGGCGACGACACTATCGAAAGGCTAAAAGGCGCCTTTCTTTTCGCCATATCGAAACCATTGATTGGACGGAAGTTATAGAAAGCGATACGCTTGCTCTTCGCTATAAGATGGCGTGCCCGCCTCGTTTCGCCGGCAGATCCAAACCAGAGGGATGACAATACGAATGACAATTGAGAAGCACAACAGAAGGCGTCACCAGACGTGGATGACGCGCCTCGCAAGTTACATTCTGCTTGCTGTCCTGGGCAGTGGAATGGCCCTGGCTCAAGCAACCGCAGTGGATGCGGGACAGAGGTTGGACAATCTGGAGAAAGCCGTAAAAAGCGCGCAGATGTCCGGCGACAACGCCTGGATGCTGACCAGTTCGGCGCTGGTGTTGCTGATGACCGGTCCGGGGCTGGCGCTGTTTTACGGAGGGTTGGTGCGCCGCAAGAACGTGCTCGGGACCATGATGCACAGTTTCATTCTTATGGCGACGGTATCGATCCTTTGGGCTGTGGTTGGATACAGCCTGAGCTTCGCCGAAGGCTCCCCTTTTATAGGAGACTTGCGATACATGTTCCTGCACGGGGTCGGCGCGGACCCGAACCCCGATTATGCCGGTACGATTCCGCAGCAGACTTACATGGTGTACCAGTTGATGTTCGCGATCATTACGCCGGCGTTAATCTCCGGGGCATTCGCCGAACGCATGAAATTCTCGGCGATGCTGCTGTTCTCAACGTTGTGGTCATTAGTGGTGTACTTTCCCATGGCGCACATGGTGTGGGGCAAGGGCGGGTTCCTGAACGGGGCGCTAGGAGGCACGTTTCCCGCCTGGGACTTCGCGGGCGGCACGGTGGTGCATATTACCTCAGGCGTATCGGCGCTGGTCTGCGCGCTTTACCTTGGCAAACGCGACGGCTATCCTAACGCATCGATGCGGCCGCACAGCGTCGTGCTTAGCGTAATCGGCGCGTGCTTACTATGGGTAGGCTGGTTCGGCTTCAACGCGGGAAGCGCGGTGTCGGCGGGAGCGCTGGCGTCGAGCGCTTTCATTGCGACCCACTTTGCCACGGCTGCCGCCGTACTGGGATGGATCGCGATCGAATGGGTGTTGGCAGGCAAACCCAGCATACTGGGCGCGGCTTCGGGCGCGGTTGCGGGACTGGTCGCCATAACGCCCGCTTCGGGATTCGTCAAGCCGATGCCGGCCATCTTAATCGGCGCGCTGGCAGGCGTTATCTGCTACCTGATGGTAAGCAAAGTAAAGAAGATGTTTGGCTACGATGATGCGTTGGATGCGTTTGGCGTTCACGGGATCGGCGGAACGTTAGGAGCTATTCTGACGGGCGTATTTGCCACCAAGGAAGTGAACGATCTGCGCGCGGGCAAGGCCATGGGATGGGTGGATGGGGACCCGGGCCAAGTGATGAACCAGGTGATTGCCGTGGCGATTTCCGCGGGCCTGGCGATTGTAGGGACGCTGGTCATTCTGAAGATTTGCGACCTGGTGTGCGGAGTACGAGTAAGCAAGCAGGATGAGACCGAGGGCTTGGACGTCAGCATGCACGGTGAGGAAGGATATAACTTCGAGGCCTGAGCGATTGCCTCTACTTAGGAAACCCAATGAAAAAAATTGAAGCGATTATTCAACCCCACAAACTGGAAGAGGTGAAGGAGGCGCTGAAGGAGATTGGAATTGAGGGCATGACCGTGCTGGAGGTGCGGGGCCACGGCCGGCAGAAGGGCCACAAAGAGGTCTATCGCGGCCAAGAGTACCAGGTGGATCTGCTACCAAAGATCAAGCTGGAGATGGTAGTTGCGTCGGAACGGGTGGAAGAGGTCGCCACGGCGCTTGCGGCGGCTGCCCGCAGCGGCGCCATAGGAGACGGAAAGATCTTTATCAGCGAAGTTACGGATGCGATTCGGATCCGCAACGACGACCGCGGAGACGCGGCGCTTTGATCCACTGACAAGGCCGGGTCGCGCGAGGACTACTCGCGCGATTTCAGAGCCGAGGCCGCGCGACGCGCCCGTGATCATCCAGATTTTCGGAGGCGTTGGAGATCTTTTTTCTTGTTCAGACTTTGTCACCGTACCCAGTTGATTCCGCCAGTTTGCGCCAAGTGGCAATTTCGGCTACCTGGGTGAGTTTTGCTTCCACCGCAGCCACGCTGTCCGCTCCCAACTGCAAACGAACGGGCGGGTTTTCAGCCGTGCCAATCTCAATGATGGCGGCGGCGCCTTTCACGGGATCGCCGGGCTGAGCGCTATGCGAGGAATCGGCCCAGTCCCGCGCAGTGCCCGCAGTCTTTTTGTAGTCCTCAATGACGCGGTTTACACGGCCGAGCGAACTGGCATCCAAAAAGTCGGTGCGGAACGGGCCGGGCTCGATGACGGTTACGTGAATGCCAAGCGGGAGCAACTCTGCGTGCATCGCTTCGCTGAGTCCCTCGACGGCGAACTTGGTCGCGCAGTATACGCCCCATCCGGGCCACGAGGCAAAGCCACCAACCGAACTCAGGTTCAAGATGCGGCCGGCGCGGCGTTCGCGCATGCTGGGGAGCACGGCGCGCGAGACGGTGAGGAGGCCATCCACGTTCACGGCGAAAACCGAACGGACTTCGGCGGCCGATGTTTCCTCGACAGCTCCTACCAAGCCGCGGCCGGCATTGTTTACCAGGACGTCGATTTGGCCGAACTTTGCCAATGCCGCAGCCACCGCCGCTTGCGCCTGCTGCTCATTCGTGACATCAAGCGAGACAGGCAACAATTGCTCATGCTGCCCTAGCGCACGCTCAACCGACCGGGGATCCCGCGCGGCTGCAACCACCGAGTCGCCGCGATTGAGCGCCGCGCGCGCGATCTCCAGGCCGAATCCGCGGGAAGCGCCGGTAACGAACCATACAAGTGCTTTCATCATTTCCTCCAAAGGATCAAACACTGTGACGAGCAGCGGATCCGGCACGGCAAAATGCAGGCGGTTTCGATCCGCCTCGAGCGCATTCCGGCCGTCGCCAAGATTGGTCATGTCTCTTGCTGCTAAGTTATCTCTATTTAGCGAATGAGGTCTCTCGATGACAGATGACAGCAAGCTTCTGCTTTCACGTCGTGCTTGGATGGCCGGCGCGAGTGCTTCCATTGTTCCAGTTCTCGCTTCCGCAAAGCCGCAGGCATCGCCCGAATACTGGACTCTGGCTCAGGCGGCGGCAGCGCTACAAAAGCGCGTTATTTCCTCGGAGGAACTGACGAAGTTGTGTCTGGCGCGCGTCCGGAAGCTAGATGCAGGCCTCAACAGTTTCATTACGGTGACGGATGATGCGGCGCTAGCCCAGGCTCGCGCGTGCGATGAACACCGCTCCCGCCAAGGGAGTGGCCCGCTGAACCCTTTGTACGGCATCCCTATCGCCCTCAAAGACAATATCGATACCGCCGGCGTCCGGACAACGGCGGCCAGCCAGGTGTTTGCCCAGCGCGTTCCCACTCAGGATGCGGAAGTGGCCTCACGCCTTAAGGCGGCGGGGACGGTTTGCCTGGGCAAGCTCAACCTGGATGAATTCGCGTTTGAAGGCACCGGGACGACCAGCTGCTTTGGTC
>DATHIZ010000679.1:0-3231 GCA_035316385.1 Bryobacteraceae bacterium | reverse complement strand
GACAGTAAGTTGCGGCTTGTTTTGCGGCGGTGACGTTACGCAGGCGCGCCATCTCGGCACAAGGTGTCTGAGCGAAGAGGGGGACGGCGAGAAAGAGGAGCAGGCGCATGCTTACAAACTAATACGTCCCGGCGCCTCGATGGTTAGGGCCAACCACGTCGTACACCGAGATCCGCTTTCCAGTGTGGATTCTGAGCGAATCACGCGCAATCCGGAAGTTGAGGGCCCCCGACGGCTTCACGTGCCCCAAGAAGTCTGATTATGGGAGACCACGCAGCTTGCCGCTTGAAGTGAGAGAGATCAGGTAGTTCCTCTCAAAGATTCGCGCGCAAAATATCCGTCGACTCCGCAGCGGTCCGGTCACGCACCGCAAGGCCGCGTTTCGTGTCTTCTCCCCAGCAGCTCTTATTCGTCGCGCAATGCGTCCATGGGTTGCAGCCGGGAGGCTTTCAATGCTGGACCGTAACTGGCGAAGAGCGCCACTATCGCCAACAGCGCGATCGCACCGCCGAGTGTCAGAGGATCTCGCGGCGTCAATCCGTAGACCAGCGACGAGGCAGCCTGCCCAGCCCAGGTGGACAACGCTGTGCCAAGTATCAGCCCAATGGCCAGCAGCAGAACTGCCTCCCGCAGCACCAGTCCGACTACTTGCCCGCGGCTCGCCCCGAGCGCGATTCGCACGCCAATTGCGTTTCGCCTCCGGGCAACCATGTAAGAGATCACGCCGTATAATCCCAGCACCGCCAGCGAACCAGCCAAGAAACCAAAAGCCCCTGCCAGCGCCGCCATCAGCCGTTCGCGCATCAGCGATTCTTTGAGCTGGGTCGTAAGCACAGTGAAATCGACCCCGAGTCCCGGCGAGATTTCGGCCACCGCCTCTGCCGCCTTGCGATAGAACTCACCGAACGGCGCGTTCGTGCGCAGCACAAAAGTCCCGCCCGGCCCCGGGTCGTCATCCTGAGCTTCGGACACATACGCAATCGGCCGGAAATCCTCGCGTAGTTCGTAATACTTTGTGTTTCGCACCAATCCCACCACCCGGAATAGCGTGTCTGGCTTGTCGGCGGACTCTTCGCGCCGGAACAACCGGCCTACCGGATTCTCTCCCTGGAAAATCTTGCGGGCGAACTCCTCGTTCACAATGGCCACCTTCGGCGCCGCCAGATTATCGTGCTCATCAAAATCGCGCCCTGCTAGGAACGATGTCCCCATTGTCCGGAAATACCCCGGACCGGCACGGTTGAACATAGAATCGATGTGCGGCCCGGCCGCACCTTCCGCCCATGCATTCTGATCCCAGCCGGAACCACTGACAGGCGTCATACCCACCTGTCCCGCCGAAATCGCTCCGGTCCGCACGCGGAGTTTTTCCAGCATCTGCCGCCGAACTTCCAGGATCCGCTCTTTGGGGTAATGAGCGGCGCGATAATCCACGCCGACCGCCACAATCCCTTCCGGCCGGAACCCCGGGTCCACTGCCAGCAGCTTCTGCAGACTGCGCACAAACAGCAGCGCGCCGGCCAGTAGCACCAGCGACATAGCCACCTGCGCCACAACGAGCGCGCGGCGCAGACTGAGTTTCTCACGCCCCGCCGTCAACCCGCGGCCAGTGGCGCGCATAACCGACGCCGGAGTCACCCGTGTCGCGCGCAACGCCGGCACCAACCCAAACAGCATACAGGTCATGATCGCCATTGCCGCCGTAAAACCCAACAGACGCCAGTCGATCCCCAGCCCGACGAACATCCGGTTGTCCTCAGTCGTCAGGAACGCGATCAGTCCGCGGCTGAGTAGCGCTGCCAACGCTGCGCCCAGTACGGCGCCCAGCAGCGCGAGCAGCATGCTTTCGGAAAGCAATTGTGCAATGAGTCGCCCGCGCGAGGCCCCGATCGCCTGTCTCACCGCGATCTCGCGCTCGCGCACACTCGCACGCGCCAGCAGCAGATTCGCGAGATTGGCGCACGCAATTAGCAACACCAAGCCGGTTGTCGCGAGCAGGATCCAGAGCGGGTCTTCATATCGCCCTCGCAACTGCGAAACACCCGTGGCACCCGATGTCACGGTCAGCTTGTTGGCTAGATATTTCTTCGCAACGTCCGCCCGGTAAGAGGGGGGTAGCGTCTCCCGCATAATCGCTGGTGAAACGGTCTGAAGTTGCGCGTTGGCCCGCTCAATCGTCCAGCTTGGCTTCAGCCGCCCCATCACGGAGAGCCACCACCCGGTCGGCGCCGGAATTCTTCCTTTGCCAGGCTCCCAGAACATCGGATCCGAACAGATCGGCACGGCAACATCGAACCTCTGCCCTATCTCCACGCCGAAAAACCCTGGCGGTGTTACGCCGATGACTGGGAAAAGCTTGCCGTCAAGCCTGATCCTGCGGTTGGTGATCGCGGGATCACCGCCGAACTCGCTCTGCCAGAATGAATAACCGATTACCGCTCCTGGCGACCCGCAACCAGGCTGATCGTCCTGTGCGGTAAACACCCGTCCAATAACTGGGGGTACCGCCAGAACCTTGAAAAAGTCTCCGTTGACGAACACGCCATCCGCGTATCGCGCCTTGCCTTCCTGGGCGAGATTGAAATTTTTTGCACTCCACGCAATCATTCCGGAAAAGGCCTGCTGTTTCGTAGGAATGCTGTCCCAATGTTTGGAGGTGAAGACCGCGCTGCGTGTCGACCACCAGCCTCCTCGTTGCGATCCTTTCGCGAAATCGAGATAGGCCAGTTCCTGCGGATTCCCAACCGGCAGTGAGCGCAACCGAATGGCGTCAATCAATTGAAAGATCGCTGTGTTAGCCCCAATGCCGAGACCCAGCGACACAACCGCAACAATCGTAAACGTCGGATTCAGTCGAAGCTGGCGCAGTCCGAAACGCAAATCTCCAAAGTAGCGATCCATCTGACCTCTCGCATACTCTACTTATACTGATCGCGGGCGAAACGGTTACCCTGTCTTTGGAAGAATTTGATGTTTTTTGGAGCTTCACTGCTTGAAAAGGCCTCGCTACTGGTGAAAATTCGGATCAGAATCGCGAGCAAGTGCAAGCCTCCAAAGATCAAGCTGGCCGCCACACCTGTCCCATATCGCCGTTTGAACTAACCCGCTTGCAGCGGGGGACGCTACGCGTGAACGTGCCAGGGGTGATTGTGGTGGATGGTAGGTAACTAATCTGAGTCACAAGGAGGTCTTGTGACCCATTTGAAAAAAAGAATGCTGGATGAACTCCAG
>DATHIZ010000678.1:0-2908 GCA_035316385.1 Bryobacteraceae bacterium | reverse complement strand
TAATCCGATCCCAGCCGAAAATCAACTGTGTCAGCGGCAGGAAATAGTAGGCGAGCGGATGCCGCTCCAGATCCGTTATGACAACGGCCCGGCGGGCCACTGCGGCGAACGCACTAAACAAAACCATCACGTCGGCATCCTGAAAGTGGTGCAGGAACAGAGAGCAGTGGACGAAATCGAAACTGCGCGGGCCGAATGGCATCCGGAACGCGTCGCCGCAAACCCGCGGGTCGCCGGCAGTGGCCAGGTGGTCGGCTTTGTAGTCGAAAGAAGTCACGACCGCGGCTGGGTACGTCTCCTTAATACAGGCGCCCATGTCGCCTGAAGCGGCGCCGACATCGAGTAAGGTAAAGCTCTCTCCTGGATGGACTACGCCGGCCATGGTCTTGCGCAGTACCTCATGTCCGCCCAACATACGATTGATTTTCACCAAATCGTTCAAACTCGCTGTGGCAGCCTCAGGCGCCAGTGAGTCCAGCCACTCCGGTCTGATGATGCGCCCCTTCGTGCATACCATGTGCCGATTCCACCCCTCATCCGTCTGCTACTATCGTAAGTCTCCGCATGGATTTCGTCACAGGTAATATCGGTTGGATTGAAGTAATTTGCGGCCCGATGTTTTCGGGCAAGAGTGAAGAGTTGATCCGGCGGTTGAGGCGCGCGATGATTGCGCGGAAGCGAGTCCAGGTATTTAAGCCCGCCATCGATACTCGCTATTCGGCGGCGGAGATCGTCTCCCACGGAGACATCCGGATGAAATCGGAAGTGGTGAGCGGGGCCAGCGAAATTCTGAAGAAGATGGACTGGCGAACCCAGGTGATTGGCGTGGACGAGCCCAATTTCATGGGACCGGAGTTGATTGACGTGGCCAACCAACTGGCCGACAGCGGGAAACAGGTGATCATCTCCGGACTGGATACCGACTACATGGGCCGGCCATTCTCGCCCATTCCCGAGTTGTTGGCCCTGGCCGAATCCATCACAAAGACATTGGCAATTTGCATGCGTTGCGGCAATCCGGCAAAGCACACACAACGGCTGGTGGAATCCGACGATCTGATTGTGGTTGGTGCCGCCGGAATGTATGAGGCTCGGTGCCGGCGGTGTTTCGAACCGGGCATTCCAAAGCAGGAGTTGTTGGAATTTGCGCGCCCGGTACTAAGAAGGCCCGGGACTGGAACGTAGTTTTAATTGTACCCGTGGCAGGCGTGATTTCCATCCAATCTGAGTAGAAACTGTAACCCCCCTAAGCATTTAGCCCCTGATTTGGGGAAGTCAGAAGTGGTAGATTGGAAAAGAACGGAAGCGAGGAGACCCAACATGAGCGACTCTATTTTATCGCCGGCAGGCGGAGACGGACCGAACTGGAAGATTCCTGTTTTGTTCGGCGGGGTGATTGCCCTTCTTGGCGCGAACATCTATCTTTTCACGCAACTGGACGCCGTACGGAACGAAGCTGGAGAATTCCGTAAGACGACAAGCGCTGAGATTGCAAGCCTAAAAGAAAGCTCATCGGTTTCCACCCAAACTGCACGCCGCAGTTTGAGCTCCTTGAAGGACGAACTGGAAGCTGCCCGCCGGCAGGCATCCATGGCGGCAGGCCAAGCCAAGGCCGATGCCACGAAGCATGCCGAGGAGCTTGCAAAGCGCCTTCAGACGGAGACCGTTCGCGTAGAGAAGCAGCAGCAGCAGATGAAGACCGATCTCACGCAACAGGTAGGCGACGTGGCGTTGGCGGCGAATACCAAGATCGGCGAAGTGAATGCCGAGGTGGGAACCGTGAAGTCTGAAGTTGCCGCCAACAAATCGGAATTGGAGAAGACCATCGCCGAGTTGAAGCGTACAAACGGCGATCTCGGCGTGCAGAGCGGCCTGATCGCAACAAATGGAAAAGAGCTTGCAGCTCTGAAGGCACTGGGCGAAAGGAACTACTTCGAGTTCAATCTCACAAAGACCAAAGAGCCGCGTAAAGTGGGCGATGTGACGGTACTGCTGAAGAAGACCGATCCCAAGAAGAATAGGTACACCATTGAGCTGGTCGCCGACGACAAGCGGGTAGAGAAGAAAGACAAGAACTTGAACGAACCGGTTCAGTTTTATGTAGCCAAAGCCAGGCAGCCCTATGAGATCGTCGTGAACGAAGTAAAGAAAGATCAGATCATCGGCTATTTGACTACGCCAAAAGTGCAGAGCACCCGGAACTAATTGCACGGCAGCCGGCCGGGGGCACGCGTTGCCGTACCCCCAGCATTCGCACTTTCAGTCACTTGCAAATTGTTAGCTTCTGGCCAGCGAAATGCCTTCTAAGGTATTCGAAGGGGAAGTTAACAATGTCTCAGGAACAAAAGGCCAATCTCGCGGAGCACCACGGATCTAAACCGCTGGCGCTTCGACTTGTGCATGCCGCGCTCATCCTGATCGCGCTCAACTTCGCAATCGTCCTTTGGTTTCTTATATCCCCGAATGAACGGCACTCTGACACCCGGAGCTCGCTACCGCAAAAAGGTTACAAGGTCCAGACCGCCAAAGGGTCTCCTTTTGAACCGGCCCGCACTGAGAGCACACGCAAGTTCTCAAAAGTCCCACCGAAGCTGGAACCCGCTACCGCTCAGATTGTCCCGGAGCAAACGATACCATCAGCCGGCAGGGTAAATTAGTCGGCTTTCTTTTCGGCAGCGACGATTTGGACCCTGGTTCCAGAATCCAGACGGGTAAGTTCCGTAGTGGCCACGGATTCGCCCTCATTCACGCCGAAAATGATTTCGACATCTTCGTCGAAACGGTCGCCCAATTTGACTTCACGAGCCTCAACAGTCTGATTCTTGACGATGTAGGCCTTGTTGGAGCCAAAGATGTAATTTACCGCGCGAACCGGGATGAGCCGAATCGTGTCCGTTTTATCCGTAGG
>DATHIZ010000677.1:0-3913 GCA_035316385.1 Bryobacteraceae bacterium | reverse complement strand
GCCGCCATCACCTCTTCTACATCCCGAAAGCTCACCCCGAAACGAAAGTAGAACCAAACGCAGTACGAGATGATTTCTTTCGAGAATCGATGACCACGGTACGGGTTGCCAGACACTCATTTAGCATCCCACTTGCACGAGACCCCAATGTGACAATGCCCTTGCAGGGAGTGTCAACGTGGGACGCAAAAGACTTCAGTGGTTCATTCAACTAGCAGTTATTTCTCTGGCCTGTTCCAGAAGCCTTCGGGCGCAAGCGGTAGATGCCCAAATCACGGGCGTCATCAAAGATGGGAGCGGAGCAGTAGTTCCGGGAGCACAGTTGGTTGCCACCAACATCGAAAAGAACACGACCTTTTCTACTACCAGTAACTCGGAGGGTATCTATCGATTCCCGTCCTTACCCCCGGCGCCTTATCGCGTGCGCTGTACAGTAACGGGCTTCAAGCGCTTTGAACAGGGTCCGGTCACGATACAGGTCGCCCAAATTTACGAATTAAACGTCACCCTCGTCCCCGGCGAAGTCTCCGAGCAAATAACAATTACCGCCGCTCCTCCACCGCTGGACACCGAAACCGCGACGTTGGGGCAAGTTGTCACCACACGAAGCATCGAAAGTCTGCCGCTAAATATTCGTGACCCGCTTGCGCTGGTTGCCCTGACGCCAGGAGTGATTCTTGGACCGAATTTCGGTAACGGAGGCGGCAACGACGTCGGCCGCAACTTCTTTAAGTCCGACTTCAACGTGGGGGGCGGGCGGTCGGGTTCCCAGGAGATTCTAATCGACGGCGCCCCGGATACGACGCCCGATATTAACCGCGGCGTCATCAACCCGCCGGTGGACTCGGTTCAGGAATTCAAGGTGCAAGTCCAGACCTTTGATGCCCAGTTCGGACGCACGTCCGGCGGAATCGTCAACATGGTGACTAAGTCCGGCACCGGTCAATATCACGGCGTTGCCTATGACTTCGAGCGTCATAGCATTTTGGACGCGAACAACTGGTTCAATAACAATAGCAACAGAGGTCTCCCGTCTTTCCAACGCCACCAATTCGGCGGCAATCTGGGTGGACCTGTTCTCAAGGGCAAGTGGTTCGCTTTCGGCGATTATGAAGGTCTCCGCCAGGGATATCCGCAGACCTCCATCGGAACCGTGCCGTCGGCGCTGCAACGAGCCGGTGATTTTTCCCAAACCACCACCAGCACGGGTGCATTAATCAGCATCTATGATCCTTCCAGCGTGATTACGCTTGCCAATGGAACCAAGCAACGTTCGGTTTTTGCCGGAAACGCTATTCCCATCAGCCAGATCAACCCAGTCTCCGCCGCCGTATTGCAGTTCTACCCGGCGCCCAACCTTCCCGGCAATGCGGGGACAGGACAGAACAACTATTTTTACTCTCGAACTCCACGTTGCAGAGCAATAAGTATGACCTCCGCACAGATGCCAACTTCACCGACAATACGCGGATGTTTATACGATTTTCGCGGCAAGAAGATATCCGCCAAGTCCCAGGAACCCTGCCTCTACCGGCGGGCGGCGGGCGCAACACCTCAGACCATTACACACAGGCCGTCGCCGGACTCACGCATGTCTTTACGACAAGTATCGTCGGTACGGTGCAAACCTCTTTTACCCGCGCGCTAGCTTTCCAATACGGCACGTCTCTCGGATTTGATTTGAGCAAACTCAACCTCCCATCCTCCTTCGTTTCCGCGGTAACGCCGGTTTTCCCGGTTTTCAACATCAGCGACATTACGGGCACGGCAAACGGCGGCGACTCCTTCACGCAATACCAGCCGAGGAACGTTTGGGCGACATCGGGAAGCATCCTATGGCAGCGCGGCAAGCACAGCTTGAAGTTTGGTGGCGATTGGCGCATCCTCGATTTCAATGAAGGCCAGAATAGTTCCGCTTCGGGCACTTTCGGCTTCACGCGCGCTCTCACGCAGGGTCCAGATGCCTCGCAAGCCGGCGCCAACAGCGGCTACGGTGTGGCTTCCTTCCTGTTGGGCGACGCCTCCAGCGGCAGCATCACTTCCATTCTGCCCATCTCCACGCAGGGGCTTTACTATGCCACCTACGTGCAAGATGATTGGAAGGTCTCCAATCGCCTGACCATCAATCTTGGATTGCGCTGGGAACTTGGTATCGGCGATCCGGAAAAATACAACCGGCTGGCCTATTTTGATCCAACCATTCCTAATTCGTTGGGTCCGGTTGCCGGTTTACCCCAGTTGACTGGCGCCCTGCAAAGGGTCGGCGGACAAAATTCGCGCAATCAGCAAGCCACGGATTATCTCAATTTCAACCCGCGCGTGGGCTTAGCGTACAGCCTAGATGACAAGACTGTGCTGCGGGCTGGTTATGGCATCTTCTTCCTGCCTCGCAATATTCAAGGCAGCGGAAACGGCGCAGTCGAAGCGGTGCGCACGATGACGATGGTGAATTCGCTCGACAACAACATCACTCCGTACAACACGATTTCTAATCCTTATCCGCATGGCATTCTACCCGCGTTGAACGATCGCGATCCCCTCGCCAACGTCGGCTTAACGATTGCCGCCCCCATGTACGGCTTCCGTAATGGCTACGCGCAAACCTGGAGTTTGGGATTGCAGCGCCAGATCCCCTGGGGCCTGATTCTCGACGCGCATTATTGGGGCAGCAAGAGCACGCGCTTGCCGGTCACCTGAAATATCAATCAGCTCCCTGATCAATACCTGGGGCTGGGATCGCATTTGACGGACTCGGTGGCGAATCCGTTTTTTGGATTGATCGGCAGCGGCACTTTAGCTGCCAAGATCACTTCCAGACAGCAATTGCTGCTGCCCTATCCCCAGTACACCGCTATCTCGCAAGTCTTCGTGCCGGCCGGGAATTCAGATTATGAAGCCGTCACTATCCAAGCCGAAAAACGGCTTTCCAAGAGCCTTACATTCCTCGTGGCGTACACCCGCTCGAAAGCGATCGACGACGTGCGCACCCCTTACGACCAATACAATCACCAATGGGAGAAAGGCTTGTCTTCTTTTGACGCGCCCAATCAACTCCGGTTCAGCGCCGTTTGGAACCTTCCTTATGGCCATGGGCGGACCTTCGGCGCCAATTCCAACCGCGTCATGAACCTCCTGCTGGGTGGGTGGAATCTGAACGGCATTGCCACGGTTCAAAGCGGCTTTCCCATTTCCATCAGCCGCACCGCCAATGTAACTTATGGACAAAATGTGGCTCTGAACAACCCAACCTTGGCACAGTGGTTCAACACATCCGCGCTTACCGTCGCACCAAGCTATACCTACGGCAATGTGGGTCCCGTACTTACCGGCGTCCGGACCGACTCTGTCAAAAACATCGACGCGGTGTTAGTGAAGACCTTCAGCGCAACGATTGGCGATCACGCCATTACCATTCAGTTTCGCTCGGAATTCTACAATCTATTCAACCATCCGCAATTCGCCGCGCCGAACGGAACAATCACCTCCCAATCGTTTGGCCAGGTGACATCGCAAGCCAACAGCCCTCGGGACATTCAATTCGGGTTGAAGGTAAGTTTCTAGGACTCCGGTGCAAAGTTTGTACGTGGACGGTGCGCTCTTGGGATTCTGAAATTCGGATCAGGCGGCCAGCACGGCCTTCCAAAGTTCCGGCATTGTGGCTGAGCGGCCGCCCAATGTGCTGATTTTAAACTGATGCTTCTGAATCTTCTGCACAAGCTCGATGCCGCGGATTGTGACTGCCGCGCTGTCGAACCGTTTGAAGCCAAGCATGGGTCGGATCCGCTGCTTGATTCGCCGATGATCTTGCTCGATCATGTTGTTTAAATATTTACTCGATCGCACTCGGACACGCTTTGGCAACCGACCTTCCGACTTCAACTCTCGAACTGCTCGATGTGAAGCGGCATAAGCA
>DATHIZ010000676.1:0-2830 GCA_035316385.1 Bryobacteraceae bacterium | reverse complement strand
CGATATCCGGCGTTACGCTCCCCGTCGCATTCACTTGCGGCAGTTCTTCGCGTGCTGTGGCCGTCACCAGCGTGAACCGCTCCGGCCGCTGCACTTTCACCAGGTTGCGGTCCGGCTGTATCTCAACCACCTGCGTCTTCGGCGGAGCGGCCGCGGCCGCATCTACTTCCTCTTTCTTACTGCAACTGCCCGAAAACAACAGCGCCGCCACCGTTAATCCGGCGTAAGCCGTGCTCACGCGCCTCATCGAATTACCTCGCTTCCCACCGCGAAATTCACTTGGTTGGCGGCCGAAAGGCATGCCCCAATTAGATTCAAATAACTCAGCTGCGTGCTGCGGTACTGGCTTTGCGCATCCAGAAAATCCAGCAGCGAGGCGGCCCCATGCTCGTAAGAAAACGACATCGTCGCCCGCACGTCATCCGCCTGTTTCAGATACTTGGAACGATACGGCCGCAGAACAACAAGCGTCCCTTGCAGCGTTGCGAAGGCCGAATCCACATCGCGCATGGCCCCAACCTCAGTTGCATCCCGTACCCGCTCGTTACGGCCGATATCCAACTGTGTGTGCAGCTTCTCGCCTTGATTCTTGTCGAAAATTCGCAGCGGGAAATTCACGCTAAAGCCCATATACGAATACAACGGCTTCGGTTGATGAGCAAAATCTATTCCGAACGTCGGATCCGTCGAACCGTTCGCAACCGCCAGTTGATGGTCGTTTTTGGCCTTCTCGAGCGCTAGGACTGCTTCCCGCAAATCCGGCCGGTTATCCAGCGCCAGGGCATGTAGTTCCTCCAGCGTCGTCAGCGATTCCTGAAACTCAAACTTTTCCGTCACGTCAAATTGATCCACCGGTGTCCGGTCGCGCAACAGCGCCTGCAAATCGATTTTGGCCGTCCGTAAGTTGACCTGTGATGTCGCCAAATCCGATTCATATTGCACGCGCTGCAGCTCGAGCCGCTGAAAATCCACCCGGGCGATTGCTCCCGCGTCGAACCGGTCCTTGTTAATCGCCAGCACCTTGTCGTAGTAATCCAAATTTTCTTTGGCCACGCCCACTACCGCCTTGGCCTGCATCACCCGCACAAAGGCGTCCCTTACGTTGAACAAAAGGCTGCGCTCCAGATCTGCCTGGGCCGACGTCGCGATCGCCGTCTGCTTTTGCGCGCTCGCCAGACGCAGTTCGCGCTTATGTTGCCGCTCGTGTAAATAGTTCATGCTCACGAACAAGTACGACTGCGCTACCGGCTCGTACGGGTTCGAGCGGTACGGCGTCAGCTGGTCCCATCCCAACGTCATCGACGGATTTGGGCGCAGGTATGCCGTGGTCTCATCTGCCTGTGCTTCGGCAATAGTTACCTTCCCGGCCAATAGGTCCGGGTTATTCGCGCGAAATTCGTCTTGGGCCTCTTTCCAGGTAATGGAGCGCGGCGCATGGGCGTTTTGGGCCAGACACGCTGTCGCAAACAGGAGACCCGCATACATGCGCCAGTTGTGGCGATGCACTTTTCCTCCTAAATTTTGTTTTCAGTACTCTTTGTTGGGTTAAGCCGGGACAAAACGAGGAGGAGAACGGCCGCTCTGAATGGGCGCACTCCGTTCGACAACTTGAATCAGCAGCGTGCCGACCAGCATCACAAAAAAAAGAGTTAATGTAGCTTGACGTGAGGAGGTAACTACCGCTGTATCAATTGCTTGATAGAGCCGCATTAGCTCGTTGGTTTGGTTAGTTGACGTCGTGCCGCCTTGCTTCTGCTGCTCGTTCAAGTGCTCTATACCGAGCACATCGTCCGTCGCTGAAATGTACGGAAATAGAGCCGCTACAATTAAGGAGGCGCACACAACACGCAACCAGGATTGGTCTCGTGCCTGAAAGGCTCGCTTAGAGTAACTGAAACGGATCGTGCCTGTCAGGGCGCAAACGCCTAACAGGAGCCAAACCGCGTTCAGAGAGCTTTCAAATGACACGTTCTTTTTACCGTAGCATGGCGTTTATTGTGAAATTATGAATGGAGTGCGGGTTCTTTAGGTTGCTGTCAGCTTTTGAACCAGTCAGTGCTGAACCGGCACACTCTTTGGCGCGTCAAATGCTCAGGTGTTTATCAAGCGTAAGGGTGTGATGAGGCGGCTTACTACAATTCCGGCTATTCTCTTCGCGGCGTTTACCTCTACCCAGGGGTTCGCCGCCGATCCGGCGAGAGCATCTGCCGTCAATCCGCAGCAGCGGTTGCAAACCACCCTAGTGGGCGAAAGTGACCAAACGGCTTACTACTGGAAGGCGCAGGCTGCCGGTGAAAACGCGCAATTGCTCACCTTGTTCTGTCGGGCTTGCCAAGGGGCGCCCGATTTGCCGGGGGGTGTACCGCTGGTGTCCGTCTTGCGCGATACTCTGGGCGATTCCACGGTTGAGAATGACCGCATAACTTATGTCTGGCTGTTGACTTACACTCGCCCGAATCTCGCGCGGCGTCTTCTTTCAGCCGTGCCTTTTTTCTATTGGCGCGTCGGGGGCAGACCGTCAGTCAAAGTGGGAAACAGCGTTCCGAAACCGTTAATGGATTTGTCGACGCCTCGTCACCCGGTGATAGCCGGAGTCGGTCGACAGATCGTGCAATGGACCACGCTTGACCCCATGACGATGCCGGTCCGCGCCAGTTCCCGCGCCTACGGTTCCAACGAATCCGATAACGAGCGATTACATCTCGAAGAGGCGGTGGACTACCTCCGCTCGGCCCCTGTTTCGGATGGCCCCGAAGCCTTGACACAGACTCAGCTTGATACCATGATTGCCCGGCTCCCGTTGCGCAAGAAGTTGCTCGGCGGCTTTGTC
>DATHIZ010000675.1:0-6431 GCA_035316385.1 Bryobacteraceae bacterium | reverse complement strand
GCTCGCGCCCATATACTTTGCGATCTGAACGGCTAAACTGCCCGCCGTGCCTGTTGCACCATTGACAAGTACTGTTTCCCCCGGCATGAAATGGGCACGTTCCTTGAGTGCAGCCCAGGAGGACATGCCGGGATTTGCGATAGCAGCAGCGGTTACATCGTCCAGCTCGTCCGGCAGCGACACGCACTGAACAGGTTGTACGGCGGTCCTTTCCGACATACCGCCAAAGGGCGCTTTCGGAAAGTACGAAAAAGACTCGTTGACCATCCTCAAGGCGGCCGACCCCGTCGATTCTGCGCCATGAATAAAGAGATTCAACAGCTCCACCACACGCTTGTCGATCTCGTTGGCCTAATGAACAGGCCCCAGCGCGACAGCGCCCTCCTAAAGGAAGCAGGTGTCAATTTAGACCGGGCACTATTTCCATTGCTGATTGCCGTGGAGCGTAAAGATCCCATTGGCGTTGTGGAACTGGGCTATTTTGTGGGAAGAGATTACACCACAGTAAGCCGGCAAGTCGCTAAACTTGAGAGCCGCGGAGTAATCGTTCGACGGCCCTCGAAAGCGGATAAGCGGGTGCGCGAGGCTGTAATCACAACTAAGGGCAAAGAAATGACGAGCGCCATTGATGCAGCCCGCGAGCGTTTAGCGACGGTGCTGTTTTCGAAGTGGAAAAAATCTGATCTTCAGGACCTGGCGCGGTTAATGCGCCGGTGTGCCGACGATCTCCAAGCCATACCGTTTGATTTGTGAAACACCTCTTTCCGGTCAACGATGGATCAGCTTTCGATTCGGGGCACATGCGGGGTCTGCCGCCTAACCCACTCGCAGGACCGCTAGGACAAGCAGGAGGATTGCCCATGGGCCAGCAACGATAGCTGCCCACCTAATGGCTGCGGCGGATCCTGGGCTTGTTCAAGACTTCTCTCTGGCATACCGATGCTTGAACATCGCGATGGATGTTCACCATGATTCTCTGGCGTGACCCACGCGGCGGCCGGTATTGCCGATCGAGCATCGCGTCGTTGCCGCCCATTTGTTAGTCCTCACTGTAGTCTCCGCTTGATAATCACCGTCCAGGTCTGTCGTGAAGAAGGGTGACGTGTACTCTCCGCGCTCTAGCGGAAGGGGAACCGACAGAGGCGCTATGCCCATAAGAACAATGACACGGCAACGCCAGCAAAAGTTTTGCGCCTTGGCCAACTTTTCAAAGCATTTACCTCCGCGAAAAAAACCCACAAGCGAGTTTACCGAACACAGACTGCGTGTTGTGCCCGCAACGCAGCGTTATCTCCCCCTCGGCAAACCGCAACTGACTCCGCCAGTCGAGCGTTCGCGAGAAAGACCGAATCCGCCGCCAGCAATGTTGTGGAGCTGTGTTACTAAGTACTCCAGTACTCACTAGATGCCTCGACACCCCATCGGTTCTTTACGGAATGAGATTCCGGAGATATTCTACTCTCGATCAGGCTAAATTCTGTGGCTTGACGCCAGCAGGACGCTTGCTTCTGCGGGCGCGGGAAAATTGTCAGCACGTTACGGAAGCGAGGTGGCGGTGAGACTCGCGACATAGCTATTGGCGCTTGCATCGCTCCCGGTCCTGCGAGTCGGTTCTGCATCCATTGCGATTCACCCTGCCGGTCTAATAGTTGCCCCCGGCGAAACATTTTCTTTGAACGTAGACGCGCAGGATGTGCTCCCGGAACAAGTCCGGTCACGGTTTCTGACGCTATCGTGCTGAACTCGGCGCTGGTCGCGATCGGCGTTGAGCAAGCCAGTGGTTCTGTGACTGTCGAAGGAAATGTGGTGCCGGAGCCTACGCACTATGCCTTCGTTGCTGCGCTCATCTTTGCGGGATTGCTGACCGTCCGCCGCGGTAACTCAGCGCGGACACGCCTCAACTGAAGAGAAGGGGGAACTCATTGTGAGTACGGTTCACATCGGCCTCGGCGCTTTTCTGGCGTTGGCGCCCCTTGCCGCGGCGACTTTCACTGTAAACAGCACCGCCGATCTGCCCGACGCGAATGCAGGTGATGGCGCGTGCGCTACCGAAAATTTGACTCCCGGCGGAGAACCGGAATGTACACTCAGGGCTGCCATCCAGGAGAGCAACGTCTCAACTGCCTTTTCCTCCCGATGAAATTAACCTGCCCGCGGGCAGTTACTTGCTCACTGTAGGCGCGCTCGATATCACGGCCAACCTGACCATTGCAGGGAGCGGAGCAGATGCAACGATTGCCGACGCTAACGGACGTTTCGCCGTATTTCGTATTTTTAATTCTGGAACGAACCCTATCGTAAGGATGTCCAACATAACCGTTCGCAAGGGGCAAGGGGGCCTGGATAACGGCGCTAGCATCCTTAACAACCAGGGATGCTCATTATTTTCAGCGGCAAGTGTCGTCAGAGACAACAGGGCCGCGGTCGGCGGCGTAGGCATAGCAAACGCAGGGTCTCTCACCGTCTTCAGAAGCACCGTGCGAGATAACGAAATTACTGGCGGTGGCGGAGGGGTCACCGGAACGGGCGGTGGTATTCTCAATTTCTCGAACGGGCGCTTGAGCATAATCGAAAGCGCTACTACCGGCAACCTGGGGATTCGAGGCGGCGGCATTAGCAACGCCGGCAGCATGGACATCACGAATAGCACTATCAGCGACAGCAAAGCCCCCCTTCGATGTGGTGGGCACTCCAGCGTCACCACTCGATCCCAGGCTGAACGTGTTGGCCAATAACGGTGGTCCCACCAGGACTCACTCGTTGAAACTAACAGTCTTGCGATTGGCCGCGGTACGGGAGCGACCAGCGCCACACTCTTCGATTGTCCGCCGGCGGAACAACGCGGTTTTCCCAGGCCTGTCGATGGCGATCTGGATGGCGTGGCGCATTTGCGACGTCGGCGCGCTTGAATTCGGCGCTGTTTCTCCCGCCGATGTCAACGGCGATGGAACCGTGGATCGTTTCGATGTCGCCCGGGTTGATGCCTCGTTCGGCAAGCGAAGCGGCCAGGCAGGATTCGATGCCAAGGCCGACGTGAACGGCGACCAGGTTGTTGACGTCAACGATCTTGCCTTCGTGGCGCGGCAACTGCCGCCAGCCGTGAGCTGTCATTGAAGCCGTAACCCAATATACCTTCGGTTTCCCTCCTAACCGGGACGTGCAGCAGATCATGCCGGAGCGGAACCGCAAAACAGTACTTGCTCGCTCACCTCTCGGAACTCTCTCTTTACCCCGTACATGAGAACCGCACTAAGTGGCTGTCTAGCTCACTCGAAGAGAGGTCCCGAGTCGGCTTTTGTCACCTCCAAAATAACGTGCGAATGTAAATATCTATTACAGTCCGTCAGATACGGAGCTTCACACATTCATTTCGTGATCCCGCGGCCTGACTTATTACAACGGCCTTAGATCACCCTACCACTTACCCCTTATGCCGGCTTGTACAGAAACGCATCGTCTACGGCCTCACAGCTAGGGCGGTCTAGTCAGAGTACGAGCTAGAGCCGAGCCTCGTTGACGCCGCATACACTCACTGCTAGAGTCAGCTCATACCATTCATTAGAAACAAGAACGCGGGCCCGGACGTTGAGGAGAACGAACCCATTACGCGAGCCCGCGGAGATGGATAAGGAAGCACTAAGTTGGAGGCGTATGACCACTCGAATCGACTCATCATCAGCAGCAGTGTCCAGCGATCAGCTGGTGCTTGACCTCCCGCTCGATCACCGCCGTATCCCCGAGCACTCATCGCAACAGCTGGTCGCGTTGCCGTTTGTGCTAACTCCAGATCTGACCCGGCGGCTTGCCTTTTTAGTTGAGCGGGAGAGCGTGTCGCTTTTATCGGCGTACCTGGCTGCCTACGCCATCCTTTTGAACCGCTACGGCAACACGCCGGAGGTGAACATCGGCTTTTCGTCAAATGCCTGGCAACCTGGATTAGCGGATAACGTCGGCGGCCTTGGGAGTGTTGTCCGGATGAATTGTCTGCCGGACCTTAGCCTTCGCGAGTTTCTGCAAACAGTCGCGGGGTGCGTTGACCCTGGCGCGCAGTCGGGCAAAGAATCGGTGCAAGCGAACGCTGCCTCCTCCTGTTGCGCCGGCTTCCTTTGGGAGAATGTTCAGCGCATCGATCGCGCTGTATCTTCGCGGAGAACTGTGCCGCCACAGCACGAACGATTTGATCTCTCACTTAGTATCCAATTCTGTAGGGGCATAGTAGAACCCGCGCTGCTCTACCGCTCCGATCTGTTTGAGCTGGATACGATCGAGCGCATGTCGCGTCATTTGACGCGTTTGTTAGAGGAGATAGTAAGCAACCCTCAGGCATCCATTGCCGGACTGGACATGATGCCGGCCGACGAACGCGCCCTGGTATTAGGTCTTTACGCGGGAAGCAGCGCTGACTATCCACAAGCGTGCCTGCATCAACTTTTTGCCGGACAGGTAGCGCTGCGTCCCGGCGCTGATGCCGTGGTGTATGGTACCGAGCGCCTGACGTATCGCCAGTTGGACCAACGGTCAAACCAGGTTGCGCATTTTTTGCTGAATGAGGGAATCGGTCCTGAAGACCGGGTCGGTATCTTTATGGATCGCTCTGCGGAGATGATCGTGGCGATGCTGGGAATTCTCAAGGCGGGCGGCGCCTACGTCTCTATCGATATCGACTACCCGGAAGAGCAGCTGAAATTTATCGCCGAAGACGCTGCGCTCCGCTGGGTTCTGACACAGCGGAGCGTCAATGCGGTTTGTCCCGCTGCCGCGCCGTCGGTCTACGTAGACGCAACGGACTCGCCGATTCGCGCATGCAGCAATGAGCCGGTGCCAAACCGGTCTACTCCTGAATCGATAGCCGTCTTGAACTATACGTCCGGATCCACCGGCCAACCCAAAGCCGCCTGTATTCCGCATCGCGCGGCTGTGCGTATGCTTCGGAACACGAACTACCTTCAAATTGTGCCGGATGACCGGATCGCGCAGGCCGGAAGTCCTGCTTTCGACGCGGCAATTATGGAGATCTGGCTGGCGCTCGTCAATGGCGCGGCTGTTGTCGGCATGCGGCGTGAAACTCTGCTGAGTCCCGCCGAGCTAATCAGCGTGGTGCGAAAAGACAAGATCAGCATTCTTGTTCTCAACACATCGTACGTCCACCAGATTGCTCGCGATGCGCCCGAAGCTTTGAAAGAAGTACGAAAGGTTCTTTTCGGCGGCGAAGCGGCGGAGCCCGGACCTATGCGGAAGCTCTTGGAGCACGTGGGGCCGCGGGTTTTGGTCAATAGCTACGGTCCGGCGGAAGGGTGCGTGATTGCGACCTATCACGAAATCACGGACATTCCGGAGAACGCGATAACCGTTCCAATTGGACGGCCGGTGAGCAACACCCAGATCTATCTGCTGGATCATCTCCGCCGGTTGGTCCCCATCGGGATACAAGGCGAAATCTACATTGGCGGCGAGGGAATCGCGCGCGGCTATCTAAACAGACCTGAATTAACTGCCCAGCGGTTCCTTCCGGATACGTTCTCGGAAAAGCCCGGCCGCTTGCTCTACCGTACCGGTGATTTTGCCCGGATGCGCGGCAACGGAGAAATCGAGTTTCTGGGACGTACCGACGACCAGGTCAAAATTCGAGGACACCGGATCGAGCTGGCGGAAGTTAGGCACGCAATGGCCGCCCACCCGGAGGTGAAGCAGATTTTCCTGATGGTTCGCGAGGATGTGCCGGGAGATAAGCGCCTGGTCGCGTATGTTACATTGCGGCGCGTATTGATGGCTGCCCAGGATTCGCTTCGACAGCATGCCATGCAGAAGTTGCCGGTCCACATGGCGCCGGCCGCGTTTGTCGTCCTGGAGTCGATTCCGCTGAACACGAACGGGAAAGTCAACCGGAAGGCATTGCCGGCGCCGAGCGACCGGCCCGAACTCGCCAGTGGCTATCAGGCGCCAGAAACTGACCTGGAACGTAAGCTGACGCAAGTCTGGCAACAACTTCTTCGCGTCGATCACGTCGGAGTGAACGACAACTTTTTTGATTTGGGCGGCCATTCGTTGTTGGCGGCGCGCCTGATCGCCCGCATTGAAAAGCAAATAGGCAGTAACATCCCGATGGCCACGCTGTTTGAGGCTCCAACCATCGCGCAGCTCGCCAGGCGGCTGGAACAACGCAACTGCGAAAGCGCCTGGTCGCCGCTGGTAGAGTTGCATGTGCCCGCGGAAATCACAGCGAAAAAGCCTTTCTTCTGTGTGCACTCGCTTGGCGCGAACCTGGTGAGTTTTCACAAGATCGCGGCATCGATGCGAGGAGATCGCCCGGTGTATGGTCTGCAGCCCCACGGCTTGGATGGCCGTCAAAAGCCACTCGAAAGCATCGAGCTGATGGCTTCAGCCTATCTCGAAGAGATCCGGAAAATACAGCCGCATGGACCTTACTATCT
>DATHIZ010000674.1:0-19511 GCA_035316385.1 Bryobacteraceae bacterium | reverse complement strand
CCGCAGCAATCCGCACCCGCTGCTCCAATCACGCTTTCGCAGGCAGTGCAGAGGTCGCTCAAGGACTATCCCTCCATCCGCGTTTCACAGGAGCAGATCAACGCCGCGGCCGCGGCGATTCAATTGGCGCGTACCGCCTATCTGCCAAGAGTGGATATGATTGCGCAGTTTAACCGCGCGACACGAAACAACGTATTCGGCCTCATGCTGCCTCAAAACGTAATCTCGCCGGTTACCGGCCCGGTCATCGGCTCAAACAATTTCGGATCCGTATGGGGCAGCGCTGTCGGCGGTCTGGTTACCTGGGAGCCGTTTGATTTCGGTCTGCGGGGCGCCGGCGTCGCTGTAGAGAAGGCAGCCCGGGTGCAATCGGAAGCGGCCGTTAAACGAACGCAGTTTGACGTTGCGGCGGCTACTTCTGATGCGTACCTGACCCTGGTGGCCGCTCAAGAGACCGTGCGCGCCGCTCAGGCCGGAGTAGACCGCGCTCAGATTGTCGCGAAAACGATCGCGGCGCAAGTCGAGGCGCAGTTGCGGCCCGGAGCAGATCAGTCGCGCGCGGAGGCAGAACTCGCCGCAGCACGTACGCAGCTAATCCAATCGCAGCAAGCCGTGGAAATATCTCGCGCCACTCTCTCGCAGTTCGTCGGACTCGAACCGTCGCGGATTGCCGTGGTTTCCGGCGGTCTCGATCGGCTGCCCCCCGAACAAACGCCGGCTTCATTGAACACTGCCGCGAACCCGGTTGCCATCGAACAGAATGCCGCGGTCGAGCACGCGCGAGCGCAGCTCCACGCATTGGAGCGTTCGTATTTTCCGAAATTCTATCTCCAAGCCGCCGCATACGCTCGCGGGACCGGCGCGTTGACGGATGGAGGACGCCTGGGTGGTTTAAATGGTCTAGCGCCAAACGTTCAGGACTATGCGCTCGGAATCACCGTGACTTTTCCAATTCTTGATTTGCCGGCTTTGCACGCCCGTGAAGCGGGGCAGAGCGCTGTGATTCGATCGCAGGCAGCACGGTCCGAGCAAATTGCCGTGGATCTCCGGGCTCAATGGAACAGGGCCGTCGCCGGCCTTAACAGTGCCCGCCGCATCGCCGCCAACACTCCCGTAGAGGTCTCAGCCGCACGAACCGCCTCGCAGCAAGCAACGGCTCGCTATGAAGCTGGCTTGGGAAACATCAGCGAAGTTGCCGATGCGCAGCGGCTTCTCACCCAAGCTGAAATCGACGACGTGCTCGCCCGCCTCAGCGTGTGGCGAGGGCTTCTCGGAATCGCCACTGCCGCCGGAGACATTCGACCTTTTGTCGCCGAGGCAGCGCGATGAGTTCCCAGGAAAGCAGAAGAAAATGCGCCTCGTATTAGCAGCTTTATCACGGCCGTTAACCGTTATCGTGGCCCTGATAGCCGTTGCGCTCTGTGCCGTCCTCGCGGTAAAACGGATGCCCGTCGATATCTTTCCACAGGTCGGCGATCCTGCCATTTACGTGGCCCAACCTTACGGCGGAATGGACCCGGCTCAAATGGAAGGCTACCTGACGTATTACTACGAGTACCACTTCCTGTACATCACGGCCATCGATCACGTTGAAAGTAAAAGCATTCAGGGCGCGTCGCTGATGAAACTCGTCTTTCATCAAGGCACGGACATGGCCCAAGCCATGGCGGAGACCATTGGCTACGTAAATCGCGCACGCGCCTTCATGCCGCCGGGAACGGTCCCGCCATTTATAACGCGCTTCGATGCCGGCAGCGTCGCCGTTGGACAGCTCGTTTTCAGCAGCGCAACGCATACCCAGGGCGAGTTACAGGATTTTGCCATAAACCGTGTCCGTCCGCTCTTTGCAACGTTACCGGGCGTTTCCGCGCCTCCGCCGTTTGGAGGAAATCAACGGACCATCGTCATCACGCTCAATCCCGACAAGCTCCAGCAATATCAGATTTCACCCGACGAAGCGATCGCCGCGGTTGGCAAAGCAACTCTGGTCATGCCCTCTGGAAATATATGGACCGGCAAACTGGAGCGCATCGCTCGAACCAACGCCGCGCTCGGCGGCAATCTTTCCGAACTGCTGAGCACTCCCATCCGCCCCGTCTCCGGCGCCAGCGTGTACCTCCGGGATATCGGAACCATAGAGAACGGAACCGACATCGTCACTGCCTATGCACACGTCAACGGGAAGCGAACGGTATACATTCCCGTCACCAAGCGAGCCGACGCGTCGACTCTGGCCGTCATCGACGCCGTAAAGGCCGCTATTCCCAGTTTCAAAAAAGCAGTTCCGGACGGCGTCGATGTCCGCCTCGAATTCGATCAATCGCCATTCGTCACCAATTCAATTCGCGCGCTGATCTTCGAAGGAATTCTCGGAGCCGTGCTGACTGGCCTGACAGTTCTCATCTTCCTTCGCGACTGGCGGAGCGCCCTCATCGTCATCATGAACATTCCGTTCGCTCTGCTTGCCGCTGTCGTGATGCTTTGGGGCACGGGCCAAAGCATCAACATCATGACGCTCGGCGGACTCGCACTCGCAGTGGGCGTTCTGGTCGATGAAGCGACGGTCGAGATCGAGAACATCCACACGCGTATGCTTCCGGGCGTCTCACGGGCACGCGCGGTTGTGGATGCGTGCAGCCGCACCGCAATGGCACGCCTGCTCTCCATGTTTTGCATCCTGGCGGTTTTCGTTCCGTCATTCTTCATGGTAGGCGCTGCACGGCAGCTATTTGTCCCGCTTTCACTGGCAGTCGCATTCTCGATGATTGCGTCCTACCTGCTGTCCAGCAGCCTGGTTCCGGTGTTTTCTACCTGGCTAATGAAGAAAAAGCATCCCGGAGAGGAGCACGAAGGTTTCTTTGGACGCATAAGGTCGTTCTACGAGCAGTATCTACGCGGCGTGTTGCGGTTCCGCTGGCCGCTAGTCATTGGTTACCTCGTGATCACAATCGGAATCGTATGGATTCTTTTCCCGCGCATGGGAACCGAGATTTTTCCCGAGGCGAATGCTCCGCTGCTACGCATTCGTCTGCGGGCGCCCACCGGAACCCGAATTGAAGAAACCGAGCGCATGGTTCTTCGCGCCCTCGATGTAATTCATCGGGAAATCGGACCGGATAACGTGGAGATCACCAGCGACTTCGTGGGCGTCGTACCGTCCAGCTATCCGGTAGATCTGATTCACCTGTTCACCAGCGGCCCGCAGGAAGCCATCATTCAGCTCGCAGTTAAGGCCGGCACGGCGCGGGGAGAAGCTCTCCGTGAGAAGCTGCGCGAAAGCCTGAAGAAGCAGTTACCGGAATGCCATGTCTCCTTTGAAGCAGGTGATATTGTCACGCAGGTAATGAGCTTCGGTTCGCCGACGCCCATCGAAGTGGCCGTGCAGGGCATCAGTCTTCAGGACGATTATAAATATGCGCAGAAGGTCCGCGCGCAAATGGCAAAGCTGACGTTTTTGCGCGATCTTCAATTTGCCCAGGCCGCGGATTTCCCAACTCTGGACATCGATATAGATCGCAACCGCGCTGGTCAGCTCGGTCTCACGATGGCCGACGTCACCCGCTCCGTAGTGCCGGCTACATCCTCATCCCGCTTCACCCAACCTAACTACTGGCGCGATCCGAACTCCGGAAACGCCTTTCAGATTCAGGTACAACTCCCTCAGAACCGCATGCAGAGCGCGGAAAGCGTCGGCAACGTACCCGTCATGCAGGACGGTCGGACCCAAACCCGTCTCACTGACATCGCCGCGCTCAAACTTGGCACAATGCCCGGCCTCATCGAGCGCTATAACGGACAGCATGTAGTTAGCCTGACAGCCAATATTCATGGCCTGACCCTGGGCGAGGCGGCGGGCAAGCTAAATCAAGCTCTTTCCTTAGCCGGCGATCCACCGAAAGGCGTGAGCGTAGTGTTGCGAGGCGAAATTCCGCCTCTGCGGCAGACTCTCTCCGGCCTACGTACCGGCCTGCTTTTGGCTGTACTGGTCATCTTCCTTCTGTTGTCGGCAAATTTTCAATCAGTCCGCCTGGCGCTCGCGGTTGTCTTAACCATTCCCGCCGTCTTGTGCGGCGTCTTGCTAATGCTCGTTTTCACTGGGACTACCGTAAACGTGCAGTCATTTGTGGGAGCAATCATGGCCACCGGTATTGCGGTGGCAAATTCCATTCTCTTGGTCACCTTCGCCGAGCACGCGCGCGCTGAGGGCCGCACCACGCTCGAAAGCATTCAGGAGAGCGCAGCGCAGCGGCTGCGGGCAATCCTGATGACCGCGGCCGCGATGATCTTCGGCATGTTGCCCATTGCGATTGGATTGGGTGAAGGCGGATCGCAATCGGCTCCGCTGGGCCGCGCAGTAATCGGCGGCTTGATTCTATCGACTTTCACTACCTTGACCGTCTTACCTTCTATCTACGCGATTCTTCAGCGCAGAGCATCCAACACATCTGCATCTCTCAACCCGATGGACCCACAAAGCCGGTACTATGAAGCGCACTAAATACCTCCTGGCATATTTCACGGCAGCGCTGGCGATCGCCTGGGCGCAGAAGACGGAGCTTGTACCCATCGTTTCGAAGCCCATCTCGCAGACGGTTGAACTGCCGGGCGAATTCCTACCGTTTCAGAGCGTTTCCCTGCATGCGAAAGTTCCCGGTTACGTCGATCGCGTCCTGGTCGATCGCGGTAGTAATGTGAAGCAGGGGCAACTTCTGGCCGACATCACTGCTCCGGAAATGATGGCCCACATCGCCGAGGCTGAGTCGAAGGTCCACGCCGCCGAATCGGACCGGCTGCAAGCAGAAGCGCAGCGGGCCGCAGCGCAAAGTACGTATGAGCGCCTGAGGAAGGCCGCCGAAACGCCGGGGGCGATTGCCGGCAATGAACTGATCCAGGCGCAAAAACAGGTTGAGGCAATGGAGGCGCTGGTCCAATCGAAGCGTCAGGCCAGCATGGCTGCAGAGGCCACAACACGCGCGCAAAAAGACCTCGAAGGCTATCTCCGCATTACGGCGCCCTTCGACGGCGTCGTCACGGACCGGCTCGTTCATCCCGGCGCTCTCGTAGGCCCGGGCGCTGATCCGGTCTTGCTCGTGATTCAGCAGGTGTCCCACCTTCGCCTTGTGGTCGCAGTGCCGGAAGAAAGTGTCGCCGGCATCGTCAAAGGGGCAAAGGTCGATTTCCATGTTCCCGCTTTGCCGCAACGCAATTACTCCGGAACGATCGCGCGAATCTCCCACGCTCTCGATCAGAGAACGCGCACGATGGCCGTGGAAATGGACGTTATGAACCGGGACGGCTCACTTTCTCCCGGCATGTATCCATCCGTAAAGTGGCCGGTCCGGCGTTCGCGGCCATCGCTGCTGGTGCCCAAAACCAGCGTGGTCACTACGACCGAACGCACTTTCATCGTACGGAATCAGAACGGACGCGCCGAGTGGGTCGATGTTGTAAAAGGCGCGTCAGACGGCGATTCAATCGAGGTGTCGGGCAATCTGCGCGCCGGAGACATGGTCGTCCGCCGGGCAACAGACGAAATCAGGGAAGGCGCCCCGCTCCAGTCTTCGCCGAGGCCGGTGATGTAAAGACTTATCCGACGTACTCGCTCTCGGAAGCTTCCACAACCTCTACCTCCCCAACTTCCTGCGCCGGAGCGATCTGCACCAGCGGATTGCGGCTGGGGTTTGCTGCAAAATACGTGCGCATGCGGTTCGCCGCCGCCGCGCCCGCGACTCGCGCCAATTCCTCCTGCGATGCTTGCCGCACACGTTCCAGACTTCCGAACGTTCGCAACAACTTCTCCACGGTCTTTGGCCCCACACCCGGAATCTCATGCATCTCCGACGTCAGCCTCTGCGCATTTCGCCGCGTCCGGTGGAACGTGACCGCGAACCGGTGGGCTTCATCGCGAATCGTTTGCACCAGGTGCAAAATCGGAGAGAACTTGTCCAGGATAATAGGCTCGTCCTCTTGCCCGTAAACATAAATCCACTCGTCGCGCTTCGCAATGGACGCCAGCGGCTGGTCGGTGATTCCGATGGCTTCCAGCGCATCCGCAGCCGCGTGTAACTGTCCAAGACCGCCATCCACCAGCACCAGGCCGGGGAACGGCAGCTTTTCTTCCTGCAACTTCGAATAGCGCCGCGTGATCACTTCGCGCATGGAGGCAAAATCGTCGTTACCCACCACTGTCCGGATGATGAATTTCCGGTAGTCGGATTTCTTCATCTTGCCGTCTTCCCAAACCACCATGCTCGCGACCTTATCGGTTCCTTGAATGTGCGAAATATCGAAACATTCAACGCGGCGCGGCGCCACTGGAAGATTCAAAGCGTCCTGCACAGCTTCCTGAATCGCTTTTGACGACGGCTTTAAAACGCGGAACCGCTGGGTGAAGCTGTGGCTCGCGTTCGTCTCCACCAGGTCGAGCAAAGCTTTCTTCGTGCCCCGCTGCGGCGTTGCAATTTCCACTTTCCGGCCTCGTGCTTCCGAAAGAAAGTCCTCTAAATCCTGCCTGTCTTCAATTTCCACCGGAATATGAATCAGGCTCGGAACGTACAGGTTGTTGAAGTAAACCTGCTTCAGCAGCGCCTCGAAAAACTCCGCCGGCTCGAATTCTTCCTGGTCTTCCCAGAAAAACTCCCGCCGGTCCACAATCTTTCCATTGCGCAAGTGGAACAGATTCACCGCCACCAGGGGAGCTTCGGCGTGGTAAGCCAGAATGTCGCAATCGTCGCCTTCGGCGGCGGCCATCTTCTGCTTCTGCTCCATCTCGCGAACCGTGGTGGTCAGGTTGCGCAGGCTGGCAGCTTCCTCAAAGCGCATATCCTGCGCGGCCGCGTTCATGCGCCTTTCCAAATCCTGCGCCAAATCGCGATGCCTGCCGCTGAGAAACAAGCGCACATCCTGCGCCGCCGCGCTATAAGCCTCATCCGTTGTCAACCCCGCGCAAGGCCCCAGACAGCGATGGATGTGGTACTGCAAACAGGGGTGTGTGTGATGCCGGGAAAAATCGATCTTGCAGGAAGGCACCTTGAAGTGGCGGTGGATGAAGTGAACCAACCGGTGCGCTAAATTTCCCGGAAAGAAAGGCCCGAAATACTCAGCCCGGTCCTTCAAAATCCGCCGCGTGACATACACCCTCGGATACTTCTCATTGGTGAGCTTGATGTAAGGGTAGGTCTTATCGTCGCGCAGCAGGATATTGAAACGCGGCTTGTACTGCTTGATGAGATTATTCTCGAGCGCCAGCGCTTCCTTGTTGTTATCGACCTCGATAAAGTCGATATCCCAGGCTTCGGCGATCAGCCTTCCCGTCTTCGCTTCCGCCAGGCGGTCGTCGTTGAAATAGCTCCTCACGCGGCTGCGAATATTCTTCGCCTTGCCCACGTAGATCACTTTTTCGTGTGCGTCTTTGTAAAGGTAAACGCCCGGCCGGGTAGGAAGCTGCGCTACTTTCTCATGCAGCGCAAAGCGCACGGATCCCGCCGTGCGCGTTCTGCGCGTATTCTCCGGTTCCATCGGCAGCTATAATTCAATTGTGACACGCATGTTTTCACTCATGTTTGCCGCCGCTCTGCTGCTTGTGGTCACACCTCCGGGCCAGGCCCAATCTGCCCCGAAACCCGCCGCCCCGGCGCAGTCAAATCCAGGCGATCCGCCGGAAGAAGACGCCTCCGTAGCGCCCAGAACATACGTGCTCAACCCCATGGAATCCGACCGTAACATCAAGGTTGGCGATTTCTACTGGCACAAAAACGATTTCCGCGCCGCATTAAACCGCTATCGGGATGCCACCCGTTACAATCCCAGTTCCCCGGAAGCTTTTTTCAAAGTAGGCGAAGCAGAACATAAGTTGAAGCACAAAGACGAAGCCAAACTCGCGTTTCAAAAGGTGATTCAACTGGCGCCCGATTCAAAACTGGCCGGAGAAGCGAAGAAAAAGATAGGCAAGCCCTGAGCTATTATCTCGGCTGCCTTCTATCGGCTCTTCTTTCCCGGCTTTCCTGCCAAATCGACTTGCTGAGTGCATGAACGCCGCGCTCCCAGTCGGGAAAAAGATCCACATACTGAACCGTATTGGCGATGTTCCGCGGTAGTTCACACGCATTCAGCCGGACAGGAATAAAGAATATTTCTTCCTGGGGCACGCGTCGCGCAATATCCAGCGCGTAGGCTAGCTCCGATTGAAAATGCCCGCGCTTGGCTATCGACCGCCGCGAAAAACATCCGGCAAAAAAATCCGACAACTCGATCGCCCTCTCAATCGCGCGCGGCCAATTTTGCCCAGGCAAAAGTTTCTCCTCGTCCATCCAGGGCTCGAATCCCGCCGCGTGCAACGCTGCCGAGAGTTTTCGGACCTTGGCCCGATCTTCTTTGGCATACGCCAGAAAGACGCGGCTCCGTTCATTTGGCTCGAAGACCACCTCGTCTTCCGAGTCGAGCTGGAAACGGCCTAACCCGTCGATTTCGATAGACGCCCCTTCGCGGAGGCAGCAATCAATCACCTGCAGCAGCGCGCGGCCGCGCACGTGCCTATTCACGATTTGTCCTTGGGCGTCGCCGCGCGAGGATGCGGGAACGGTGCCGCCACGCTCTTCACGCGCTCCTTGCGCACTATCGCGGGCGGCCGCTTGAGGCCTTTGAGTAAACGGTAGACCAACGTATCGACATCATCCGCGGCTTCGGCTAATGAGCGATGCGATTCCCGCGCCAGCCGTTTGGCAAGTTCGTCTTTGTTCATTGCCTCCAACATAGGCGCCTGGAGACACATAGGCACTGGCCCAATAGACGCGCCCATTCCCGCAACCGATTGCATTCGCTGCGCTTATTGGAAAGGAATATTCTTTGGAAAGCTGTGAACGCCTACTCGCCACGCAGAACTTCCAGCGGACGCTGGTTCAGAATCCGCGCGCTGGCCAGCCATCCGGCGGCATTGGCCAGCAGCGCCGTGCCCACTACCGTCACCAGCAGCGAAACCCAATCGAAGTCGACATATGCATCAATGAATTTGTCCGCGACAATCCGCGCAAAGACATTCGCCAGCACGCCGCCTACCAAGCCTCCGATTGCGCCCAAAATGGAAAACTCCACCGAAAAGATCCCGATGATGCGGCCCCTGGTTCCACCGAGCGTCTTCAGAATCGCCACTTCCCGAATGCGGCGGTACCGCGTGCCCGCCACGCTCGACGCCAGAATAATAACACCCGCAAGCACCGCAAACAGCGCCAAAAACCGAACCACCAGCGCCACTTGGTCCACCGCTTCTTGAATCCGCGACAGCACATCCGCCAGGTTCATCACCGTGACCGTGGGAAACTTATCGAAAATCAATTGCTCCACGTGCGGAATCTGCGCCGAATCCACATGCACGGCCCCGAAATAGACAACCGGCAAGCCCTTCATCGCTGCCTGCGGAAATACCAGGTCATAGCGCACCGGCGCGCGCTCCTTGCGCCGGAACACCGCCACCAGCGGCGCATCCATGGTTCGTCCGGCCACCTGGAAACGCAGGCGGTCGCCCACCTTTAACTTAAAGTCGCGTTCAGCCTGTTCAGAAACCGCCAGTTGCGTGGTTGCGGTGTCCGCTGGCCACCACGTGCCATCCTTTATCGCTAGACCGTCCGGAATCGCTTTCGCGGTGGTGATCCGGACGGTTTGCAGCTGATCCCTTCGTTCTTTGCTCAATGCCAACCCATCGGTAGGCACACCGTTCTTCTCCACCATGCGCGAAACCACATATCCGGCCAATTGCACTTTACCCGCTACCCCCGGCTGCGATTCAATCAGCTTGCTGATTTCCGCCGCGTTGCGAACGTCCAGCAGAAACAAATTTCCTTCGCGGCCCGGGCCTTCACTTTGCACTTCCCGCAGCACCGTGCGCTGCAGCAGGTAGGTGCTCAACGTAAACATCACGCCGACGCCCAGTGCCATCAGGACCGATCGAGCCTGGCTGCCCGGGCGGTACAGGTTCGCAAAGCCATGCCGGAAAGACGGGGGCAGACGCCGGTTCCACTTCTTTACAATGCGCCGCATGCCCATCAGCAGTAGGCTTGCGACGCCCGCCAGCAAAAGAATGCTCGCGGTCAGTCCTGCCATAAAATACAGCCCCATCTTCCAGGAGCCGCTCAACCACACCGCAATAAAACAAAAGCCCACCAGAATCAGCAACGCGCCAATCCAGCTCGGCAGCTTCTCGCGCCAGTGCTTGCGGCTGTCCACGGTGGCATCGGTCATGTTACGCCGGAATATCAGACTCGGGCGGACTGTCCGGATACTGAGCAGCGGCGGTACGGTAAACAGCAGCGTCGCCAGGACGCCCAGGCTCATGCCTTGCAAGCTGAACGACCAGTCCCATGGCACCTCGGGCAGTAAATCGAAAATGCGCTTGATCAGCCACGGGAAGGACTTCTGCACCGCCGCGCCAATCGCCACGCCAATCAGTCCACCCGCAATTCCCAGCCACAGCGTCTGAATCAGATAGATCTGCATAATCTGATTCGCCCGCGCGCCTACCGCCTTCATCACGGCAATCGTGTCCAACCGTTGCTGCAGGTGCGAATGCATCGCCATCGCCACGCCCAACGAGCCGACAATCAAGGCAATCAAGCTGATCAGGCTCAGGAACGTGGTGGTGTTATCAATCGCTTTCCCCACTGCCGGACTTCCCTCCCGGTAGTCGCTCAGGTACACACGGTGAAACACGGCTTGAATCTGCGGCTTGACAACATCCAAATCGGCGCCCGGCTTCAGCTTAAATAGAAAGCGCTGCCCCGCCCTGCTCCCAAATTGAATCAGACCGGTTCTCTCGAGCGCCGCGCGGCTCATCAGCACGCGCATTCCCGGTCCGAAGCCGGAGGCCAGCCGGTCAGGCTCGGTCACCAGCGTCCCGGTCACGTGAAACTCTTTCCCGCCCAGTCGAATCATGTCTCCAGGCGAAACCTTCAGCCGCATCAACAACTCCGGCGTAACGACCACCGATGAATCGTCCTTTAGCAGCGCGGCAAGCGGCTGAGCAGGTTTGAGCCTCAGCGCGCCGTAGTACGGGTAAACCGCCGGGTCCACCGCTTTGACGGAAACCATCTGCGGAACATGCTCCCGGTTCGACCCCGCCATCGAAACGGTCTCCGTCGCGCGCGTCAGAGTTCCATAGCGCCTGCCGATCGCTTCCATTTGCTTGATCTGGGCGAGCGTGGGCAGATCGAATACTTGCGCCTGAACATCCGCCGCAATCAACTGCTTGGCATTGCGCAGCAGCATCCCGCGGAACGCGTAGCCAAAGCCTTTCACGCCGCTCAATGCCGCTACGCCGATGGCCACGGCAAGCACCACGAACACAAATTTTCCGGGCGCCGCGCGCAACTCCCGCCATGCGATTTTGGATGCGGTACGCGCGAACACAGCTACGCACCCACCCGGGTGACTTCGTCGCTCAACACTTCACCATCGCGCAGCGTGAGAATGCGGTCGCCGAATTCGGCAAGTCTACGATCGTGTGTCACCAGAACGAGAGTTGTTTTCTCCTCCCGGTTCAGCTTCACCAGCAGATCCAAGATGTGCTGGCCGTTGGCGCTATCCAAATTGCCGGTGGGCTCATCCGCCATCAGGATAGGTGGTTGCGTGATGAATGCTCGCGCCAGGGCCACGCGTTGCTGCTCGCCGCCCGAAAGCTGCACGGGATAATGATGTCCGCGATTGCTCAGCCCTACACGCTCCAGCAACTCCCGCGCGCGGACACGCGGCTGTCCGTTAAGTCCGCTCAATTCGGCCGGCAGTAGGATGTTCTCTTCCGCAGTCAGTGTAGGCACCAATTGATACGACTGAAAGACGAACCCTATCTTGCGCCCGCGCAGCCGCGCCAATTGGTCCTCGCCCAAATTCGTGATATCCGTGCCATCCAGGACAATGCTGCCCGAAGTGATCGTGTCCAGCCCCGCGAGAAGCCCTAGCAGTGTACTTTTCCCGCTGCCTGACGCGCCCATAATGGCCAGAAACTGCCCATGCGGAACCGTGAAATTGATGTTGCGCAAAATCTCGACGCGGCTCGGCGGATTCTCAATCGTTTTCCATAAATTGTGTACTTCTATAGCGTCTGGCAAATCGGTAGAGGCAGGCATGTCACTTTATAGGTGTGGAAAAACGGCGATCTAATTCAATTGTTGCAGCCTGTTTCATCTGCGCACTGCTTACCGGCGCTTGCAGCCCTAAACAAGAACAACGTGCGGCGGCGCCCGAAAGTTCCCCCACTCCCACAACAGCCCCACCGCAATCGCGCGACGACCGCCCGGTAATCGTGGCTTTCGGCGATAGCCTCACGGCCGGCGTCTCGGGACGAAGCTACCCGGAGCACCTGCAAGATTTACTGGATCGTTCACCGTTTCTCTACCGGATCGATAACCAGGGCGTCAGCGGTGACACCACCACCGATGGTCTCGCCCGGATTGATAACGTGATCGCCGTCCATCCGGCGCTGGTGCTCCTCGAATTCGGCGGCAATGACGGCTTGCGTGGCATCCCCGTCACATCCACGCAAGAGAATCTGGATCAGATGATCGCGCTCCTGAAAGCCGCCAAAATCCCCGTCGTCCTCCTGGGCATCACCTTGCCGCCCAACTACGGCCCCGACTACGTGAAGCCCTTCACCGCAATCTTTCCGACCCTCGCCGCGAAATACAAACTGCCTCTCATGCCGTTTCTGCTGCTGCATGTCTACCGGGGCCCAGGTCTGATGCAGCCGGATGGAATTCATCCGAACAGCCAGGGGAATGAAATCATCGCTCGCGACGTATTTGCGCTCATCCAGCCGCTGCTTACGCCCTCCAAGCGCTAATGCCCGAAAATCGAGTGCCCGGCGTGGAAACCGCGATTCGCAAAGAACTGGGTCTGCGTGACTTGGTTCTATTCAATATCGCCGCCATTGTCAGCACCCGCTGGATAGGCGTAGCCGCGCACGTCGGACCAGGGACCATCGTCCTGTGGTTGCTCGCTGCGGCCCTGTTCCTCATTCCCTCCGCCTTCGTGGTCGCTAACCTTTCCAAACGCTTTCCTGAGCAAGGCGGCCTTTATATTTGGACGCGCGAAGCCTTCGGTGAGTGGCACGGATTTGCCTGCGGCTGGTTTTATTACTGGAACAATCTGTTTTGGATACCGGGCGTATTGATCTCCATGGTCGGCATGATCGCCTACGCCTTCAGCGCCCGCCTTGCGGCGCTGGCTGAAAATCCGGGTTTTATTCTGCCCTGCGCGCTCGTCCTCTTAATCGGCATCGTCGCCGTGAACTATGTCGGCATGGGTGTTGCAAAGTGGGTGGACAACTTCGGCGGTATCGGCGCGTACCTGATTGGCGGAATTCTGGTTTTCTCGGCTGCCGCGGCTCTATTCCATCACGCACCGGCCACGAAGTTCGATCTGGCGCCGGAATGGAATCTCGGTAAATTGAATTTCTGGTCGCAACTCGCCATGGGGATGACCGGTCTGGAACTGAGCCCTATCCTGTCCGGCGAAGTGCGCAACCCGCGCCAAAACATTTTCCGCGCCACTTGGATCAGCGCCGTCTTAGTCTCGTTGTTTTACATTTCCGCCACTAGCGCGATTCTCGTCTTCCTCCCTCCCGCCGCTGTCAGCCCCGTCATCGGACTCGCGCAAGCCGGCCGGCAAGCCGCCAGCCTGCTTGGTTGGGATTGGGTGCCGCTCACCATCGCCGTTTGTATTCTCATGAGCGTAGGCGGCCAATTGGGCACCTATGTAGGCGCCTGCGCGCGCCTGCCTTTTGTTTTGGGCATCGAAAACATGCTGCCGCCGGCTTTCGCAAAGCTGCATCCGCGCTATGGGACGCCGTACATTTCCATTCTGCTGTTGGGAGCAGGCGCGGCGCTCCTGCTGATCGTTAGCCAGCTTGGCGAAACATTCCGCGGGGCCTATCAAGTCACCGTGGATTTGACCGTCGTCTCATTATTCATTCCGTTTCTATACATGTTCGCCGCCGCTTGGAAGTTCGGCCAGAAGTTCCCCGCCCTGTGCGGATTCTTCGTTTCCTGTGTTGCCATCGCTTTTTCATTCCTTCCCACCTCCGACATAAAATGGGTATGGTGGTTTGAAGCAAAGCTCCTTGGTGGTTGCATCCTACTCTTCATCCTGGCGCGCTTTTGCTACCGGCACTACCGTCTGAAGGCAAATTGAGCTATCCAAATTCCGTACAATACCTTTACTCGCTCGGCAACGAACTCAAACCGGGCATGAAACTCGGCCTCGAGCCAATGCAGACGCTGCTGGCTGGGATGGGAAATCCCGAACGCGGGCAACGCTTCGTGCATGTCGCCGGAACCAACGGCAAGGGCTCCACCAGCGCGATGATCGCGAATGCGTTGCGTGCCGCCGGATGGCGTACCGGCCTCTATACATCTCCCCATTTGGTAGAACCAACCGAACGGATTCAAATCGATGGCCAACCCATCACAACCGCCGAATTCGCCCAGGCCTTTGATACCGTGCATGAAGTGGCCGAACGACTCTTGCGCGAGGAGGTGATCGACGTTCATCCCTCTTACTTTGAAACCATCACCGCCATGGCGCTCCTCGTTTTTCGAGAGCGCTGCCAGATCAGTGTCATTGAAGTGGGTTTGGGCGGCCGCCTGGACGCCACTAACGTCATCGCGCCGGAGTTATGCGTGATCACTCCCGTCGCCTATGACCATGAAGCTTTCCTCGGCAATACGCTGCAATCCATAGCCTGGGAGAAGGCTGGCATCTTGAAGCCCGGAGTACCCGCCGTCATTGCACCGCAGACGGTCGAGACCAACACCGTCATCTTAGGCCGGGCACGCGAACTCAACTGCGAAGTCATCGACACTGCTTTCCTTCCGTCCACGGGCGTGCAGTTCACTCCGCACGGCTGCAAGTTCACTGTCGAGGGCGTTCCGTATGAATGCCCGCTCCCGGGCCGTCATCAACTTGATAACGCCAAAACTGCGGTTGCAGCCTGCCTGCGCTCGGGTTTGAATACCGCTGCGATTCAGTCGGGCTTACGGAACGTGCATTGGCCAGGCCGCCTGGAGTTAATTTCGCGTGATCCGGCCTTCGTGCTGGACGGTGCCCATAATCCGGCAGGCGCGGCAGCCTTGGCAGCTTACATTCGCGAGTTCTGCGCCGGGCGGCCGGTTTGGTTAGTGTATGGCGCCATGCGCGACAAAGCGATAGAGGAAGTAACTACACAATTGTTTCCGCTGGCTGATCATCTTATAGTCACCGCAGCGGCTTTTCCGAGGGCGCTCCGGCCCGAAGCCATTCTTGACGTAACAAGCCACCCCAACGCGACCATTGTGGAAACGATCGCGGAAGCAATCGGGATTGCTCGCACCGCGCCCCGCGAAGCCACTGTTTTTTTTACCGGATCACTCATCATTGTTGGGGAAGCCCGCGCCGCTCTCGTAGAATAAGCTTGAATGAGATGGCTGCGTGGCTTACTGGTGGCGGATACAACAATCATCGTATCCACCATCTTTTTCGGACTAATTAGCCTGGTTGTGTCCTTTTTCGATTCCACGGGACGCAAGCAGGCCTGGCTAGCTCATGTCTGGGCTAAATCTCTGCTGGCCGGAAGCGGACTCCACGTAACGGTGGAAGGGCTCGAACATATTGATCCTTCTGCCAGCTACGTCTATGTCTCGAACCATACCAGCTACATGGATACACCGGTCGTTCTGGCAAATCTCTCCTCGCAATTCCGCTTTCTAGCCAAGAGCGGTCTGTTCAAAATTCCCTTACTCGGAACGCACCTCAGTAGCGCCGGTCACATCTCGGTTCCGCTGGGCGATCCGCGCGCAGCCGTAAAAACCATGCAGCGGGCGGCCGAAGTCATTCAGCAGAAGAAAATTTCGCTGTTGATCTTTCCCGAAGGTGGCCGCACGGAAGACGGCGTACTGCAGTCTTTCAAAGAAGGCGCCGCCTATATCGCTATTCGCGCTGGCGTTCCCATTGTTCCTATGGTCTTGATTGGCGCGCGGGAAGCCCTGCCGTATGGCGCGGGTGTAGTGCTCTCCGCAAACGTCACGCTGCGTATTCTAAAGCCGATCGAGACCGCGCATCTGGCGCTCAAAGACCGCGGCACTGTGACAGAACACCTGCGCCAGCTAATTCTTAACGAATTAGAGCCAAAAAGTGAAGCCCAAGCCCTGAGGGCATCCAAAATTTCCAGCGCTACTCAAATTTTCTAACACCACCGAAATACAGAAACAGAGCCAGAAGCGTAAGCGCCTGAACGCATAATTCTGTATCGCGTCACTCTATTTCTAACAGCAACCCGCCTTCGCCATCCTGATTTCGTCAGCCCGCACCAGCGTTGGATACTTTCCCGTGTAACACGCATAACAGAAGCGCTGCGCCTTGTCTTCAACCGAGTCACTAAGTGATGCAAGCGACAAGTACGCCAGCGAATCGGCCTCGACAAACGCTTCTATCTCGCGGATGTTACTGTTCGCGGCGATCAGCTCGTTCTGCGAGGGGGTGTCTACGCCGTAATAACAGGGCGAAATGGTAGGAGGACAGGAAATTCGCAAATGCACTTCCTTCGCGCCGGCATTGCGCACCATGCGGACAATCTTCTTGCTGGTTGTCCCACGCACAATCGAATCGTCCACCAGAATGACGCGCTTGCCTTCGAGCAGATGGCGAATCGGGTTCAGCTTCAGCTTGACGCCGAAATCCCGGATCGCTTGCGATGGCTCCAGGAACGTGCGCCCGACGTAGTGATTACGGATCAACGCCTGCCGGTACGGAATCCCCGATTCCGAGGCATAACCGATCGCCGCCGCCACCCCTGAATCCGGAACCGGCACAACCACATCCGCTTCCACCGGATGTTCCCGCGCCAGCAGCCGCCCCATTCGTTCACGCGATTCCTCCACCGGTTTGCCGAATACGATCGAATCCGGCCGCGAAAAATAAACGTGCTCGAACACGCAGTGCGCGGTTTTTTGCGGAGTCGTGTAAAACTCTCGCGTCATGCCTTCCGGACCGATGATCACCATCTCCCCCGGCAGCACATCGCCGGTATACTTTGCGTTGATCAAATCGAAGGCGCAAGTCTCTGAAGCAAAGACGGTCGCGATCTTCCCATCGGGCAACTCCAAACGGCCCATCGCCAGCGGCCGGAAACCATGCGGGTCGCGCGCCACAATAATGCGATCCTCCGCCAGAAACACCAGGGAGAAAGCCCCTTCAATCTGCAGCAGTGCATCCCGCAGCGCGCCCGCCAGCGTGCGTTCCCGCGAACGCGCTACCAGGTGCAAAACGACTTCGGTGTCGCTGGTCGATTGAAAGATCGATCCATCTTCTTCGAGCTCGCGTCTCAATTCGATGGCATTGGTCAGGTTGCCGTTATGCGCTACCGCCACTTGCCCTTTACTACACCGCACTGACAGCGGCTGCGCATTTCGCAGACTGGTATCACCAGCCGTCGAATAGCGTGTGTGTCCAATCGCCAGATCGCCCGGCAGCTGATTCAGAACGTCCGGCGTGAAGATGTCGGCAACATGCCCCAACTTCCGGAAACTGTGAATCGTGCGCCCATCGCTCGACGCCATGCCCGCGCTCTCTGGCCCGCGGTGCTGCAAGGCATACAAGCCCAGATAAACTAGATTACTTGCCTCTGGATGGCCGTACAGTGCGAAAACCCCGCACTCTTCGTGAAGCTTATCGAAGGGCAAATCTTCGAAAGAATCGTCTTCTTCGCAATCAGGCATGGTCTCGCAATCAAGCATGGTTTAGACGGAACTAAGTTTTGGTGGGGGGTGATGGAGCAGGCCTTCCAGTGCGTTGGCCCAAACAGTTTTCAACTCACCGGCTGCGAGATCTACGAGGATTTCGTTCCGGTTACGGATTGTCACTCTCGACTCGAGTGTAGCGCCAATTACAAGCGCTTGGACATTGTTTTTCCGCGCCGCCGCGAAAATCTTCTCGGGATCTCCAGTGGAAACCAGAACGCGCGACGGCCCTTCGTGAAACAGCAGCGTCTCCGCCGGCAAGTCCGATTCGAGCCGGACGTCCGCGCCAATATCCATAGGCCCAAAAGAGCATTCGGCCAGCGCCACCGCTAAGCCGCCCTCGCCGACATCATGCGCCGATTCAACGGCCCGCTCGCGAACGAGTTCACGAATGGTCGCCTGAACGCGCTTCTCGTAATCCATATCGAGCTTCGGCGGTACGCCCCACAACGAATCATAGATCGTTTTGACGTACTGCGTGCCGCCCATTTCCTGAAGCGCGGGTGTACCCAGACCGCCCAGGAGCAGCACCGTAGCTCCAGCTCTTTGGAACGGAATACCAATCGGCAGCGCTGTTCCCAACGTTCCGACAATCCCAACTACCGGTGTCGGGAAAATCGGAGTACCCAAAGTCTCGTTGTACAAACTGACATTCCCGCCAGTCACCGGCACCTCGAAGAAACGGCACGCTTCCGCCAGCCCTTCAATCGACTCCACAATCTGCGCCATGATCTCCGGCCGCTCCGGATTGCCGAAATTCAGATTGTTCGTGGTGGCAATAGGCAAAGCGCCAACCGTCGAAAGGTTCCGGCAGCATTCCGCCACAATCAGCTTCGTGCCTTCGCGCGGATCCAGTGCGCAATAGCGTCCATTTCCATCCAGCGACATCGCAATCGACGTATTCGTCTCTTTGATGCGCACAATCGCTGCTTCGGCTCCCGGCCCAGCCAGCGTATTCGTGCGCACTTGATAGTCGTACTGTTCGTAGATCCACCGTTTACTGCATAGGTCCGCCGAAGCCAGCAGCGCCTTCAGATCCGCGCCCAAATCTGTACTGCGTAAGGGAGGTCCTTCGAGCGGAGCCGTTCGCAGAGGCGTCGTGTACGGCCGGTTATACTTTGGGGCTTCGTCCGCCAGAGCCCGGTTCGGTATCTCCGCAAAAATTGTTCCGTGGTCCTTCACGCGCAGAATGCCATCGCTGGTCACCACGCCGATTTCCGCTGCGTCCAAGCCCCACTTCTTGAAAACAGCAAAGACTTCGCTCTCGCGCCCGCGCTCAGCCACGATCAGCATGCGCTCTTGCGATTCAGAGAGCATCATTTCGTACGGCGTCATCCCCCGTTCGCGCTGCGGTACGAACTGCAGGTCGATCTCGACGCCCGTCCCTGCCCGGCTGCCCATCTCGCATGTGGAAGAAGTCAGTCCAGCCGCGCCCATATCCTGGATGCCCACAATCGCCCCGGTCTTCATTGCTTCGAGGCACGCTTCCAGCAGCAGCTTCTCCATGAACGGGTCGCCCACTTGCACATTGGGCCGCTTCTGCTTCGATTCTTCCGTGAACTCCGCCGAAGCCATCGACGCGCCGTGGATACCATCACGCCCGGTCTTCGCCCCGACATAAATCACCGGATTCCCCACGCCGGTCGCCTTGCCGTAAAAAATTTCATCGTGCCGGAACACGCCCAGCGCGAAGACATTCACCAGCGGGTTGCCGTCGTAGCCGCGCTCGAACACGCACTCGCCCCCCACCGTCGG
>DATHIZ010000673.1:0-14646 GCA_035316385.1 Bryobacteraceae bacterium | reverse complement strand
TCAAGGCTCTCGAAGAAGGGCTAGGACTGCAACTTTTTGATCGTACTGGGGGCCGCGTGACGCTCACCAGAGCCGGCGAAACGCTGCTTGGCTTTGCCGCGCGGATTGACCAGCTTCTCTTGGAAGCCGATACGGCGCTTTCGCTGGTTCGCGGGGAATACAGCGGCAATCTCATCGTGGGCGCCTCGCTGACCATCGCGCAATATTTGCTGCCTCGTCTGTTGGGCGCATTCGCCCAACTCTACCCCGGCATCCAACTCTCCGCCATTAGCCGCAACACCGAGCAGATTGTCGAAGCTTTGATAGAAAGGCGTGTCGCGGTCGGCATGATTGAGGGACCTCCGCTCAAGCGCGAAATCCAAGTCGAGCCCTTCTTCGACGATGAGCTGGTCCTTATCGTTCCCGCCGCGCACGAGTGGGCCGAGCGTGGCGTGGCCACCGCTGAAGAACTGGCGGGCAGTCCACTCATCTTGCGCGAGCAGGGCTCCGGCTCGCGTAAGGTGGCGGAAATAGCGCTCCGGAAGATCGGCCTGCCGCCCAAGCGCCTCCGCATACTGTTCGAGTTCGATTCCACCGAGGCCATCATTTCCGCTGTTGAAGCGGGTCTGGGCGTTGGCTTCGTTTCGAAGCTCGCCGTCGGCAAAGAAATACGCCTGCAAACGCTGCGAACCGTTGCCGTGGAACGCTTGTCCATGCAGCGCGCCTTCTGCCTGGCCTATGTCAAAGGCGCCGAGCACGAGCCAGCCGTCGATAAATTCCTTCATTTTGCCCGCCAAGCCCCGTCATTTTTGCAAATGAGGCATTAGCTTTTCTGCTTGGACGTCATAGCCTTGCTCCGCTGATACTGCATTCAGGAGCAAGCGTAGGTTGGACCCGCGTAAGATTTTTTTCGTCGCGCTCGTGATCACGGCCAGCGGATTCGTCAGTCCGCCGGTTGCCTTGGCGCTTGGCTTGGTCTATGCCTTCTCCTTCCAGCATCCATATCTAGCTGAAACCCATAGTCTCTCGAAATTCCTGCTGCAGGCTTCCGTGGTGGCTCTGGGTTTTGGCATGAACCTGGGAGAAGTGGTTCGGGTGGGCGTCTCAGGCTTCCGATATACGGCTATCAGCATCGTGACAGCACTGGTGCTCGGCCTGATGCTGGGCCGCGGGTTGCGAGTGAAACGCGTGCCGTCATTCCTCATTAGCGCCGGCACTGCCATCTGCGGCGGCAGCGCGATTGCAGCGGTCGGCCCGCTCTCCAACGCCTCGGACGAAGAGATGGCGGTCTCACTTGGCACTATCTTTGTATTGAACTCCATTGCCCTAATGGCGTTTCCGCTCATCGGCTGGGCCATTCACCTCAGCCAGAGCCAATTCGGCTTATGGTCCGCCTTGGCCATTCAAGACACCAGTTCCGTCATCGGAGCAACTGCCAAATATGGCTCCGAGGCGCTCGCCATCGGCACGACGGTCAAGCTAGCTCGCGCGCTTTGGATTGTGCCGCTGTCGCTCGGGCTCGCCATTGCCAGGCGCAGCAGCGCGAAAATCCAATGGCCCTGGTTCATTTTGCTGTTTTGCGTGGCCGCGACGGTAAGCAGTCTGCTGCCAGGTTATGCACCCATCTCCCACCGCTTGGGTCAACTGGGAACTCAGGGTTTAACCGTGACGCTATTTCTGATCGGAACCGGTATTTCCCGGAATTCGCTCAAAAGCATCGGTTCCAGGCCGCTGATCCAGGGGGCGCTTTTATGGATCGCGGTCGCCGGAGGCTCATTGCTCTTCATCTGCCGCCGCTGGATCGCGCTCTAAATGCTAACGGGACAGCTCTCTTACCGCTGAACCATAGGCCACCAGCGCGAGGTTTGCCATACCGAGGAAGAGCCCATGCTCGACCACTCCAACGATCCCGCGGATAGACGCCGCCAGTTTGTCCGGGTCCGCTATTTCGCCGCATTCGCAGTCCAGGATGAGATTCCCTTCGTCGGTGACAAAGTCAGAGCCGCCCGAAAGCCGTCTGACCTGGGAAGGAATGCCTAAGGCGAGCAACTTCCTCGCCACGATAGGGGATGCCATGGGAATCACTTCAACAGGTAGCGGGAATTTGCCCAGGTGGGTGACCACTTTTCTGGAGTCGGCGACCACGATGAAGCGCTTCGAAACGCTTGCCACGATTTTCTCGCGCAGCAGCGCTCCGCCGCCGCCTTTGATTAACGCGAGCCCCGGAGCGATTTCATCCGCGCCGTCTATAGTGACGTCAATCTCAGAACATTGAAAAAAATCGACCATCGGAATAGAGAAGGATCTGGCAAGCTGTTCACTAGTTTTCGAGGAGGCGATGCCGCGAACGCTGAGCCCGTGCTTCACTTTCTCGCCTAGAACCCGAATGAAATGAGTTGCCGTTGTGCCGGAACCGAGCCCTACCACCATCCCTGGCTCGACGAACTCCAGGCTCTTTTGAGCGGCCAGCTCTTTTGCTTCGTCGACAGCTTGCATGAAAGCATCTTACAACCGTCCACACAACCGGTGGTAAAAAGCCGAAATATCAAAAGTTTAGGGAAGCCAAAGAACTGTTACAATTCAGTGAAAGCGCCTCTCGGAGGATCAATGAAAACGAAAGCTTCGCACTTCCACAACCTCTTTGTGCGATATGGCGCCGGTTTCAGCCTCTTCGCCCCTTTGATTAACTTGAAGTTCTGGAATGCGATTGCGTGGACGTCCATTGTGTTGGGTGTCGCCGGCTGGATCGTGTTTCTTTACTTTTTTCCAGCCGGCTGACGTTAGCGGGAAAGGTTAGCGGCGCCCGCCACCGCCCCGGCCGCCACCACCACCACGGCCACTGAAACCGCCGCCTCGACCGCCATAGCCGCCGCCTCCGCGGTATCCATAACCGCCACGGTATCCACCACCCCGAAAGCCGTAGCCGCCGCGATAACCATATCCTCCGCCAAAGCCGTAACCACCGCGATAGCCATAACCTCCTCGGTAGCCATATCCGCCATAACCTCTATACCCATAGAATCCGCGGCCCCAGTAGGGATATCCGTAGTAACCGCCGCCATAGAAGCCGTAATTGAGATACGGGTAGCTATATGCATTTGGTCCGTAGCAGTATGCACCCGCATAAGGGCCGCAAGCATAAGGATAGGTATACGCTGGCGGGTAGGCATACTGCACGGGCACTCCGAATCCGAATCCGAAAGAGGCCGCTTTAGCCGGCCGGCCAACAGCTAGCGCAGCCACTAAGACCAAAGCCAAAAGACTGATGCGCCGAAACATGTTTTGTCCTTCCTCAGGGGAGTGCGTCGCGCGCTTCCCTATTTCATTAGACTCCTGTTTTGCGGGTTCCGATTCTCATCAGTTTAGTCTACGCGACAAACGAAAAGGGCCGCTGAACGTCTGGGATAGTCGGCATCTATTGACTCCGAGCCGGAAGCGTTAGCGCCCACGATGCTCCATCACTCACGAACGCCCTGACGGCATTGCGCTCAAGCTCGCCCTAGAAGCTCAAGCGCAGCATTATGTTCATCAAAGGTTGGCCCACAAAGGACGCCGTCGTCTGGTCGCCGGTGATTTTACCGAATAGCTGAGGGTTTCTATAGTCAAGCTGGGCGCTACCGTTGGGTCCGCCGCCGGGCGCGTTGAATCCATAGTTGTGGAAGGGATTCTGGAAGTCGAAGCGGAATTGCAGATTCACGCGCTCGGTGATCGGGAAGTTCTTCTTCGCCGAAACCTGCGAGTACATGAAGCCTGGACCGGTCACGATGTTGCGGCCTGCGTTGCCGGGGGTGAAGGCTGCCGGAACCGAGAAACAACCGACGGGCAATACTGGATTCTCCAAAGCCTGGTTGAAACGGTTGCCGCCGATCCTGTCCCCAAGTCCGAACTGCGGCATCGAGATACTGCTGCAGTTCAGGTTCGGCACCTGGTTGCCGACGGCGGTCGGATAGTAGTTATTGGGGCTGTTGATGAAGTTAAAGCTGAATGGGTTGCCCGATGCAAAGCTCTGAATCCAGGCGATATCGTAACCACCGACGAGGAAGTCGAGGAACCTATTGTGGTTCAGAAAGCGCCTGCCCTTACCCACCGGCAAGTCGTAGGTTGCGCTGGTAATGAACATATGTCTACGGTCATACGTCGCCCGGGCTTTGTTCAAATTGCGATTCTCGACCGGCGCTACGCCCGTACACACGGCGTAGTCGTTGTCGCAGCTGTTTATGGCTTTTGAATACGTGTAGAACGAGTTGAGCACCAGGCCTTGCGAATAGCGCTTCTGGAATTGCACCGTGCCCCCGTGATAAGTGGAGTGGCCGGTGTTCGACATGTAGTTAATCTGGCCGAACTGCGGATACGGCAGATAGTTCTGCGGTGCGGCGAATGCGGCGGCGCGTAGCGCAGGGTTGTTCGCGCCGAAGCTGGTGGGAAACACATTATTGTTCCAGCTTTCCACCAAGTCCACGCCGGCGGAACCCTGGTAGGTGAGTTTAAGCAGGTTATTCTCGCCCGACTGGTACTGTACGCTCAGGTTCCAGTTCATGGCGTACCCAGGGTGCAGGTCCGTGTCCATCCAATAGATATTGCGGGAGCTGTAGTTCGTGCCGACGAACGGAGAACTGCCGTTCGACCGGATGGGATAGGGGGCTTGTCCCGGGAACTGGCTCAGCCGGTACAGGGGCGTCGGATTGCCGGGAGCCTGTTGCTGCGCCACCTGAGATTGATATTCATCGAATTGTTGCAGTGCGTTCGGGAAGCGAATATCTATGGTGTTGATCCCGAAGCCGCCGCGGAACACGAGACTGTCGACCGGATGCCAAGCCGCGCCAAAGCGAGGCTGAAAATTCTTGAGATAGCGGTTATTTAATCCGCCGTTGGGGTGAATAACCGCCCCCATTCGGCCGCTGACCGGGTCAACCGTAGTCGGGCTGAAGTTGCTCACCAGGTTGTGCGCCGTGTGGAACGGGCTTTCGGTAGACCAGCGCAGACCAAGGTTCAAGGTAATGGTCCTTGAAAACTTCCAATCGTCCTGGAAGTAAAGGCTGTGGATTGAATCGCGCGGCAGCCAGGTAGTGGTGTAAGCGCTGAAGTTCGCTTGCCGCACGTAACCTAGTTCCAGACCCGCCAGCTGATTGCCGGTGTTCGGAACGGGCTGACCGTTGGCCTGCAAACCCGCCGTCATGTTGTCGAACTGAAATTGTCCACTGGGTTGGCCGAGTTGAAAGTAATTGGCTTGAAAATTAAGATACTCGTAACCCAACTTGAAGGCGTGTGTGCCCATTATCTTGCTGAAATCGTCACGGAAGGTTTCGGTTTCACGAATCTGCCGGGAAGGGCCATTTACGTAGAGTCCGTACGTGCTATTCAGCGCGGGAGCGGTGGAATTGCCGCTGGGGACCGCAGTGTTGAACGACGGAAATAGAGCCGGACTGAGGTTCGGTATGCCCAATTGTCCCGCCCAGTTCTGATTGAAGGAGGGAACAAATGTGTCGTTGCGGATACGATAGAAGCCAATCCGCACGTCATTAAGCGTTGTGGCGCCGAAGGATTTTGTGAAGCCCGCCGAGGCGTTTTGCTGGGTAAAGGGTGTATTTATACCGTTCACGCCGTCAAACGCTGGATTGGCAATACTCGTCGGCCGCTGAATGCCGCTTTGGAAATTGTAAGTGTAGCTGCCATAGGCCCTGAGGCTTGAGCTAAATTGATGGTCCACACGGCCCGAATAGTCGCTGAAGAATGTGCGCGATTTGGATGCCCACGTGAAGTTGCTCACCGGACCGGTGGCGGTCAGCGAGCCGGGCGTATTCGGCGGCAGCCATGGATTGAAGGAAAGCAACTTTCTGTAAACTGGATCCATCCGGCTCACCGGAATCACGTTGCCTGCAATCGGGTCACGCGTCCAATTGCCGTTAGCAAGCTGGCGGGTAGTGGCCGGATCGTACAACGGCTGACCGGCGCCGCCGAATGTAAAATCGCCGCCGAGTTGGGCGGGCGTGGGCGTCTGGCTGGTGAAAGCGGCGGACTTCTTCTCAATCAGCTTCTGGTAGCCAAAAAAGAAGAAGGTTCTGTTCTTGCCGTTGTAGACCTTGGGAATGGAAATGGGTCCGCTCAAGCTGGCGTCCAGTTGCATGAACCACGCCGGCACGCCATTGGGCGCTCCGGGTTGCGGATCTGATGTTTTGTACAGGTTAAAGAACTGGCGGTGCGCCATTCTCCGGGTGCGTCCCAGGTCGGACGCCGTGCCGTGATAGTCGTTGCTGCCGCTCTTTTTCGATACCGTCAGAACACCGCCCGCGCTGTGCCCGTACTCCGCCGGCAGTGTACCGCTAACCACCTGGACTTCGCCTACTGAGTTTTCCACCGGCTTGATGTCGACGCCGGTCTTGGATTGGGGATCGTTGCCGAACACGCCATCTTCAAAAACTGTGGTGCCGGTCGACCGCTGCCCGGCCATGTTGAAGCCACTCAGCGATCCGCCGTAGGCATAGCCATTCATCGTCACGCCCGGGCTCAGGTTTAACGTGTTCAAAACGTAACGCTGATACAGCGGCATCTTGTATAACGTGTCCCCTTCCGTTACGGTGCTAACGGCGGAAGTTTCCGTCTCGAGCAGGGTACCCTGGCCGGTCACCGTGACCTGCTCGCTCACCTGTCCGATTTCGAGCGAGGCGTTCACCGGGAGCACGTCGCCGACCTTTAGCAGGAGGCCCTTCTGGATGAGAAGCTTAAAACCAGCCGCTTCAAACGACACGTTGTAAATTCCTGGCAAAAGGGACTGGACACGAAAAAGCCCCTCCTCGTTCGTTTGTGAGCGCGTCTCGAAGTTGGTGCTGGTTTCTTGGACCAGAATTTTTGCTCCAGCCACGGCGGCGCCGGTACTGTCTGTTACGGTTCCGGTGATCGTCGCCGTGCTGATCTGCGCCGAGGCCCGGAAACAGACACTTGTAAAAAGAATTAGGACCGCCGTGACACACGCTTTCGCACAGCGCCGTAGGCTGCCCTTAAACAAACGATGAGAAAACTCGACCCCATGCATACATTGCTCCTTGAACCAACAAGGTCCCAAAACTGATGCAATCATACTATTGACTGTTGGAAAAAAACATAGTTCTTTTCTGTTGGGGTTGGGCGGATGTATTTCCCCTGTATTGTCATGGAGTTAGCGCAAAATTACTCTGAAACACTTGTTTCGAACAACCGGCACCCGTGCTGAAGGGCGGTAATACTACCTAGGCACTATTGCGCTAAAAGGCGAACGAAAGGTCTCAAACTTTCACCTGACCTGCGCGGGAATAGAAAAAAAGGGCGGCCGGACATTTCTGTCCGGCCGCCCTTTTCCATTTGGCTGTCGATTTAGAAACTCAAGCGAAGCATAAGATTCATCAACGGCTGACCCGCGAATGAGGCGCTGGTCTGGTCGGCGGTGACCTTACCAAAGAGCTGAGGATTTTTGTAGTCGTACAGGGCGCTGCCATTGGCTCCGCCGCCGGGCGCATTGAATCCATAGTTGTGGAACGGATTTTGGAGGTCCAGGCGGAATTGCAGGTTGACTCGCTCCGTGATGGGAAAGTTCTTCTTTGCCGAAACTTGCGAGTACATTGCGCCTGGACCCGTAACGATATTGCGGCCGGCATTTCCCGGCGTGAATGCGGCTGGAACCGAGAAACAACCCACCGGAAGTACCGGATTTTCGAGCGCCTGGTTGAAGCGGTTACCGCCGATCATGTCTCCAATTCCGAACTGCGGCATGGAAATGCTGCTGCAGTTCAGGTTCGGCACCTGGTTGCCAACGGCGGTCGGGTAATAGTTATTGGGGCTATTGGCGAAGGTAAAGCTGAAGGGATTGCCCGATTGAAAAGTCTGAATCCACGCCAGATCGTAACCGCCAACCAGGAAGTCTACGAACTTGTTGTGGTTCAGGAAATGCCGGCCTTTGCCAAATGGCAAGTCATAGGTTGCGCTGGTGACGAACACATGCGTGCGGTCATAAGTGGCGCGCCCCTTGTTCAAATTGCGATTTTCCACGGGGGCCACACCCGAGCAGACGCCGTAGTCGTTATCGCAATCGTTGATTGCCTTCGAATAGGTGTAGAAGGAGTTGAGCACCAGACCTTGCGAATAGCGTTTCTGGAACTGTACCGTGCCCGCGTGATAGGTGGAGTGGCCGGTGTTCGACATGAAGTTAATCTGGCCAAACTGCGGATAGGGCAGATAGTTCTGCGGCGCGGCGAAGGCGGCGGCGCGCAAGGCTGGGTTGTTCGCCCCAAAGCTGGTGGGGAATACGTTATTGTTCCAGCTTTCCACCAGGTCAACGCCCGCGGAGCCTTGATAGGTGAACTTGATCAGGTTATTTTCACCCAACTGGTACTGCAGGCTGGCGTTCCAGTTCATGGCGTAACCGGGGTGCAGATTTGGATCCATCCAGTAGATGTTGCGTGAGCTGTAGTTAGTGCCTACGAATGGCGAACTGCCGTCGGCGCGAGTTGGGTAAGGCGGCTGTCCGGGGAACTGGCTCAAGCGGTACAGGGGCGTCGGATTACCGGGAGCTTGTTGCTGGGCCACCGAGGTTTGATATTCATCGAATTGCTGCAGGGCATTCGGGAAGCGAATGTCGATGGTGTTAATGCCGAAGCCGCCGCGGAAAACCAGCTTGTCCACGGGATGCCAAGCCACGCCGAAGCGCGGTTGGAAATTCTTGAGGTCGCGATTATTCAACCCGCCGTTGGGATGGATCACGGCGCCCATAAGGCCGCTGACCGGATCCACCGTGGTCGGGCTGAAGTTGCTGATCTGGTTGTGAGAGGTGTGGAAGGGACTTTCGGTCGACCAGCGCAAACCGAGATTCAGCGTTATGGTCTTGGAGAACTTCCAGTCGTCTTGGAAATAGACACTGTGGACGGTGTCGCGTGGCAGCCAGGTGGTGGTGTAGGTGGAGAAGTTGGCTTGCCTCACGTAACCTAGTTCCAAACCCGCCAACTGATTGCCGGTGTTCGGTACAGGTTGTCCGTTGGCCTGCAAACCCGCCGTCATATTGTCAAACTGGAATTGACCGCTGGGCTGTCCCAATTGGAAATAGTTGGCCTGGAAATCCAGAAATTCGTAGCCTAACTTGAAGGCGTGTTTACCGATCATCTTGCTGAAATCATCACGGAATGTCATGGTTTCACGAATCTGACGGGAAGGACCGTTCACATAAAGTCCATATGTGCTGCCCAGCCCGGGCGCAGTGTTGTTGCCGCTGGGCGCCGTACCGGAGTTGAATGACGGAAATAATGCCGCACTGTCGTTCGGTATGCCGAGTTGTCCGGCCCAGTCCTGATTGTAGGAGGGAACAGAAGTGTCATTGCGGATGCGATAGAAGCCGATGCGAGTGTCATTTAGCGCAGTGGCGCCGAATAGTTTCGTGATGCCCGCCGACGCGTTCTGCTGCGTTGCGGGCGTGTTGATGCCGTTGACGCCATCCATCGCGAGATTGGCGATGCTTGTCGGCCGTTGCAAGCCGCTGAGGTAGTTGTAGGTGTAGCTGCCGTACGCTTTGAGCGTGGAGCTGAATTGATGGTCCACGCGGCCAGAGTAGTCGTCGTAGAAGGTGCGCGATCTGGACGCCCAAGTGAAATTGCTCACAGGGCCCGTGCTAGTCAGCGAACCTGGCGTATTGGGCGCAAGCCACGGGTTGAAGGTAAGCAACTTCCTGTAGACCGGATCCATCTGGCTCACCGGAATAACATTGCCGGCGATGGGCTGGCGGGACCAACTGCCATCAGCGGCCTGGCGCGTGGTGTTCGGATCGTATATAGCCTGGCCGACTCCGCCGAAGTTGAAATCGCCGGCGAGTTCGGCCAGCGTGGGTGTCTGGCTGGTATAAGCGGTAGATTTCTTTTCAATCAGCTTCTGGTAACCGAAAAAGAAGAACGTTCTGTTCTTGCCGTTGTAGATTTTCGGAATGGAGATGGGTCCGCTCAAGCTGGCGTCCATTTGCATGAACCACGCTGGCACGCCATCGGGCGCTCCTGGTTGCGGGTCTGAGGTCTTGTATTGATTAAAGAACTGGCGGTGAGCCATTCTGCGGGTGCGCCCTAAGTCCGAAGCTTCGCCATGATATTCGTTCGTGCCGCTCTTCTTCGATACGGTCATAACACCGCCCGCGGAGTGGCCATATTCGGCCGGAAGCGTGCCGCTGAGGACCTGCACTTCGCCTACTGAATTTTCCACCGGCTTGATGTCGGTTCCAGTGCTGGATTGAGGATCGTTGCCGAACACGCCATCTTCGAAAACCGTGGTTCCGGTGGAGCGTTGACCCGCCATATTAAAGCCACCCAACGAACCGCCGTAGGCATAGCCGTTCATGGTTACGCCCGGGCTGAGGTTCAACGTGTTCAAAACGTAGCGCTGATACAGCGGCATTTTGTAAAGCGTCGCGCCTTCGGTAACGGTGTTTGTGGAGGATGTTTCCGTTTCCAGCAGCGTGCCCTGGCTGGTGACGGTAACCTGCTCACTGACATTTCCGATTTCGAGGGATGCGTTCACCGGCAGCACGTCGCCGACTTTGAGCTGGAGTCCCTTTTGAACGAACGCCTTGAAACCCGGCGCTTCAAAAGAAATGTTGTATGTTCCCGGCAGAAGAGATTGAACGCGGAACAGTCCCTCGGAGTTTGTCTCCGTGCGGGTTTCAAAATTAGTGTTGGTTTCCTGTACCAGAATCTTTGCTCCGGCGACGGCGGCGCCGGTTGTGTCCGCGAGGGAGCCCGTTATGGTCCCGGTGCTTACTTGCGCCGGTGCCTGAAATCCGAAAATCGCGAAAAGAAATAACGCGGCCGCAGCGCACGCCTTCCCATAGCGCGGCTTGCGGCCTCTTAAAAAAAGAGGTCGAAATTCGACCCTATGCATACATTGCTCCTTAACCAAAACGAGGGGTAATATTTTTGAAACTCACGTAATCATACTATTGATGATTCAGGGAAAACTTACACCCTAGCCCCACCGGTGGGTGGTAGGGCCTATTTTTCTATTACTATCAATCAGTTAGATGTGGTGTGCTCGGCGCGGCCGACTTTGTTCGAACGGCAAACTAAGCGGCATGTAAACTCAGTTTTACGGAGTCAACTTGTCGAGGAACTCATAGCGGGCGTGGGTCTGATCAAGCGAGGTTTTTGGGTCCGCGTTTAGGTGCATCACCTGACGAAGTGCAATTCCGTTTCAGCCGACCTCAGATCAGACCTTTCGGAATCCAGAGTCTTCAAACAGCGGTGTCGTATTCCGCACTCCGCTTGCCCCTCCAGACCTACCCATTCGCTGAGCCTGCGAAGTGACCAGAACTCTGCATGCAAGACTTACCACGAAGAGATTGACGGCAATCAAAAGCCCATGTCGTGCGAACGCGTTCACGATCGTGTCAACGGGAGTTTGGACATCGAGAAGTCGCTCGACCGTCCATCCCAGAGACGCAGCTCCGGCAAAGAGTGCACCGCCGATCCGAAGAATTGGATACGCACGTGTTCTACTCATGAGCATCAGCGAGGGCAGAATGGCTGCGACTACGAGCATCTGCATCGTTTCAATGCCCAGGTTGAATGCCAAGATACCAGCGACTCGCTCCCAGCGCCCAAATCCCAGACGGTCGAGCGTCGCAGCGAAAGCCAAGCCATGAATGAGACCGAAGAAAGCAGCGATCAAAGCTTCTTTGCCGGGGAAAATTGGACGGAAGGCATGCAGCGCCGAAACGAAAACGGACACCGAGATCAGCACCTCAACCAGACGGCTGGGGACGTTTACGGCACCGACCGCAGCCAGGGTCAGTGTGATGGAGTGACCGATGGTAAATGCCGTCACAATGCCTAAGATTCGAGACAGGCTTTGGCGTACCCCGGTAGGCTGCCCCCAGCGCAAACCCGAAACTAGGAGCGGCGCGGGAAGCAGCAATACCAGCAAAAAAAGTAGATGATCAGTTCCCTCGGCAATGTGGCGCATACCTAGACGGAAAAGGCTGGAGAACTGGACACCATTCAGCCATAAAGGAACACCAGCCCATGGCGTTTGCGGCTGGGCATCCTTAGCCGCCATCTGCTGATAGTCCAATTCATAGAGTGACTGCTGTTCATTGCGCTTCTGCGCCAGGATGCAAACGTCACGGTCCTGCGGCGCCAGCACGTTCATAAGGTAGACCGATGTGCGATTCAGGTGATGATTCGCAAGGATTAGACTTCGATTCCGGCCGCCGGACGGCAGGTCCGTGGTGTACCCAATGTGGATTTCTCCAAGTCCGTCCCGCATCTGGGCAGGCCGTGGGAAACTCCACGAGACGAGTTTCGGCTGCACGCTCTTTCCGTCGATGGTGATCGACAAGTCGCTGAGCACGCGTTGAGCATAGGCTCGCTCTTCGCTCTCTGAAAAAACACCATTGCCATCGCTGTCTATGCCGGCGATTAAAGAAGGTGAGACGAGTATGCCCGGAATGAGCCGCATCGACGCTTGGACACGATTTGCCTCCAGGGAGAGAATGGTCGCCTGCAAGTACTCATCGATTCGGTGTGCAAACGCAGTTTTTCCGAAGAGAAGAACACCGGCGGCGATTGCGGTCGCGATCTTCCTTGTCATTGCTTCGCCGGCGCACGTCCGTAGTCATTCGTAGGATCGCGATAGATGGTGTGCACGTGATTGGTTGGTTCGTCGTGCTGCGGCGCATACTCAATAACGAGATGCGGACCCTGAATGCGATAGTACGCCGTGATATTGCTTCCAGCCTCGCCGGTCGCGGGGCCGCTCCAGGCAAACCATGTCTCGTTCAGATCCGCCTTCAGCTCAGCCATGCGGGCGGCGGCAGAACTCTCGTTCAGGATGCCAGCCCATTCGCCAATAACATCCAACAGCATCGCCTGCTGCTTGGCGTTCATCTCCGAAGCCTTCAGACCCTCGGGAGCGATCTTTTTGTCGTCCTGGCCAGGGCCAAGCACAAGGTCGGAAACAGTGTAGTTGAGAACCGCCTTCTGACGCCGCTTATCATCCAGGGATTGCAGTAACGCGAGCCCCTTGTCGCTCTCCCTTCCAATCGGGCGAATGGTCTTCCCATTTAACTTGAAGGCGGCTGGCTGCGCACCGGTGAGCGTCGGTGTCAGCACGCCTTTCTCTCCGGCGATCGTGATGTTCAAGGCGAGATGATGGCCGCCGAACTGAAGCATCCATGGACTGGAAGTCGAAGGCTTGCCGAGGAACGAGATGTAGTAAAGATCGCTTCCGAACATATCGCCACCAGGTGGCCGTCCCCCTGGACCACCAGGGCCGCCCCCGCCGGGTCCGTTGGAACCACCAAACTGCGGAGGCGGACCGTTCTGACCTCCTGGCGGTGGACCTCCCGGCGCACGACCGCCACGTCCTCCAGGACCGCGCTTCGACCCAGTTGACTTGAAATCGTCGTTGGCCCGCCGGATCTCCTCCACCTTCTCAAGCCCCATGGGACTGAGAACAATGGCGAGTAGCTTCATTGCCGCGTCGCGCTGCGGAGCGCTCATCTGCTTGAAGTTGATTCCGCCGCGAGGCACAATCCCGTCGGGAAGTTTGACCATCGCACTCGCTGCTCGTTGTCGTTGAAGACATAGAGGACGCGCTGACGTTGGCTGGCCTCGAGCGACGAAAGGAAGGTATCGGCGGCGCTCACGATGCGGGCGGTTACCTCGGTCTGTTGAGCCGCGGCTGATAGCGGAAGCGAAAAGAAAATGGGCGCGACGATGGAGAGTAGTTTTCTCATTGGATGTTCGTAAATTTTATGCCGTAGTCGTTTGTTGGATCGCGATACATGGTGTGGACGTGCATCGTTAGATCCCCGCCCACGCCTTGTGGCGAGAACTCGATGACAAGCTTCGGCCCTTGAATGCGGTAGTAGGCGCTGCCGTTTTTACCGGGCTCATGGGTGGCCGGTCCGCTCCATGCAAAATAGGTGTCGTCAAGCCCGGCCTTGATCTCTGCCATGCGAGGCGTGGCGTAAGCCTCGTTGATGATACCGGCCCATTCTGAAATCACAGCAAGCAGCATCGCCCGTTGCGGCTCGTTCAGCGCCGACGCCTTCAGTCCCTCAGGTTGGATCGTCACCCCTGCCTGGCCGGGTCCGAGCACCAAATCGTTCACACGGTAGTTCAGAATGGCTTGGTTGCGCTGGGTTTCGTCCAGTGCGTTCAAGAGAGCGAAGGCCTTATCGTTCTCCTGAGCAAGCACGCGCACTGTCTTGCCGTTGGAGGTATAGAGAGAAGGTTGCGCACCGGTCAGGGTGGGCGTGATTACGCCCTGTTTTCCCGCGATCGTAATGTTGAGCGCGAGATGATGCCCGCCAAACTCCAACATCCAGGGTGTGGTTGTACTCGGGTTTCCGAAGATGCCGATCGTATAGGCAGCAGTGCCGGAGGCGAAGGGTGTGCCGCTGTCCGACAGAGCTTGATCGGAGCCCATGATATCGAGAACTTTCTGGTAGCCTTTGGGGCTTAACAACACTTGCAGCGCATGCGTGGCTGCGTCGCGCTGGGCGCCATTCAGGTTGCCAAGACGCAGACCGGGACGCGGCACGTCACTGACCGGGTAGTTGGACCAGACCGCCTCGCCATACTTCTCGCCGACAAAGCCGCCGGAAGGACCCATACCGGGACCACCGCCTGGACCTTCACGACGACCATCGGGACTGCCAGGACT
>DATHIZ010000672.1:0-21875 GCA_035316385.1 Bryobacteraceae bacterium | reverse complement strand
CCGAAATGCCAGAACTGTCTACCGGCCAATTCACCACCGATCCGGGCATCCTGCACCAGAACGCCCCAATCTCTAGCGAACCGGGACCACAAGACTCGACACAACGCCCCCACTCCAAAACCGCACTCGAAACCGTAACCTCCCCGCTAACCGGCACGTCCGTCCTGCTCCCTGCCGCGGAAGCCGAACTCTACAAACAACACCTCCGCGGCTACGAAAAGGAATACAGTCCAACCGGCGCCGAAGAGCGCGCGCTAGTCCAGTCTCTCGCCGACATCTCCTGGCGCCTCAACCGCATTCCCCGTCTCGAAATGGCCATCTACGCTTTGGGTCACTCCGAGTTTGCCGGCCAGTTCGACGAATACGAAGAATCCCGCCGCCCCATCCTCATCGAAGTCCGTACCTTCCTCGTCTACGAAAAACAACTTCGCAACCTGCAAACGCAGGAAGCCCGCCTGGTCCGCCGCCGCGAAAAGGAAACGGCCGAATTACACCGCCTGCAAAAAGCACGCATCCAAAAGGAAAAACTCGACCTCGAAATCGCCGCCAAACTTTACCTCGCCGCCCAACACGACAACCAACCCTTCGACCCGGCCGAAAATGGGTTCGAATTTTCAATTGCCGATATCGAAGGCTACATCCAAGGAATGCGCGCCAGCGAAATTGCCTGCCAGGCGGTCGGCAAACACTTCTGATCGCCACAAGAAACCAACTTTCATCCGGGCGATCTTATACTTTGCGGTGGACCTCCGTCCGCCAGCCTAAACTTGAAAGTACTAATGGTTTCGCTCCAGTTCGAAAAATCGGCAAGTTATGAGGACGCTCTGCTACGAGCAGCTGCTGAATGTGGCATCGACCGGGAATATTGGGACATTTTCCACAAAAAGCACGAAGTTTCACCAGATGCGCTGAGGCGCATGCTCCAAGCGCTCGGCTGGCCCACGGAAACTCTCGAAAGTATGGATCGGGAGCGCTTGCGTCGCTTCGCGCGGGAGGTTCAATCGCCGCTCCCCAAGACCTTCGTGCACTCGGAGACAGCCAAGTTCGTTCCTGTGACGCTGCTTGCGCCCGCCCATGGCCGGCTCGCGTACGAAATTACCCTCGAAGACAACTCCACTCTGGCCGGCTCGGTCGAAATAGCACAACTAACCCAAACGAAACAGACGTCCATCGAGAGCCAAAGCTGGTCTACCTACCAGCTCAACCTGCCCCCGGAACTCCCCCTTGGATATCACACCTTACGCGTTAGCGTGAACGGCCAATTCATCGCGGAAACAAACCTCATCGTTTGTCCAGACCATGCCTATCTTCCGGAATATCTCGCCAGCGGTGGAAGAACCGCCGGCTTTAACGTCACGCTCTACGGCCTGCGCTCGGACCGCAACTGGGGCTGCGGCGATTTTACTGATCTCCACGCGCTGATCGAGTGGGCGCGCCAGGAAGTTGGGTTTGATTTCATCGGCTTGAACCCGCTGCATGCCCTGCACAACCGCATCCCCTACAACACCAGTCCGTATCTCCCGCTGTCGGTCTATTACAAGAACCACATCTATGTGGACATTGAGCGCGTGCCCGAATTTCAAACTTCTGTCCCGGCGCAAACGCTGTTTCAATCTCCCAGCGTGCAAGCGGAAATTGCTGCACTGCGCTCCGCCGAATACGTGGCCTATCAAGCGGTCGATTGCCTCAAAGAACGCTTCTTAAAAGTGCTCCACGGCGAATTTGCCAAGCCCGGTGCGCGATCCTCGCCGCGCTTCAAGAGCTTTGAAGCGTACTGCCGCCGCGAAGGCGATTTATTGCACAAGTTCGCTCTCTATTGCGCCCTCGACGAAATTCTCCACAAGCAGGACGGCAATCGTTGGACCTGGCGCGATTGGCCAGTCGAATACCAATCTCCCGAATCCGAAGCCTCGGGCGCCTTTGCCCTGGAACACGCCAGCACCGTGGAGTTCTACAAATACGTGCAGTTCGTCCTCGACGAGCAACTCTGCGATGCGCAGGCACACGCCAAACAAACCGGCATGCAGATTGGCCTCTATCACGACATCGCCGTCGCGGTCGATAGCTGCGGCGCGGATCTATGGGCGCACGGCTCCTTCTACTTGAATGGCTGCCGCGTCGGCGCGCCGCCCGACGATTTCTCGCCCAAAGGCCAGGATTGGGGCTTTCCGCCGCCCAACCCGCACGCCCATTTGGAGGATGGCTATCAACTTTATCGGGAAAGCATTCGCAAAATCGTGCGCGGCGGCGGTGCGCTCCGGCTCGATCACGTCATGCGCCTGTTCCGTCTTTTCTGGATCCCGGAAGGCATGGAGGCCGCGCAGGGAGCCTATGTGCGCGACCGCGCCGCCGATCTCATGCACATCCTCGCGCTCGAAAGCGTCCGCAGCCGGAACATCGTCATCGGCGAAGATCTCGGCACCGTCACCGATGAAATCCGCGACATGCTCGCGCGCTTCCGCATTCTCAGCTACCGGTTGTTCTTCTTTGAAAAGCATCCGGACGGCTCTTTCAAGCACAGCTACGAATATCCGCGGCAGGCGCTGGTCTCCTCCAGCACGCACGACCTGCCCACTCTGGCCGGTTTCTGGCAATGCCGCGACATCGAAGCCCGCAGAGCCGCCGGGCTTGCCGATGAGGCCGGCTACCGCCGCCAGCTTTCAGACCGTTACCGCGAAAAACAGCAGATGCTGGACGCCCTCCATGGGGAGCACCTTCTCCCGCCCCACAGCGAGCGCAACGCCGAAAATCTTCCGGTCCTGAACGGCGACCTCCACAACGCCGCCGTCGGCTTCCTGGCGCAAGTACCCTCCATGATCCTGCTGCTGAATCAGGAAGATTTTACCCTCGAAACAGAGCAGCAAAACCTCCCCGGCAGCACCGCCGAATATCCCAACTGGCAGCGCAAAATGAAGCTGAGCATTGAGGATCTGCGTAGCGGTAAAGCGCAAGGCTGCTCGAATATGTTCCGTGACCAACTTGCGCGTACCGGCCGCCGGCCCGGCTAGTAATAAATATATTTACCCTGTTATCAATAGTTTATCCTCGACTGTAATCCTTCTTTCTTTTTCGATATTGCAATCCGTGATAACTAATTAGCGGATTGCAATATGACCGTCGCCGATAAAATCCGCTACTTGCGAGTCGTCGAAGGCTACCTCCGCGGACTCGAGCGCGAGATGACTCAAAAAGAAGTCGTCGCCGCCATCCGCAAGGAGATGAAGAAGTCCATCAGCCAGCCTTATCTATCGCAGCTCGAAGGCGGCCGCCGGAAACATCTCACCAACACCAGTCGCCTGCTGCTGGCCAAATTCTTCAATGTGCATCCGGGCTATCTGGTCGATGACCCGGAAGGCTTTCAGACCGAGCTCATCACTGACCTGAACAAGCACGAAGACAAGCTCGACCTATGGCTCATTCAGGGAGCGGAACGCTTTCGTCGGGACCTTCCGCTCTCGGATGCCTTGCTGCAATTGGCGCGCCACGCGGACTCCCGCCGGTGCGTTTTGTTGCTTGGCGCCGTGCTCGACACGCCCGATCTGCTCGAACGCTTATGGGATGTCCTCAAGCCCAGGGACGAGGACATCCACGAAGGTAAGGACCATGACTTGGCCTGACATTTATCTACTCTGTTTCGCCGTGGGAAGTCTATGGAGCGTGGCTTCCCTGCTATTGGGCGGCATGCACCTGGGCCACAGTCATGTCGGGCATGGACCCGCGGGCGGTCATCCGCACACGGTCCACAGCCTGCTCGATGGCATCGGCAGCATGCTCAATCCAAGCTGTGCCGCGGCCTTTCTCGCGTGGTTCGGCGGTGTCGGCTACCTGCTCACCCGTCATTCCGGCTTCGACTTTTGGTTGGACCTCGGCATCGCCATCACGCTCGGCCTCGCCGGGGCGTGGGTTTTGGCGCTCTTTCTACGCTTTCTGCAATCGCGCGAGAAACCGCTCGATCCGGCCGACTACGAGATGGTCGGCATCTTGGGCCGGGTCTCCAGCCCTATCCGTCCCGGTGGAGTCGGCGAAGTCATTTATCAGCGTGATGGCGCGCGTAAACCGCTCTGCGCCAGTTCCGACGAACGTGTCTACATCGAGCGCGGCGAAGAAGTCATCGTCACGCGCTACGAAAAAGGGATCGCATACGTACGTACCTGGGAAGCAATGACCCAGCGGGATAACTCTGCTTCTTACCCCGGAACATTGCCCAAGGAGAGTTAAGAAATGTCGCAGGAAATTGTCTTTATCGCCGTCGTCCTGGTGCTCACGCTAGTGCTGCTGATGACGGCCATGGCCACCTTGTTCCGCAAGGCTGGACCGCATGAGGCCCTCATCGTATATGGCTTGCGCGGTACCCGCATCATTAAAGGCAAGGGTACAGTCATTGTGCCTTTGATCGAGAGCTATCGCCAGCTCTCGCTGCAGCTGATGTCGTTTGATGTGGCCCCTCAGCAGGATCTGTACACCAAACAGGGTGTTGCCGTCACCGTGGAAGCTGTCGCCCAGATCAAGGTCAAGAGCGACCCCGAGTCGATTCAAACCGCTGCTGAACAGTTCCTCACCAAAACCGATGCGGCGCGCGAAGGCTTGATCCGGCTCGTCATGGAAGGCCACTTGCTCGGCATCATCGGCCAGCTTTCCGTCGAGCAGATCGTGAAGGAGCCGGAGATGGTGGGTGATCGCATGCGCGGCACCTGCGCCGACGACATGACCAAGATGGGTCTCGAAGTCGTTTCGTTCACCATCAAGGAAGTTCGCGACAAGAACGAATACATCACCAACATGGGCCGTCCCGATATCGCGCGAATCAAGCGCGATGCGGATGTGGCCGCCGCCGAAGCCGAGCGCGATACCGCCATTCGCCGTGCCGAAGCCGCTCGTGCCGCCGCCGTGGCCGTCGCGCAAGCCGATCAGGAGCGCGTGCTCGCGGAGGCGCTTTCGTTGGCCGCCCAGGCTGGAGCGCAGCGCGATCTCGAAATCAAAAAGGCCCAATACGTCGAAACCATCAAGCGCCAGCAAGCGCAGGCCGACAAGGCGTATGACATCCAGGCGAACATCATGCAGCAGCAGGTCGTGGTGGAGGCTGTCCGAATTCGCCAGGTAGAAAAAGAAGGCGAAATCAAAGTGCAGGAAGCCGAAATTCTGCGTCATGAGAAGGAACTGATCGCCACCGTTCTCAAGAACGCGGAAATCGAGCGCCAGCGCATCGAAACCCTGGCCCATGCGGGACGCAGCCGCATGACCATTGAGGCCGAAGGTTCCGCCGCCGCTACCCGTATGCAAGGTGAAGCCGATGCCGACATCATTCTCAGAAAGGGTGAAGCCGAAGCCAAGGCCATGAACGTGCGGGCCGAAGCCTATCAGGAATGGAACCAGGCTGCCGTAGTCGACAAGCTGATTACCGCACTGCCTGAAATTGTGCGCGCTCTGGCCGCCCCGCTGGCCAATATAGACAAGATCACCATCGTCTCCACGGGCGATGGCGACGCTGCTGGAATGCATAAGGTCACTGGTGACATGACTCGGATCGCGGCGCAAATACCCGCCCTGTTCGAAACCTTGTCAGGCATGCGGATGTCTGATCTATTGGGCAAAGTCAGCGCGTTGAAAGATCGCTCCAATGGGGGCGTGAAGGAGAAACCATGACGCTCTTAGACCGCGTATCTACGTTGATAAAGGCCAATCTCAATGACCTGATCGATAAAGCCGAAAACCCGGAGAAGCTGCTTAAGCAGCTTCTCCTCGACATGCAAAATCAATTCATGCAGGTCAAAACCCAAGTCGCCATCGCCGTTGCCGACCGGCACCTGCTTGAAAAGAAGCAGCAGGAGAATCTCAACGCCCAGAAAGACTGGATTCGCAAAGCCGAGCTGGCCGTGCAGAAAAACGAAGAAGACCTGGCGCGCCAGGCGCTGGAGCGATCCCTCGTCTTTGAGAACGCCGCGGCGAACTTCGCGCAGCAGATCGAAGATCAGGCGCAGCAACTGCAGCTTCTGCGCGACGCCATGCACCGGCTCGAACAGAAGACCACCGAGACCAAGGCGAAGGCGGAACTGCTGCTCGCCCAGCACCGGCGCGCCCGTCTGGCCATGCGAGCCGGCGCGGACGGCAAGCAGGAGTTTGAAAGCGACGCGGCGTTCGACCGTGTCCGGAACAAAGTATTCGAAGCGGAGGCACTCGGCCAGGGCCAGCTTGCCGCCGGTCAGATCAATCTCGAACAACGTCTCGCCGCGCTCGAACGCTCCGATCAGGTCGATCGCCTTCTGGCCGACCTGAAACTACGCGCCACGCGAACGCTAGTCCCGAAACCCTGAACCGGAAACGCAATGTCGTTTACTTAAGAATGAAGCTCATAGCTAGCTTCATTTTTCGAACGTCCGAAATACCCGAAGCGGAGCCGGAAGAATGAAACTGATAATCGGCGTCACTCTTGACTCCGAGCCGGAAGCGTTAGCGCCCACGATGTTCCATTACTCACGAACGCCGTATCGCGTTAACATCGCATCATGATGAAAGCTCTGCTGCTTTCCGAGTACGGAAGGCTGGAAATGGTCGAGATCCCCACCCCTCGGCCCGGACCCGATGAAGTCCTGGTGCGGGTCGAAGCTTGCGGCATTTGTGGTAGCGATGTACACGGCTACGACGGCGGTTCCGGCCGCCGCCTGCCCCCTATCGTGATGGGACATGAAGCCGCCGGCACCATCGCGGCCCTTGGCTCCAACGTTTCCGGCCTTCACGATGGCGACCGCGTCACCTTCGACTCCACCATCTATTGCGGCGTGTGCCAGTACTGCCGCGCGGGCGAAGTCAACTTATGTGAAGATCGCCAGGTCCTGGGTGTCTCCATTCCCGAATGGAAGCGCGCCGGTGCTTTCGCCGAATACGTCGTAGTGCCGACCCGCGTGCTGTACCCGCTGCCGGAGGCCGTGCCGTTTGCCGAGGCTGCCATGGTGGAGCCGCTGGCTGTCGCGGTTCACGCCGTGGGTTTGACCAATGTCCAGCCGGGTGATTCGGCTTTGGTCGTGGGCGCCGGCATGATCGGCTTACTGGTTCTGCAGGTGTTGCGCGATAGCAAATGTTCGCGGACCATTGTGGTGGATATCGACGACACCCGCCTCGAACTCGCCACGGAACTGGGAGCCACCCACACCATCAACGCCAAGACAGCCGACGCGGTTGCCGAAGTGCTCCGGCTTACCTCGGGCGCGGGCGTCGATGTGGCCCTTGAAGCGGTAGGCAGTACTCCCACCATTAAGACCGCCATCGAAAGCGTGCGCAAGGGCGGTACCGTTACATTGATCGGCAACGTCACCCCAACCGCCGAAATTCCGCTTCAGATCGTGGTCAGCCGCCAGATTCGTCTGCAGGGTTCAGCCGCCTCTTCCGGTGAATACCCAAAATGCATCGAACTGCTGGCCAGCGGGGCCGTACAAGTGAAGCAGCTTATCAGCGCTGTCGCGCCGCTTGAAGAAGGGGCGGAATGGTTCAGCCGTCTGCACGCCCGCGAACCGAACTTGATGAAGGTGGTTCTGAAGCCGAGCCACCCGCAATCAACTTCCAACTAACATGCCGACGCGGACTTCCACGTCCGCGTTCGGTTGGTAAACTTCGAAGTCGGTTATATAAGCCCTGGGCAGACCGGCCGCTTCTAACGTCCAGATCTCTTGCCAGATTCTGACTACCGTCTCCGCTGGAGACGCTCCTTCGCCGGAGAAGACTGCGTAATCGCCCTTGGCTACTTCGTGCGAGACCATGCCCGGCGGGATCTCTTCCGCCGAGCTCACCTTTGCTCCCAGCAGATAGCTGTAGGCTCCATCCTTATCGCTGGCGTAGTCGTAGTAGACGGCGACGATGCGGTCGTCCACCCGTTCGGGAATCAGGTCCAGAAGCGTATCGCCCATTAGCCTGCCCCACAATTTCGGGATCACCGCTTCGTCGCTCATCTCGAGGACGTTGGTCGTACGGGCTTCGAGCCCAACTACCAGAAACGAACCAACCCTCGAAGTCTCTAAGGTCATTCAATCGCTCCCTGGTGGGGTTTTGGGGCCAATTTTGCTTCCAATCGGGCGCGGCTGCCCTTGGATTCGAGCGCCACGCGTAAGGCGCTCGGTAGTTTTGTAAGCAGCGAGACCAGCACGCGGTACCGCCAGCCGGGAATGACGAACAGTTTGCCGCGGCGCAGGCCTTCGAGCGAGGCATCCACCACTTCATCGGCGCGCAGCCAGAACTTAGGCCCAGCCATAGCCGCGCGGCTCACCGCCATCACATCGTGAAATTCGGAATAGGTGAAGCCGGGGCAAAGCGCCTGCACCAGGACTTGCGATCCCATGCCCTTCAATTCCAGGTGTAGTGCCTCGGTGAAAGCGGCCATCCAAGCCTTGGTGGCGCAATAACTAACGCTCCCGGGACTGCGAGCGAATGAGGCTACCGAGGCAACGTTAATCACCCCGCCGAAATCGCGCGGTACCATGTTGCCCAAGGCGGCATGCGTTAGCCGCATGGCGGCCATTACGTGCAGTTGATGCATTTGCGTTTGGCCCTCGAGCGGGGCTTCCCAAAACCGGCCCTTGGTGCCAAAGCCGGCATTGTTGATCAGAAGCACGAGCCTTGGGTCGCCGGCTAAGCGAACCGCCACTTTCTCCAAGTCCTTGTCCACACAAAGATCCGCCGGCAGAACCTCAACATTTGTCCCGCGCGCTGCGTGCAACTCGTCAGCGAGTTCGTCCAGCCGGTCTTTGCGGCGGGCAATTAAGAGCAGATCGTAATCTGCCGCCAGTCTTCGGGCGAAAGTCGCTCCAATGCCGCTGGAAGCTCCGGTAATCACGGCGAGTTTGGTTGCCAATCTGCATTCTACGCCTGAAGGCCTGTAACACTTTGCATCCGAGTCTCACTGAACCATGTACAGGCGCGCCGCGCGCCGACGTGTAGTTCCAACCATGCCAACCGCCACGCAAGAGGTTTCACCTAGCAACTCTACTGCCCCGCCGTTGTACTATCGAGGCTACCGGTTTAGAGGACCATTGGAGCGTTTCGCATTTGACAGAGAATACGTTACCCGCCTCACCAAGGGGGATGCCGAGACCGAGGCTCATTTCTCGAGTTACTTCGGTGATCTGCTCATCATCAAACTGAGATCGCGCCTGCGATCCTCCGAATTAGTCGAAGACGCCCGGCAAGAGACCCTTCTGCGCGTGCTGAACCACCTTCGTAATAAAGGTGGAGTCGAATTTCCCGAACGCCTGGGCGCGTTTGTGAACTCCGTATGCGAGATTGTGCTGCTCGAGTTCTATCGCGCGGGCAACCGTTTTCAACAGGCTCCCGAAAATGCCGCCGAGCCTGTCGATCGCTCGGTCAGCGCTGAGGCTCGCTTTATTACCGAGGAGCGCAAAGCGGCGGTTCGCAAGATTCTGCTCACCCTGCCCGCCACCGACCAGGAGATACTTCGAAAAGTGTTCCTGCAAGAGCGGAATAAAGACGAGATTTGCCGCGAATTGTCCCTCAAACGGGACTATCTGAGAGTCCGCGTTCATCGCGCGCTGGCGCGTTTCCGTGATGCACTTAAGGAGGCCGGATGAAACGCCGTCCCGCGTCGCGTCACTACTAAGCAACGCTATGAACCACGAATGGGCAGAAAAGACTAATGCCGCGGACAAATACCTCCTGAACGAGTTGACAGACTCCGAACGTCTCGATTTTGAAGAACACCTGTTCGATTGCCCCGTGTGTTCCGGATTGGTCCGGAGCGATGCGATTATCGTCGACAATCTCAAAGAAGTGTTGCTGGAGCCCGTCCCCGAAAAGCGCTCGGCTTTCTTGAACTGGATGCGCCCGCTTGTATTCGTTCCCACGTTTGCGGCTTTGGCTCTGGCCGTGTTTACCGGCTATCAAAATCTTGTCTACATCCCGGAGCTTCACGCGCCGCGAGTGTTGCAAACGCACGTTGTAGATTCAGTGGCCCGCGGGTCGGGAACATCCGTGCGCCTTGACCGCCATGCGCCCATGTTCAATTTAAGCTTTGACGTTGACTCGCCCCAGGCGTATGCTTCATATGTTTGCGATTTTCAAAACGACCGAAAGGAAACCGTTCTGACTGTCGACGCCGGCAAGCCTGAAGTGGCGGCGTTCACCTTGAGCTTGCTGCTTCCCACGAACAAGTTTCCCGCCGGGCCATACGTGGCCATCGTCACCGCCGGTGTGAATCGTGTTGAGGTGCGCCGCCTGCCTTTCGTCATTCAGAACTAATTGTCCGCTGCATGGATACTCACTCCAAAGTAGAGAAACGATTCCTCTTTCATGCCAATTCCGTCGCTTTCGCCGCGCACGTCCGGCGGCCGGACGACTTCTTCATTCCGGCTGTCGCCAGCAGTTGCCTGCCCATAACCGGCGGCTTGGCACAAGCCGAGAGCGGACCCCAGCGGTTCAACGACATCATCTCTTTCGATTCGGCTTCCTCCCGCGCCCATGGCGATTATGCCGACACCAGACGCGCCGCCGATTTCACGCACGGCAATTTCGAGGAGAACCACTTATCCACGAATACTTTCGTCGAGAGCACACTGAAAGGCCTGAAATTCGAGATTCCACAGGATCCTGTAGGGGATGCCGCACCCGTCGTCCGCCGCTTCTCCGTGGAGAACCTGCACGCGCGTCTCGAAAGCGTCTCCGACCGCCGATCTCCAGTCGCGTTCCGGTCGCTTGAGACAACCATTGACGGTGTCTCGATTGATGGTTACCCGTTAAAGGTGATCACGGCCGCGCATATCTTTGGGCAGCATGACACTTACGCCAAGCTAGTCAAAGCGTATGAGGAGGATGCCGACTTCCGCAAGCAGTACGCAAGCTGCTTCTTTCCGACGGGACACGAAAAGCACGGCCTCAGCGGGCTTCTGAGCAAGCATGAAATTCCGCACGCCGATCACACTGTTGTGGGTACCGTGGTCACCCGGTTGAAGTGGGAGGACAAAGAGCCGCCCGAAACCGTTATCTCGGGCAACCGGCTGGCGATTAACGGAATTGGAACCATCTTCTTCGGAGAGATCCTTGTCGAGGAGAGCTTCCGGCGCATAACCCTGTTACGCTTTCAACTGGGTTCGCCCTATGGAGCAGACGGGTCGGCATGCGAATTGCAATCGAACGGCGAAAGTTGGCCGCCCGCCTAGAATCGCTGTCTTTTCGCTGCTTCTAGTCTCTTTGATGGCCGGTTGCTCTACTGAGCCGGCCGCGCTGTTTCAGCTCGCCAAAACGCAGTTTGAGCACGGGGACCTGTCGTCGGCTCGCGAGAATGCGCAGCGTGGTTACGAACGCTACCGAAACAAGCCGAACTCCAAGTGGTATTGGAAATACAAACTTCAGTGCGCGGAGATGCGTCTCTACAACGGCCGCACGGACGAGGCGGAGAGGCTGCTCGATGCGGCGCCCGCGCCCGAATTTGCCGAAGTGCTTCCGCGCTACCAAATGCTCAAAGGGTACGCGCGGTATCGCAAGCGGCAGATCTCTTCCGGCCGTGCATTTCTGAACGCGGCAAAAGCGGGTGCGCACGCTCTTAAAAATGCGGAGCTGGAAGCGGATATCTGCCTTCTCTCCGGGGTGTGCGCGTTGCATTACGAGGACGATGGCCCTAGGGCGCGCGACGAGTTCAAGACCGTTTTGAGCATCGCCGAAGCGCAACCTCTCGATTATCAGCGGAGCGCGGCTCTCATCAACTTAGGCGACTTGGAACTGAGGCGGGCGCATTGCGGCGACGCTTTTCCTTACCTGAGCAAGGCCGTTGAGATTTCGAAGCATGCTGGATTTGAGATTTTGCAGTCTCGCGCATTAGGGAACATGGCTAACTGCTACCAGAATTTGGGCGAACTTGATAAAGCGCTCCAGATTAGGGAACAAGCAGTGGCCATCCAAACCAGGCCGCGGAGCCAGCTCGCCACCGTGCTCAGTCAAAGCTATTCCGCGTTAGGCAATATTTATCTCGAAAAGGGGAATACTGCAAAGGCGGTTGAGTATTTTCGGAAAGCGCTGGAACAGGTGAATAAAGATGCGCCGGTGCAATACGGGCAGGCTGCGGGCAGCTTGGCTCAGGCGCTTGAAAGAACAGGATCGCTGGACGAAGCGGAGCGTTACAACCAGGCAGGGCTGCAAGCCATCAGCCAGAAAGACACCGATGGCGTCGCTTCTTTAACCTTGAATGCAGCCGCCATCGCGGAACACCGCAAGCAGCATGACAACGCCAAAGCCGCCTATGAGCGGGTTGTGCGGATGAGTTCGAACATCCCGTCGGCTCTTTGGCAGGCCTACGCGGGTCTCGCGGCCATCTATGGCGAGGCTGGCGACTTCAAAAACGCCAACCGGCATTATGAACAAGCGCTGCATGTGATTGAATCCAACCGCGCGGATCAACTGTACAGCAAATACAAAATCAGTTTTCTGAACAGCCTGATCCATCTTTATCAGGAGTACGTGGCGTTGTTGATGAAGCAGAACGATCCTGGCAAAGCGCTCGAAGTGGCTGATTCCAGCCGCGCAAGCGTCCTGACGGAAGGCTTGGTGGGGAAACGAGACGCGCGCAAGAAGCAGCTAGCCCGCGAAGTGCAGCGCGCCGCCAAAACCGGCCAGTGCGTCTTTCTCTTCTACTGGCTGGCGCCGGAACACTCCTATCTATGGGCTACGACGGAGAAAGGCAGCACGCTGATCGAGCTCCCGGATAGACAGCAGATCGACCGGGATGTGCAATCCTATCTCGCTCTGATTCAGGAACGCCGGGATCCACTTGCCGCCTCCAGTCCGGCTGGCCAGCGGCTCTACCGGACTCTTATCGGTCCGGTGGAGCACCTCGTCCCCAAGGGTGGCAGGGTGGTGGTCGTCCCAGACGGATCTCTGCATAGCTTGAACTTTGAAACGTTGATTTCGGATGTTCCCACGCCCCACTACTGGCTGGAAGACGTCACGGTATCGGTAGCGCCGTCGCTCGGAATATTGAAGGCCGCACAAAGTACCAGCTCCGGAATGGAAGCGGTCCTATTGATGGGCGATCCTGTCATGGACGGAACCGGTTTTGAAGGCTTGCCGGAAGCGGCGCATGAGATAGAGCGGGTTCAACAGCATTTCCCGGATATCGAAAGAGCTGTCTACACGCGTGAGAAAGCTACGCCGGAGGCATACGGAGCGACCGTGCCGCGGCGGTTTTCCACCATCCACTTCGCCACGCACGTGGAGCCAAATGAACAAAGTCCGTTGGATTCTGCCATCATCCTGTCCGGGCGCGGAAACGGGTACCGGTTGTACGCCCGCGACGTGGCGGAATTGCCGCTAAATGCCGATCTGGTCACGATTTCGGCTTGCCGTGGCGCTGGAACCCGAACTCTTTCCGGCGAAGGCCTGGTCGGTTTCGCCTGGGCATTCTTTCAGGCCGGTGCGCGCAACGTGGTGACCAGTCTCTGGGACGCCAACGACGTGTCTACGACGGAGTTAATGGACCGGTTTTACGCCGGAATCGAAACTAGACACACTTACCCAAACGCTCTAAGAGATGCTAAATTATGGATGCTGGAATCGAAATACCGCAAGCCATACTATTGGGCTCCGTTTCAGCTTTACAGTCTTCTTTCCATCGACTCCAGTGTTACGGCTGAATCGAGTCCAACGGCTAGAGTATCCAAATTGAGTGAGGTGAAAGCGATTGGCGAGACCGGTCATCTTAACCGTCGATGATGACATCGACGTGCTGCGGGCAATCGAACGGGATCTGCGTTCCCAGTACGGGCAGCACTATCGTGTGCTGGGCGCCGACTCGGGCGCAAATGCGCTGAATGCGCTCAAGCGGCTCCAAAAGCAGAACGAAGCGGTCGCGTTACTGCTGGTGGACCACCGCATGCCGCAAATGAATGGAATTGAAACGTTAGTGGAGGCGATCAAGCTCTTTCCAGAAGCCAAACGTGTGTTGTTGACGGCCTATGCCGACACCGAAGCGGCCATTCGCGCCATAAACGACGTTCAACTGAATCACTATCTGCTAAAGCCCTGGGATCCGCCCGAGCAACATCTGTATCCGGTGCTGGATGACTTGATGGAGGATTGGTCTTCGAATTACCGGCCGCCGTTTGAAGGTCTGCGTGTTCTGGGCACCCGCTGGTCGTCGAAGTCATATGAAATAAGGGACTTTCTGGCTCGCAATCAGATTCCGTACCAGTGGTTGGATGCGGAAACGGCCGCCCGCGAACCGGAGGTGCAGCAGTTGCTTGAGAGCATGCTTCCCGACGAACCTAAGCTCCCTTTGCTGGTTTTTCAGGATGGTGAATCTCTGGCCGAGCCCGACCTGCACGACGTGGCGGCAAAGCTCGGGTTACAAATGAAGGCCGGGTTGGAATTCTACGATCTGGCGATTGTGGGCGGCGGCCCGGCGGGTTTGGCGGCAGCGGTCTACGGCGCTTCCGAGGGATTGAAGACCCTCATGGTGGAGCGCGAGGCCCCGGGCGGTCAGGCCGGATTGAGTTCACGGATCGAGAACTATCTCGGTTTTCCCTCCGGTCTTTCGGGCGGCGATCTGGCGCGCCGCGCCGTGACGCAGGCAAGGCGCTTCGGCGTGGAGATTTTGGCCCCCGTGGAGGCCATTAGTATTCGCGTGGACGGCCCTTACCGCTACGTCAAATTCAGTGACGGCAGCGAAATCTCGTGCCACACGCTGCTGCTGGCTACCGGCGTTCAATGGCGCGAATTAGATGTGCCCGGTATGGATCGCCTACAAGGTGCGGGAGTGTACTACGGCGCGGCTGCCACGGAGGCGCTTTCCTGCCGCGACGAGGAAATTTACGTGGTCGGCGGAGCCAATTCCGCCGGGCAAGCCGCGATGTTCTTCTCTAAATACGCGAAGCGCGTGGTGATGCTGGTGCGCGGTCCCTCGCTCGCCGCAACCATGTCGCAGTACCTGATTGATCAGATAGAGAAAACGCCCAATATCGAACTCTCCTTCCACACGCGGATTACCGAAGTACACGGGGAAACCCGGCTGGAGTCCATCTCGGTTACCTGCGATCAAACCGGGGAAGCCAGCCGGCTTCCATCTGGATCGCTCTTCATCTTCATTGGCGCGCAGCCCACTACGGGGTGGCTGGATGGAGTGATCGAACGCGACGATCGCGGCTTTATCGTTACCGGTCCGGATCTGATGAAAGACCATAAGCGGCCGAAGGGCTGGACTTTGGATCGCGATCCGGGATTGCTGGAGACGAATGTCCCGGGAGTATTCGCTATCGGCGACGTCCGGCACGGCTCAACCAAGCGGGTTGCTTCCGGCGTCGGCGAGGGCTCGGTGGCGATTCAATTTGTCCATCAGTATTTGAGCAAGGTGTCGGTCTGAATAAGGCAATGAGCACATCCATAGAAACGGTTTTGCATCCAAGTGTTGCGGATCTGCGTACGATCTCGGTCTTTGCGGACCTGCCGCAGGAGGGCTTGCAGTGGCTGTGCGAGCACATGACGCTGGTGGAACTGCCGGCAGGAGAAATTTTCATTCGGCCTGGCTCTCCCGCGGACCGGCTGTTTGCCATCATCGAGGGCGAGGTGACGGGCGAGTTGGAGAACGGCCAAAAATTCATGGCCTACGCTGGCCGCATTACCGGCATGCTGCCTTTCTCCCGCCTGACGCATTTCTCCGTTACCGTGCGAACGTCCAGGGCAACACGCGCGGCGGTCCTGCATAAAGACCATTTTGCTGAAATGCTGCTGAACATCCCCGTTTTGCAGGAACGCCTGGTAGGCGTGCTGACGGATCGTGTGCGGGAAACCACGCGGGCGGATCAGCAGCGCGACAAACTCATTGCCCTGGGGAAGTTGTCGGCTGGCTTAGCGCATGAGTTGAACAATCCCGCCGCGGCCGCGCGGCGAGCCGCGGACTATCTGCGCCAGGCGATGACGGATTTGCGCGCCGCGAACGTACAGCTCGGGAAAGCGGAAATGGGTGTCGGCGCGCGCGCCTATTTGACTCAGCTTGAATACGATTGGGCGGAGAACGCGACCCATCAGGTAGCGCTAGATACGATGGAACGCGGCGACCGGGAAGAGCAATTGATGACATGGCTGGAAAAGAGAGGAGTAGACATTGCCTGGAAGCTCGCTCCAGGATTGGTGGATGCCGGCGTCACGGAACAAATGCTCGAGCAAGCGCTGCCGAAGATTCCGAAGACGGTTCTGGCGGATGCCCTGACGCGCTTGACCGCTTCCGTCACTATGACGCGCTTGGTGGCCGAAATTCAGCACAGCATGGGCCGGATTTCCGATCTACTGCGCGCCATTAAAGAGTATTCGTACATGGATCAGATGCCGGACCAGGACATCGACGTCCACGACGGACTCGAAAACACGCTGACCATGTTGGGATACCGCCTGAAAGGTGGAATAGAGGTTCTGCGGGACTATGACCGGAGCATTCCCAAAATTCCCGCGCGCGGCAGCGAACTTAACCAGGTGTGGACTAACTTGATTTCTAACGCTATCGACGCAATGAAGGGCCGCGGCAAGCTAAAAATTCGTACCGCGTTGCAGTCGGACCGCGTGCTGGTGGAAATTGTCGATACCGGCAGCGGAATTCCGGCGGAGGTCCACGATCGCATCTTCGAGCCGTTCTTCACGACCAAAGGTGTCAGCGAAGGTACCGGACTCGGTCTCGACATCGCTTATCGCATTATCTGCAATCACAATGGCGATATTAAGTTCGATTCGAAGCCGGGGAAGACAAGGTTTTGCATCTGGCTTCCCCTGCACCGGGCGCTGGACAAGCCGAGCGCCGGCGCTGGGGAGACAACGCACTATTCGCCGGAAGACCAGGCAACCCGGAACTCAGGGTAGAGTGTTAAGCCGCCGCAGGCAAACAGGGTTTGCCCCGTGATGTAAGAAGCCTCTTCAGAAGCGAGGAAGGCGAAGACTCCGGCGATCTCCTCGGAGGTTCCGGCGCGGCCCATAGGAATGTGGCTTTCCACTTCCGCTTTCGCTTTCGGATCGTTGATCCACGCCAGGTTAATGGGCGTCACGATGGCGCCCGGTCCCACCGCATTCACGCGTATGCCGCGATCGGCGTATTCCAGGCCCAGGCTCTTGGTCATATTTTCCATGCCGCCTTTGCTGATGGAATAGGGCACGTACTTCGGTTTCGGAATGATTTCGTGCACGCTCGAATTGAAAACGATCGAACCCTTGGCATTGCGCGATAGGAAATGACGAATAGCTTCGCGCGCGCACATGAACGATCCACGCAAATTTACGCCCGTCACCCGGTCGAAATCCGCCATCTCCACTTGATCGCTGGCCGCTGGTTTCTGAATGCCGGAATTAGCGATCAGGATGTCCAGCGTACCGAATTGTTTGATGACGGCAGCGAACATCGTAATGACTTGTTTCTCGTCGGAGACGTCGCCTTGAACAGTCATCGAAGTTGCCTTGGGGAAGCTCTTGGCGGCTTCTTGTACTTTCAATTGGACCGCTTCGGCACGATCTTTGCCGCTGTGGTAGTTAATGGCGACGTTTGCCCCTTCCTGGGCAAACCGGATTGCAATCGCCTCGCCTATACCAGAGGACGCGCCCGTAATCAGTACATTCTTTCCTAACAGTCTTGTCATAAACCTCTCTAAATTTTCTGAAAATGCCTCAAATCACGCGTGACAGACATTGGCGTGGGCAGTGCGCTGTGTAAGCCGGACTGGCCGGGTGAGTCAGACTTCTAGAATATACTCCCGCAGCGGTGAGGGCGCGTGGACTGTCGTAAGTTGCCGCTTCCTCAAAGTATCTGCTGCAGTACCGGAATCCGGCGGAAGATGAATTCGCTGGCAAGGAATGTTACCGGAACTGCAAGGATACTGGCAATAGCGAATTTCCCTAGATGCGTAGCTGGGAGCGCCCGAGGCGCCAGTGTTACCGCGATGAGAAGAGGCGGATGAAACAGATATGCCGCGAAAGCATTCCGGGTCATGAATCTCGCAAAATTGCCTTGCATGTTAAACCTGTCCCGAAACAGGACTAGCACTCCGAGCGACATACCCATGCAGAAAAACGACTCCCACACGCAGTACAGGGCGCTTTGCCAGTGCATCCCCCCAGGATCCTGGTTGGTGGAAGGCCTTGAAAAACTCCACTCGAATAGAGGACGACGCCCCACAGCAATACTCCGGCCGTTAGAGCGAGACGCAGCCAGGCAAGACCGAAAGCGAATGGAATACGCAACAGCCAGTTCCGGCGATAGGCCGCAATACCAATTGCAAAGAGCGCAATGTATTGCGACAATTGCAAAGCTGCATATTCCATACGCTTGTCCCAACGGGCTGAACAAGCCGGACCAGGAACGTTGCCACAGAGATGCAAAGCGCGAGCGCGGCCACTTGCCAGTGAGAGGGTAGCGAAGCATTCCCGCCGGTTGCGGGGCGCTCTCCTTTATTTGTACTGATGAGACGGAAGACCGCATACGCAGTGCAGAAGAAGAGCAATGCCACGGCAAACCACATCGGCCCGGAGGCGCTTAGGACCCGACCGCTCGACAAGAACCCTCCGTAGGCTTTGAACAGCGAGAGCCTGGAAGGCTCATAGAAATCGCGCAGGAGCCAATACACGGTGACCGGATGAATGACAAACATGAACAGCAGCGACGGTATCCCCAGCCGGATGGCCCGGTCGCCAACAAACCTCCGGAAGCCTTTGCGATCGAAAGCGCGCGGAACAAAATAGCCGGCGATCAGGAACAAAAAGCCCATGAAATAGGCCTGGTTGAACGAGAGAAACGTGGCGAGTAGGAGGGTCACCCCTAGCCCCGGCGCGGGATCTTCGTTGTAATACCAGCTGCCGACATGACTTGACTGATGACCAGAACGATGAGCGCCCAGCGGATGTTATCGATGAACTGAAGGCGAGTCGCCGCGCCTCGATCCTGGACCACAGTCGCCATTGTGCCGATTATCCCTTCGGCTTCGTTTCGAGCTAGCCTGTTATTGCGTATATTAACGAGAAGGGGCAGTTACATGAACAGGCGAGAATTATTCCGGGAAAGCGTCCGCCAAGGGGGGCTTTTGGCGGTGGCGGGGGTGCTTCCGGAGGTGGCGATTCCGGCGGCAGCCAGTCCAGCGGCCGAAAAAACCGCTCCGGCCAGCGGCGAGATTTACCGTGATATCGGCGTGCATCCAGTCATCAACGCGCGGGGCACATTCACCATCATTACCGGGTCGCAGTCTCTGCCTGCGGTGAAACAGGCGATGGAGGCGGCTTCGCGCTCTTACGTTCAGATGGACGAACTAATGGGAGGCGTGAGCGAGAAATTAGCCGCGCTGACGGGTGCGCCGTGGGGAATTGTGACGAACGGGTGTTGCGCCGCGCTCACGCACTGCACCACTGCCAGCATTGCCGGCACCAATCCTGAGCGCATGCAACGGCTTCCCGACCTTACCGGAATGAAGAACGAAGTGATTATCCCGGAATATTCGCGGAACGTATATGATCACGCGATTCGCATGGTGGGCGTAAAGGTCATCGAAGTCAAGAATGTATCTGAGCTAGAGGGCGCCTTCAACAGCCGCACGGCCATGGCGTACATTTTGGCTGGTCCGGGAGACGATGGGCCGTTGGGAACGAAAGTGATCGCCGAGGCGGCGCGGCGGCATGGCGTGCCTGTGGTGGTGGATGCGGCGGCTGAGGTTCTTACTTTTCCGAATGTTCACCTGGAACGCGGAGCGACCGCTGTCGCCTACAGCGGTGGTAAGTGCATTCGAGGTCCGCAAGCCGCTGGATTGCTGCTGGGCGATAAGAATCTGCTGCAAGCCGCTTGGGCCAACAGTGCGCCGCATCATGCCTTCGGGCGCTCGCTTAAGGTGGGTAAGGAAGAAATCATGGGGATGCTGGCGGCGGTCGAGGCGTGGAAGACTCGCGACCACGAAGCGGAATGGCGCCAGTGGCAAGCCTGGCTCGATACCATTGCCACCAGCGCCAAGCGGGTCAATGGCGTGAGCACGCGTTTAGACCAGCCGGAGAGCCTTTCCAATCGAGCGCCGATTCTCCGCATGGAGTGGGATGCGAGCCAGGTGGGCATTACCGGCCAGGAGGTGGGTAAGCTCTTGCTCGACACCGAGCCGCGCATCGTGCTTGGGAGCGCTACCGGCAGCCGTCCCGGTAATATGGCGAGCCAGATTTCCGTCATGCCGTACATGATGATGCCAGGTGACGACAAAATCGTTGCCCAACGGATTTACGAAGCCCTTTCGAAACCGCCGAAATTCGAGAATCCGGCCGTGCCCCAGGGTGCGCCCGTCTCCGTGGCGGGCCAATGGCAGGTGGAATTGCAGTTCCATCGCGGAACGGCGCTGCACACGGTTATTCTGGAACAGCACGACGCGGAACTGGCCGGCACTCACCGGGGCGAGTTTATCTCCGGCGACCTGACCGGAAGCGTGGCGGCGAACGAGATCCGCTTCCGCAGCTCGCAGAAGATCGAAGGACAGCGATTATCCTATGATTTCACCGGGAAGGTGGAGCAGGATAAGATGGCGGGCGACGTGGATATGGGCGAATATGGAACCGCTAAATGGACGGCGGAGCGCCATCGCTATCAGATGCCGGGTGGGGTGGTGCGCCCGGTGAAGAAGTCATAAAGGGGGATGAACAATGGATAAGAGTAATCGAAGAAGTTTCATGGGGAAGGGCGCTGCCGTGGCTGCGGCCGCCGCAGTGACGGCAGATGCCCAACCGGCTGCCGCGCAGAAGAAAGTCTGGTGGACCGACGGAAAGGTTCCCGAAAAGCAGCAGCTCTTCAGCCCGGCGGTCTCGTACGGCAACCTGTTGTTTATCTCAGGCATCGGCGCGCACTTTGAAGGCGATATCAAGGCCCACACCAAACATGTGCTCGATGAGATCCAGCAGAAGCTGGAATCCGCAGGCTCGTCCATGAACAAGGTCCTGAAGGCGCAAGTTTACCTGGCGGACCTGAAAGACTATGACGGCATGAACGAGGTATTCAAGGGCCGGTTTGGCGCAGAACCGCCGGTCAGAACCACAACGGCCGCGGCAGGCGTACCCGGCAAATCGCTGGTTGAGATCGACGTGATTGCCTTTATCTAGAGCCTAGGGTTATTTCTGCGTGGGAGACCGCGTTGGGGGGCCGGTGGCATCCCAACGCGGGTCCTGCTGATACTTATAGTTCCCTTGAATCTTGTCCCAGGCGGGACGGCCTAGACCATTCAGGTCATAAACAACCTGTCCATTCTTGATGGTCAGTTCGCACAGGAACTTCCGGTTGTCGGCCTTCCGCGTGCCGTACATGTCCACATAGCCGAAATCTCCTTGCTCCACGCGGAGTACGCTGACATCGGCTGGCGAACCTACGGAAAGATTGCCCAATTGCTCCTGTTGAATTTCGTGAGCCGGGTTCCAGGTCGCGCGGGCGATCACCTGATCCACCGACAGCCCCAGCGCGAGGAATTTGCCCATCACGTTCAGCATGTCTTTGGTGCCCGTATTCATGCTGTGGGCATGGAGATCCGTCGATAGGGAATCGGGGAGAAATCCTTGCTTGATCATGGGCACGGCAACGCGCCACGCGAAGCTGCCTCCACCGGTGCCCGCGTCGAAGAAGATGCCGCGCTGTCTCCCTTGCACCATGCCCGGATTCACATTGCCTTCAGGTGTCAGTTCGCCGCGCAGACCCGAATAGCAGTGGGTGTAAATATCGCCGGGACGCAGTTTCTTGGTCAGCAGGTCGTAGAGCGGACGCTCGGGCCGGTTAGACCCAAAGTCGACCATCACGGGTATTTTTGCCAGCGTTCCCGCTTGCACGGCGTGTTCCACCGGCGTCCATTCGGGGCCTGTATAGTGTGCGGTCTTAATGCCAATGATGACGCCTTGGTAGCGCTTCGCCATGT
>DATHIZ010000671.1:0-2962 GCA_035316385.1 Bryobacteraceae bacterium | reverse complement strand
GTTCTGCCACCCGATGAAGTCGTTGTAGCCAAGATACCCATGGGCACTCGGGTAGAGCTGGTTGAAGGTGCCGACCTTTCCGCCGGGCTTCTTATCGCCGCTCCCGTAGTCGAACTCTAGGTAGACGCGAGGAGACAGGTCCTTGACAGGCAAGGTGTAGCCGAGGATCGCCGCGACCATCCCAGCGCCGATATCCCCGGAACCGACCGTGCCGAACTGCCCCGCTCCTTCAAACTCAAAATCCCAATTCTGACCGATCTTGCCCCACGTACGCAGCCCGAGAGTATGTCGTTTCTCTCGTCCGGAGGTGCCGTTGAAGGTCTCCGTCTGGTTGTTAACGCCAAGATAATAGAGATCGAGATTCATAGGCAGGAGGTGCGCCGGCCCGGTGCTGTAGATGCCGAAGAGCTGCTGGTCGGTGCTGGAATTGTTCCAGCGGTACTGCCGGACGATCATAAGGTCCGCCCAGAAGGGGGTAATGGTCCAATCGCCCACCTGGACGATGCCTGTAGCGCCGTCGAAGCTGCGACGCGCGTTGGTGAAGTCGCTCACCCCCACCAGCCGCTGGGCACCGAATATTAACTCCTGACGACCGCCGCGCAAGGTCACGCTCGCCTGGTCGCGGAGCGGAATCATGACCTCCGCGAAGCCATTGTGGAGGTCGGCTTGATCGACGAACGTGTTACTGTTGCCCCCCTGGAGATCTCGGTCCCATGCCAGCGCGCTCCACCCCTCGAAGAAGAGGCGGAAATAAGGCGTGACATGGAGGTCGGTATTCAGGCGAATTCGCTGCGCGAGGTAGGCATCGGAGCGTTTGGGTGCCGACGCGCCCCAATTGAATTGATTGAAGTATTCAAAGCGCTCACGAACCTGCCCACCGATGCTCAGCCAGACGCTCTGGTCGGCGGTGAATGGGATAAATTTCACGCGGTCCCAAAAATCATCGGTTTTACTCGTGTCCACCCCTTTCAGGGTCGACCAGTCCTCGTCGTACCGTACGGCATTTCCGATCTGAAGCTCGGGCCGCTTCACTTCAACGGGCTTTTCGCTCTGCGCCAACGCGGGAAGCGCGCCGTAGAGGAGCAGCGACTGGAGCGCCAAAGCTAGGGCTACGGCGCGGCAGCGACGGGGCATCCTGTGTCTACCGCCACGGACGGTGCCGCGGTTAAAAACGATGCCGACATTGATCTCGCAGGATTGTCCGCAGACGACTGCGCGATTTTCTTCCATGGCCTCACCTCCGGAACTTCTGTTGTGGCAACGTTTGTGCTGCCGCTGGACGCTATCAGAGCAGATCCCCGCGTGAGGACCCTCGGGATTTTTCAAACCATGCTTTTTGCTCAGCGGATTGAAGTGGCCTCCGGCGCTCGTAAAGGCGGGCGGGGCACATTTGCCGACCGTGTGAACATGCAGCGCCAACGCGACGATAGGCAACCTCCTGTTCAATATGACGATCTCCTTCGCAAACCTTTCATGGCTAATGGGTTTCAGAACGTGTACTGCAGCGCCGTATAGAAAAAGTTACTATTGCTATCGCGCCCGGTCTTTTCGATAAATCCGCCGCTGGAAAAGAAGCTGTAACCCGCGTAGCCCTGCAGATGGCGGGTGAAGTTGTAAGTCGCGAGCAGGTCGGTCTCCGCACCGACGTAGCGCGCATGGGTGCCGTTTGCCGCCCGGAGCACGGCGGAGGATTTATTGTAGATGCTGTCACGATCGGAGGCGCGCCAGAACAAGTACTGCTGCAGCGTGAGCGTAAGATCCTGTATCGGGGTTATGGCAATACCGGCATTCGGAGTGATGATGTTCTGCCGCCCGATGTAGTCGATGTAGCCAAGAAACGCATGGCCGTTCGGGAAAAGCTGATTGAAGGTGCCGACGCCGCCGCCGGGCTTCCTGTCTCCGCTCGCATAGTCGAACTCGAAATAGGCTCGGGGTGACCACTCCTTCATAATAGGCAAGGTGTAGCCGAGGACGGCCGTGAACATGCCAGCGCCGATATTTCCCGAGCCAACCGTGCCGAACTGCCCCGCTCCTTCCAGCTCAAAATCCCAATTCGTCTGACCGATCTTGCCCCATGTGCGTAGTCCCAGAGTATGCCGGTTTTCTCGTCCGGTGGTCGAGTTGAAGGTCGCCCCACGGTTGTTGGCGCCGAGGTAATAGAGATCGAGGTTCATGGGCAGGAGGTGCGCCGGGGCGGTGGTGTAGAGACCAAAGAACTGATGGTCCGGGCTCGACTTGTCGAACTTATACTTGTCCACGATGACCGCCTGAGTCCAAAACGGAATGACGGTCCAGTCACCGATCCGAACGATCGCCTGCGCGCCGTCAAAAGTATGCGGCACCTGGGTGAAGTCGCCCGGCCCGACCAGCCGCTGGGAGCCGTAGAGCAACTCCTGACGGCCGCCGCGCAGGGTCACGCCCGCGTCTTTGCTGAACGGAATCACGACGTCGGCAAAGCCGTTAAAGAGGTCGGCCTGATCGTAGAATGAGGTGCTATTGCGCCCCTGAAGATCGCGGTCCGTCGACAGCGAGCTCTTCCCTTCGAAGTAAAGGCGAAAGTAAGGCGTGATATGCAAGTCGGTATTGAGCCGGAACCGGGACAAGAGATAAGTATCTGAGCGTTTGGGCGCCGAGGCGCCGAACTGGAAATTATCGAAGTGTTCGAACCGCGCCCGGGCCTGGCCGCCGATGCTCAGCCAGACACTCTGATCGGCGGTGAACGGGATAAATTTCAGGCGGTCCCAGAAATCATCGGTCCTGCTCGTGTCCACCCCTTCCAGGGACGACCAATCCTCGTTGAACCGTAAGGCTGATCCGATTTGCAATGCGGGCCGCTTGACTTCACCGGCAGGCTTTTCGCTTTGCGCCCGCGCTGGCAGTACGCCGTAGAGGAGTAGCGATTGGAGCGCCAAAGCTAGGGCGACGGCGTGGCAGCGCCGGCGCACCTTGTGTATACCACCAC
>DATHIZ010000670.1:0-3215 GCA_035316385.1 Bryobacteraceae bacterium | reverse complement strand
CGCTGGGCGATCGCTCGGTGGAACTCGCAAGTCAGCCGGTCGCGCCGCTCTCGGTCAGCGCTAAGCAGTTTGAAGATCCGGCCTATGAACTGGAGTATGCAGCGCGTTGCGCTCGAACCTGGTTTGAAGCGGATCCGGCGCGCTCGATTGGTGTATTTGTACCGGGTCTGGCAAAGCAACACGCCTCGGTGGAACGAGCTTTTCAGCGAGTGTTTTACCCCTCGTATCAATCGCCGCCCGAAGACTCCGTGTTTCACGTCAAGGCGGGTCTTCCACTTCACCATCATCCGCTCGTGTCGGGCGCGTTGCTGCTGCTGGATCTGGCCAGGCCGCTGATTCACCATGCCAATGCGGGCGCCATTTTGCGGTCGCCGTTTCTTAAAGGCGCCAGCGCGGAACGCAGCGCCCGGGCGCTCGCGGACCTGGATTTACGCAAGCGCCGGGAATTGGACCTCTCGCTGCGAGATCTTGAAAAAGCCGCCCGGAATTGCCCGCTGCTGGTGGAGACTTGGCCGAAGGTTCGGCGCGTCTTGCAAAAGAAGACTCCCTTGAAGGAATTTGCGGAATGGAGCCGCTTCCTGGGCGATTTGCTGGAGGCCGCCGGGTGGCCGGGCGACGCCGAGTTGTCGGAGCAGGAACAGCAAATTGTGGAGGTTTGGAAGAATGCACTTTCGGGAGTGGCGGCGCTGGGGTTGGTTGTGCCTCCCGCGAGTTTCGACGTTGCGATGGCACATTTGAAACGCTTGCTTTCTCAGCCGGTGGAGCGCGGCGATTGGTCTTCGCCTGTCCAGATTCTGGACGCTTCCGATGCATCCGGATTGGTTTTCGACCAAATCATTGTTGTAGGTTTGTCCGAGGAAACGTGGCCGCCGGCGCGGGCTCTTTCGCCGCTGATCCCATTGAAGGTTCAGCGCGCGAGTCAAGTGCCTGGCAGTTGGGCGCCAAGCGCTCGGGAGGAGCGCGAGCGGATTACGCGCGCGCTCTTTGAAGCAGCTCCGGAAGTAGTCGCGACGCACTGTGGCCGCATGACGCCGCTAACACGGGTAAAAAGTTCACTCGCCGAAAGGCCTGTCCCGGCGCGCGTGTCTCTCACCGTGCCGCTGGAACAGGTGCAAGATTCGAAGGCTCCGGCGTTTTTTTTCAGCAGCGAGGCGCGCGGTGGAACCGGCATTATCAAGGCTCAGTCGCAGTGTCCTTTCCGCGCGTTCGCGGAGTACCGTTTGCAGGCAAGGGCGCCCGAGGATGCTTGTTTCGGTTTCGACAGCCGCGACCGCGGCAGCTTCGTCCATCGAGCGCTGGAAAATTGCTGGCGCCGGCTGGAATCGCAAGCCCGCCTGCGTGCGACTGCGCCCGCTGACTTACGTTTGCTGGTCAGAGAGTCGGTCAATGAGGCAGTACACGGGGAAGAGGATGGTCCGTTGCATGTCCTTATCAGCCGTACCGAGCGGGAGCGTCTGGAAGAGCTGATACTGGAATGGCTGGATGCCGAGCGCGACCGCCAGCAACCGTTCACCGTCGAGACAGTTGAACAGGAACAGTACTTTGAGGTGCCGGGCTTGCGGTTGCGTTTACGGATCGACCGAATCGACCGCCTCAAGAATGGAAACCTGGTTTTGATCGACTATAAGAGCGGCAAGCAGACCAGGCCAAAGCTCGAAGGCGCACGGCCGGCAGAACCGCAATTGTTGGTGTATGCATCCGCCTTGAAAGACGAGGTGGATGGCATTTTCTTCGGCCAAGTGAAGCCACGGGAAGTAAAGGCGGTTGGATTCTCGCGCGAGAGACAATTTAAAGGGCAGACGGCACAAGTCAGAAAAGATTGGGACACCTACATGGAGAACGCCAAAGCCAACGTGGAGAAACTCGCGCTCGATTTTTTGCACGGCGAAGCCGCGGTTGATCCCATTAAAGGCGCTTGCGATTATTGCGGCGTAAAGCCGTTGTGCAGGGTGAAAGAAATTCGGGGCGCGCAAGAAGAGGACGAGAGTGACTAAGGACGAAGCCACTCGCGAAGAGGCGCTTGACCCATGGAAGTCGTTCATTGTGGAAGCCCCGGCGGGATCGGGAAAAACAGCTCTCCTGACACGGCGTTTCCTGCGTTTGCTGAGTGTGGTGGAACGGCCGGAATCCATTGTGGCGATGACGTTCACCCGCAAGGCGGCAGCCGAAATGCGGGAACGCATTCACCAGGCTCTGTTAGACACCGAGAGCGGGACAGCGGTCCAGAGCGCCTACGAGCAGCGCACCAGAACGCTAGCGCGGCAAGCGCTTGAAAGAGACAAGGCGAAGAGCTGGAATTTGTTGGCCGACGTGGGGCAATTGCAGGTTCAAACCATCGACTCGCTTTGCGCGACGCTGGCCCGTCAGATGCCTGTAGTTTCAGAGTTCGGCGGGATTGGAACAGTAGTAGAGGATGCTCGCGAGTTGTACCGGCTGGCCGCGCGGCGTACCTTGCGCGACCTCACCGAAGGTACGGAACAAGATAAAACTCTGTTCCGCGTGCTGGCGCTGCATTTTGATAACGATATCGAAAGCCTCGAGAAGCAAATCGCCAGCATGCTGCAGAAGCGCGATCAATGGAATTTAGATCAATGGGACTTTCTGGGAGAAGAGGGTTCGCTGGCCAGCGCTTTTTGCGAGTTGCTGAATAGCGCCCGGCTGGCTTTGCGCGCCGTGTTCCGGGAAACGGCGGCCGTCGATTTCACCGAAGTGGCGCACGCGGCGCTTAGAGCCCTGGGAACGCCCGAGGCTCCCACCGACTTGCTCTATTCGCTCGACTACCGCATTGAACATTTGTTGGTGGACGAGTTTCAGGATACTTCGCGGGCGCAATACAAACTGCTGCGCGCTTTGACCGAGCAATGGTCGGATGGTGGCGGTCACACGCTGTTTCTTGTCGGCGACCCCATGCAAAGCATTTACCGGTTCCGGGAAGCGGAAGTGGCTCTGTTCTTGCAATGCTGGGAGTCTGAGCAGCTTGGTTCGGTTCGGCTGAAGCCGCTGCGGCTTACTTCCAATTTCCGCAGCACACCGGAGTTGGTGGAGTGGGTTCGTGAGAAGGTCAGTCCCGTAATGGCGGAAGACAATCCGCGATTAGGTGCGGTGCAGTTTAGAGAGTCAGAAGCAGCGCGCGAAGACAGAGGCGAGGTTCCGCAGCTCATTGCGTTGATAGACGACAACAATGGACAACGAGAAGCCGCTGAGATTGTCGACAT
>DATHIZ010000669.1:0-4291 GCA_035316385.1 Bryobacteraceae bacterium | reverse complement strand
ATTTCTGGGGCCGATGCCGGCGCCCGTGTACTGGCCGAACGAGGGATTAGTCAGATCGGTCACCAGACCGCCGAATTCCTTGCGGTTGAAAGCGTTGAAAAGTTCGATACGCACCTCCAGCATGAACCGTTCGCGGAACATCTGCCGTTTGGCAAGCGCGAGGTTCTCCGACGCGCGGCCGAGCGTTCGAACGTTCGGCAGAATAAACGTATTCCCGAACGCGAAGGGCTCCGGAAAGCCAAAAGCAGCGCGGTTGAGCGTCACGGTGCCCTGCTGGCCGGTCAAGCTGTTGGCCAGGGTGATGTCACCGCGGCCTGAGGTATCGGTGCTAATCGGGCCGCCAAGATAGTTGGCGTTTAGGCGGGCGTTGCCGAGAGGCAACACGTTTGGCGCATTGACGGAAACTGGAGTCCCGGACATGTAATTCAAAATTCCCGAGATACCCCAGCCGCCGAGGATATGGCCGGCCACACCCTTACTGAGCCACGGCGTTCCCGGCCCCCATGGGAGTTGGTAAGTAAAGCTGACCACGAGGTTGCGGGGAATATCGTAAGGCGAGAGAGCTTTCTCCACTTTGCGGTTGAAGGTGTCCTGCGGGCCTGATCGCCCGAAGGCGCTCAATGCGCTATCGGTGAGCGTCTTCGACCAGGTGTAGGCTACCAGGTATTGGAACCCGCTTGAGAAGCGTTTCTCCGCTTTCACCAGAAGGGCATTGTAGTTGGAGTTCCCAATAGCGTCTCCCAATGGCGTCAGTGCAAAATACTGAGGATACGGCTTGAGAGCTTGTGCCAGGGTGCCGGTGAATCCCGGGTATGGCGGCTTAAATCCAGCCGCAATTACGGACGGACTGGTGATGCTGCTGTTCAGTAATGTACCCAGCGACAGGTACTTAGGATCCAGCTGATTCAGTATGTTCATACTGCTGTTGGGCAAGTGATGCGACGATTGTCCCAGATAGCCGACATCGATCACGAAATCTCGCGCAAAGGATTTTTGAATGTCGAACTGAACGGTATTGGTATTGGACCACTGGTTCGAATTGCCCGCCATGGTATTGGCGTTCTGCCCGTTGAGGATCGATGGGTCGAGGAGCGGCGGGCGTTTCACCAGCTCCGCCGGCCAGCCTTGATCCCAATAAAGCGCGGGCGTCAGGCCGCCGTCGGGAGAATTGGCTGAAGCGGATCCACTGTAACCGGTGCTGTCCCGAGCATTGTCCGCAGGGGCATAGAGGATCCCCGCGCTGAGCCGGACCACCAGGGTCGGCGTAACGGTGTAGGCCAAGCCAATCCTCGGTGCCCATGCCCCGTAAAAAGGCTTACCAAAGCTCCTTTTTTCAGTCTGCCCTTTGCCGAAGACATACGCGCCGAGCAAGTTGCCGGCGCCGGGATTGGGCGTGGTCAAACTCACGGCGGAGATCATTCCTCCGGGGTCATAGACGGGTGTCTCGTAGTCCCAGCGCAGGCCGTAGTTGATACTGAGATTCCTGGTAATTTTAAAGTCGTCCTGAGCGTACAGGGCGAGAGCCTGGACGTGGGACCTGTTGGGCTGCTGAAGCGACATGTTTGCGCTGTGCACCGCACCCAGCAGGAAGCTGGCGAAGGAATTGCCTGTTCCGGGGACCAATGAGAGTCCGCCCGTTGGGGATGTGATGACCTGCCCGGTTTCGCTCTGAGAGAAGGCATAGATTCCGTTCCGCGAATTGCGCACATTGGAAGCAGCCTGGAACCACAGGTAACGCGCGCCAAACTTCAAGGTGTGCTTGCCAGTATTCCAGCTGATCGAGTCTTGAATATCGCGGCTTCGATCGTTCTCTGAATTAACTGCGGCCGCGCTGTTGCCGAGGGCGACGCCGAGCCCGGCATAACCGTTTGTCTGAAAATAGAAGCTTGGGAAGGCAGGTCCGAACGAGTTGGGGATGTTGGCCCAGGTAGATGGATCCAGAGGCTCCGAATTCTGCGCAGCAATGAAGCCTTCTTCGCTAACCGCGAAATGATTGACCAGCCGTGGCGACAGCACCAGATCATGCGAAACAATGACCTGTTGCACGCCCTTGAAGACGGTGTTGCTGGCGATGTTTCCGGGAAATGGCGAGCTCTGCCCCAGGACCGACGGCGAGTGCTGCCAACGGAAGCTGCCGCTGAGCCGGCTGTTGTCGGTGAAATTGTGATCCACCTTTGCGAAGTAGTGATTGGCCTCGCTCGACGTCGGCGTAATGCCGTTGAAGTTATTGATCAGGTTCGAGTTGGTGGGCGCCGGATAGAGCTTGGTGAGTAACTGAGCGACCCCACCGACACGTGCCGGCGGGATAATATTTCCGGGGAACGGCTGATGGTTCAGTGGATCGTAAATGGGATTGCTCAGTTCGGAGAAGTCTCCCGCACGCTGTTTAGCTGTCGGAACCGTAGTCGATGACGGATTTCCACCCGGCGCCTGCCGGAATCCTGTGTAGTTGAAAAAGAAAAACGATCGATTCCTTCCGTGATAGACCTTGGGGATGTAGATCGGTCCGCCGGCAGAGAGGGCCAGTTCCCATTGCTGATCTTTTCCCACCGTGTCCGCATTGTAGGCGCGGGCATCCAGGATTGTGTTTCTCACAAGCATTGTCCCATTTCCATGTAATTCGTTACTCCCGGAGCGGGTGATGTACTGCACGACACCACCGCTTGTGCGGCCATATTCCGCGTTGGGTACTCCGATCTGCACTTTCACTTCGCTCACCAAGTCCTGGTCCGGACGGGAATCCAGGGGAACGCTCGGTCCGACTCCCTGGTAGGCCACAGCCATTCCATCAAGCTGGAATTCCGTGCTGAATTGTCTTCCTCCGCCGATGTTCACGCCGAATTGGGAGCCATACGTGGTTCCGTTCACAACGCCGGGCACCAGAAGTGCGAGTGCGGTGGGATCGCGCGTCACGCCTCCAAAAGAAACGGGAAGTTCCTCCACGAACTTTCTATCTACCACTCCGTCGAAAGTCATACTCTCCTGCTGCAGCAACGGCGCCACAGACTCAACCCTTACCGATTGGGAGATGTTACCCAGTTCAAGCGTGGTGTCCACACGACTGATGTTGTTCTGGTCCACCAACACGCCAGTGACGATTGACTCCTTCATTCCGGGCGAGGTGATCCGGACCTCATAAGTCCCGATCCGGAGATATGGGATGTTGTAAATACCGGAACTGTTCGTCTGGGTCTTACCAACCAAGCCCGTCGCTTTATTCGTCGCGGATACCTCAGCTCCAGCCACAACGGAGTTCTGCGAATCCGTTACCAGACCGCTGATAGAGCCGGTGACGGACTGGGCGGAGGCATTCGGTGTAAGTCCGATTGTGAGCAGTAGGCCAGCCAAAACCAACGGCCAGTGCATCGAAAAGCGCCTTGAAGGACAAAGCATCAAACTAGCGTGGAAATTGCGCAATACTTTCATTCGAATTCGCCCCCTAAGTTGGCACTGACAACTTGGCACTGATCTGTGAGACAGCTTCTTCTTGAATCTTGGCTGAACGGGAACACCGAACATTCTCGAATACGCTTCCGCGAAGTATATTACCCTGCACATTGCAAAAGGGGAGCTTATACGAACCTGACGCCGGTGTCAATGCCTAATCGCTTGAGCGCTTAGACGGAATGCCCATAGGGCAGACCTGTAGTGACGAACTGCGTGAGGATACGCTCGGGCAAGCCGAAGCCCGTCGCCGAGGTCCCAGTAGAGCCTGTAAGCATGTGCAAGTCTTCCAGCGTTGTACTACTCTGCCTGCGCCAATCGAGAAAATCGGCCGACGTTGCGCTGTTCCGATTCTGTTTGTTCGCACTCTTCAGTCCAGTTGTAAGGATGGCGAGCTACGGAAGAGCCGCAACAACGAGGTGTAGATGATGCTGAACATCGTTGAATTGGCCCCAATTCCGAGAGCAAGTGACAAAATGGCGATCGCAGTAACTCCCGGATGCGCAAGCAACGGCGCTAACTGTAAGTGAAGTCTTGCACTATGATGTGATGGATACGCACGCATGAGCCCCTCTATCACCCAGGAATTCATACCTCAACTCATAAACTTGCCGCGTAGTCCGGCTCCGGCGTGAAGTATGATGGCGCGCAACGCTTCCAGTTCGGCCTGAGCTGCTCGGCGTCCGGAAGGCGTAAGTACAGCAGGCGCTTGGTTGTGGCGTATAGCTTACCGGGATTAAGCTGAACCTCATCGGAGGTGATTGCAGCAACTTCCGTTCCTGCTCCCATAGGCAAGAACAACGAGGATGTAAGACCCGGCGCGTGAGAGAGAGAGGGACAAATCGGG
>DATHIZ010000668.1:0-4930 GCA_035316385.1 Bryobacteraceae bacterium | reverse complement strand
TTGTAAGATGGTTCACTGTTCCTGCCGCGCCGAACTATAGTTACATGCGACGTCGGACTCAAGGTCCGCTCGGAGAGAGTGGAGTTGTTCCATATTCCAGTCCGCTGGCCTTGTAAGCCCGCAGGAGCATCGATCGGATGGCGAGATCTTCGGATGGCATGGAATAACCAACGATGATCCACTCCTCCGGCGTTCTCAGCGCTTCGGTTACGCAACGCCATATATTAAGCAGATGCGCGTCCCGAATATCGCAAACCATCGAAGGGGCTACGATGAGATGCCGCAATGGATAGTAGCCGCAGTGGCATGTGTTCTCCGCAATCTGCTCTGGGTAGATGGCCGAACAGCAGCTAAGCTAACGTCACGATGGTTACAGGCGCCTGCTTCCGCTTTGCGACGATCCAGGTCATAAACTCGCGCAGGACCTTGTTGTCGGTCTGGCGGTCAGAACTTAGTTGCTCCTGGGGTCTACCAATGCGCCGTAACAGTTCACCTGCCAGTTCCTGGTTCCTGGCGGCGAATTCAACGAAGTCTTCGAACACCAGGCCTAGGACTTCTACTATGCCTCTTTCAAACAAACGGCGGATATGAGTGAGCTTCTCAGTCCCGAAATGCACCGTCGCGGGGAATTGGTAGAGGACCATGTGATCCAGGAAGGACAGGACATCCGTGATGCCGGGAAGTGACGTCTTCAGCCGAGGTCTCCGTCGCGCCGCGAAAAAGCTGATTCGATCCGTCGCTGCCGGGCCGGAGTTTCTCCACGATCTGCAGAAGGATTTCGTCGGTCAGAGGCAGTCCGAAAGCTTTGGATGCGCCGGCACCCATGAAAACCACCGTTCCCGGCATCTGAAAATCTGCTTTTTGTCTTATCCAGCATACTCTTCATGCCTGGAAATTGTCCGGTCAGAAGTACGAGCTATCCGTTGACAAACCATCTTGTTCCCACTAGAATCCTTAAATACCTGTTGCTTTACGTCAACGAGACCAAGTAGGTATCCCGCATTTCCTCGTCTTGAAATAGTTCTGACTGTTCGCCTCTAATCGCAATGCGAATACGGCGACGCGAGCTTAGTGCGCCTCCACGCACCCCGAAGCTACGCCAGATTATTACTTAAATCCAAGGTTGGTTCTCATGATTTCGAACTGTTCGCCCCTGCGCGCGCGGGCGTCTTCCTACAGCTTGAGGCTGTTCATTCTGGCCGGAATTTGGCTTCTCTCGACGGTGGGTTTGTGGGCTCAAAGTACTTCGTCGGGCACCATATCGGGCCAGGTTGCTGACGACCAAGGCTCAGCCATCCCCGGCGCATCCGTGCAACTGGTGGACGCCGCCACTAAGTCAACGCGCACGGCACTGACAAACGACTCAGGCAGATACGATGTTTTCAATCTAAATCCCGGTCTCTACGACGTTTCGGTGACCAAACCGGGTTTCGCCGAAACGAAGCTGTCTCATCAGAGCGTTCAGGTCGGATTCGTGCTTACGCTCAACGTCACTCTGAGAGTGGGTGCGACGACCACAACTGTCGAAGTGGCGGCTTCCGCCGGCGCGGAATTGCAGACGACAAACGCCACGGTCGGAAGCACCATCTCCGGACTGCAACTGAACAATCTGCCGAACTTGGGGCAGGACGCCAACGCGTTGTTCACCTTGCAGCCCGGCGTTTCGCCTAATGGCAACGTGGCGGGTTCAGTGGCCGACCAAAATCAGTACCAGTTGGATGGTGGTAATAATTCCAGCGATATGGATGGCAGCCAGACTGCTTACACGCTGGCCAGCGGCACGATTAACGGTAACTCGACAGGAGGCACGCCGTCGGGTGTTATACCGACGCCGATTGAAACCATCGAGGAATTCAAGGTAGGCACCACGAATCAAACCGCGGATTTTAACGGTTCCGCCGGCGGCCAGGTTCAAATGGTGACCAAGCGCGGTACCAGCCAGTTTCACGGTTCAGTCTACGAGTATTTGCTCAGCAGCTATTTTTCCGCTAATACCTGGAAAGACAACCATACGCCATCGGGCAACTTGTTGTATACGCCGCTGCCGAAGACGCATCAGAACCGCTATGGTGCATCGATAGGCGGGCCGCTGACTCCCAAGATTCTGGGCGGGAAGACTTATTTCTTTTTCAACTATGAGGCGCGGCGTTTCCCGCAGGCGACTACGACTGAGCGAACCGTTCCATCGGCTTTGCTTCGTGCCGGCGTCATTCAACTGCCTGATGCGTCCGGCAAATACCAGTCTTATAACTTAAACTCGGCGCCTGTGACCGTCGGCGGCCAAACTTACATGCCCGCGGCGTGTCCCGCCGGAGCCTGCGATCCGCGCGGCCTAGGTCTCAATCCGATCGTGAAACAGATTTGGCAGACCATGCCGGCCGCCAATGACCCCCAGTATGGCGACAGCTACAATACGCAGGGTTACCTCACCAGCGTTGGCATTCCCCAAACCTCGAATGAATACACGGCGCGCATCGATCATGATTTCGGCGAGAAGTGGCATCTGATGACGAGTTACCGCTATTTCGAGCTCAATCAAAACACAACGAACCAGGTGGATATCGGCGGATTGCTGGGTGGCACGGCTGGGCAGGCGATTGCCACAGCCCCGCGCGATCAGAAGCCGGGCTACTGGGTGGCTGGTCTCACGACTACGATTACACCTACGCTAACGAACGACGTCCACTATAGTTACTTGCGGAATTTCTGGCAGTGGGGAACGGACGGTGCTCCTCCGCAACTTCCGGGGTTAGGCGGCGCGCTTGAAATCGGCGGCGAATCGGCAGGCACCAACGCCCTGATTCCTTATAACGTCAACAGCCAGAGCGTGCGGCAGCGGTTTTGGGACGGCCAGGATCATTTGATCCGCGACGATTTGAGCTGGGTAAAGGGAAATCACCTGCTGCAGTTCGGCGCTTCCTTCCAGCACAACTTCGACTATCACATGCGCGACGATAACGGCGCGGGCATTTTCAACAACACCGTTTATCAAGTTGGCGGTGCGCTTTCGGGCGTAAGCTTCCAGTCGCAGTATGTCCCCACCTCTGTTGCCCCTAACCAACTTGCAAATTGGGACAACTATTACACGGAAATACTGGGAATTGTGAGCCAGCCACAGGTACTTTACACGCGCGCCGGCTCCAGCCTGAACTTGCAACCCCTCGGCACTAATCTTTCCGACCGCGTGAGCATTCCCTACTACAACGAGTACTTCAGTGATACCTGGCGCATGAAGAATTCCTTCACCCTGACTTATGGCCTCGGCTATCAGATTGAAATGCCTCCTTCGGAGCGAGATGGAAGCCAAGTGATCCTCGTCGACAGCACAGGTCACGAACTCAATACCCAAAACTATTTGAATTCGGTCAAAGCGGCGGCGTTACAGGGGCAGGGCTATAATCCCCTGGTGGGCACGGCCCTTATCAACAATGTGCCGGGCGGCCTGAAACATATCTACAATCCGTTCTATGGAGGATTGAGCCCGCGCATTGCGGCGGCGTGGAACCCCAAATATGCAGATGGATGGCTGGGGAAGATTTTCGGCAGCAGCACCGTAATCCGCGGCGGATACAGCCGTATTTACGGCCGGCTGAACGGCGTCGGTCAGGTGTTGAATCCCATCCTGGGCGCGGGTCTTGCGCAGCCGGTCTCGTGCATCGGAGCCAGCACTTCCGGAACGTGTAATGGTTCCGGCGGGGTCAATGCCACCAATGCATTCCGCATTGGAGCGGACGGAATGACGGCGCCTCTCCCGGCCGTTTCGCAAACGCTGCCGCAACCATACTACCCTGGCGTCGGTGGTAACGCAGCGGCCGGTGATGGCACTTATTTGGACCCGAACTTCAGGCCGAGCCGGTCTGACCAGTTCGACTTCACTATTCAGCGCCAGATCTCGAGCAAGATGTCACTCGAGGCTGGTTATATAGGCACGATCATCAAAAACGTATTCCAGTTGGTCAACCTGGATGCCGTTCCTACTATGACCACGCTCAACGGGCAAAGCTTTGCCAATGCTTTCGGCACGCTGTACACGGAGATCAACCAGGGACAAGCCATTCAAACGCAGCCGTTCTTTGAGGCTGCGTTGGGCGGCCCCAACTCGGCCTACTGTGCAGGGGCGGCCAGTTGTACCGCCGCAGTGGCAAGCAAGCAGCGGAATCAGATTACCGGGACCCAGGTGTATAGTTTGTGGAGCGCCATGGCGAACACGCCAGGTTGGACACTCGGACGCACGATGCCCTCTTCCAACCCGGCGCAAACGGCTTCGCTTTACGAAACGACCAGCATGGGTTGGGGCAACTACAATGCAGTATTCTTTTCCATGACTTTTCATGATTGGCATGGATTGACCGCGCGCTCAAATTTCACCTACAGCCGCGCGCTTGGTACGGTTGGCCTCGGGCAGCAGACCAGTTCCACGACCGTACTTGATCCTTGGAATATGCATTCCATGTATGGCCCGCAACCGTATGATACGCCGCTGGTTTATAACTTGAGCATCGTTTACACGCCGCCTGTTTTCACGAAACCAGGGCTGCTTCATAACATCCTGGGCGGTTGGACACTAGCTCCGTTGTTCACCGCGCAAAGCGGAACTCCGCTGGAACTGAGCATCAGCGGCGGTGGCACCAATAATTGCCAGTCGTTTGGCGAATCGAATTGCAGTTCCGATAGCACCTACGAGAACGCGGTGCCCATTGCGCCGTACACGGGCGGCAATTCCGCGCATGAAAACGTGAGCAGTGCTCCTGGCAGCTCCGTGGCTTCCGCCGGCAATCCGTCAGCAGGCGGTTCCGGCCTGAATCTGTTTGCAAATCCGGCCCAAGTCTATAGCGAATTTGGACGATTGGTGTTGGGAGTGAACGGCAGCAGCGGCGGCGCCGGCGTGCTGCGTAACTTACCGACTTGGAACCTTGATATGCAGATCTCG
>DATHIZ010000667.1:0-2909 GCA_035316385.1 Bryobacteraceae bacterium | reverse complement strand
ATGCAGAGAGCGCTCCCCGAAGATAATGATGTGATCCAGACATTCGCGGCGAATGGAACCAATGAGCCGTTCGACGTAGGCCCTCTGCCAGGGAGATCGCGGCGCCGAAAGCACTTGTTTGATGCCCATGGCCTTCACCTGTTCGACGAAGTCCTGCCCGAAGATTCGATCCCGATCGTGCAGTAGATACCGGGGCGCGCTGTCCCACGGAAAGGCTTCCCGCAGTTGCTGGACAGTCCACTCCGCACTTGAATGGGCGGTCACCGCGAAGTGCACGATTTGTCGGCGCTCATGCGCCAGCACCAGAAACACGTAGAGAATCTCAAACCGGATCGTCAAGACAGTAAAAAAGTCCACCGACACCATCGTCTTCACATGATTTTCAAGAAAGGTCCGCCATGTTTGTGACGGCGGCTTGCGATGTCGCACCATGTATTTCGCCACCGTAGGTTCGGTGATCGCGATACCCAACTTCAGTAATTCGCCATGAATGCGCGGTGCACCCCAGCGTGGGTTGCTGCGGCTCAGCATCCGAATCAGATCCCGAACCTCTTGCGGCACCTTGGGGCGCCCCGGCTTGCCACAGTGGATTCGCCACGTCCAGAATAAACGAAAACCCTCGCGCTGCCAAGCGATGATTATCTCGGCTTTCACGATCATCAGGGGCAGATTTCCAATCGCCCCACACGCGCCGTAGCCAGACCCAGAAGATTCGGTCGGCAGCCGTTAGATTCAGGCGCTTGGGAGCTGAACGACGCAAGACTGTTAGTTGTTGCCGTAGGGCTACGTTTCCAGTCGCAGTTGGGCCGAGATTTTGAACATCGCGGTGAGGGTGCCGAGCACAGCGAACAGACGTTCCTGCGCCCACCAAAAGAGCAGGTGAAAGTCAATCAACCTCAATGATTACAAATCGATCGGGATATTTTGGAGGGACAGAGGGTAGAGAGACCTGCACGATCAAGGCATGTAACTCGTGTGGAGATCAGCGACAGGCAAAGAAAATTCCTTAACCCTGGACCAGCATAACCGGAACCAAACAGGCAGCAAGGCCAAACAGCTGTAGGGTCCCAGCACCGTGCGTCCAAAAGGTCAGCGTATATTGGACGAAACTCACTGAGCAAGAGTTTTTCTGTCGGGAAATGCGATGATCCGCAGGAGATCGGTGATATCCCATGGCGCCGCGTTTACGAAGGCTGAACTCCGCGCCGGGGTTGTGGGTTATCGGAAACTGAGGAGCCAGTCGGTCAATTTCCGATTCGCTCCTGAGTCGTCGGCAACCCGGACAGTGACGGCTGGAGGGCGGCAGCGAATCCGCATCAATGGTTGAAATACACGCTTATCATCACATGAAGACGCTGGAGCGGACCGCCGAATCGCTTAGCGGCAACCGTCCATATCAAGGATGATAATTTGCGCGCCCAACCGGCGAGTTCGTCAACAAACGGAGAAGCGGAATCCACGTCTTCTATACTCAGCGATGTGGTCAGCAATTTTTTGCCTGCACGGCAGTGTAATCACACCAGATGTTGTGCTCAACAATGCGTTTCTGCTGGTAGAAAATGGCAAGATCGCCGCAATCAGTACGCGGAGGCCGTCCTCCTACGGTGGCGCCGTGACGCATATTCAGTCTGGCTATATATCTCCCGGATTCGTTGATATTCATGTGCATGGCGGCGCCGGCGCGAACTACATGGACGGAAACATGGAAGCTGTCCGCAGGGCGAACTTAGCCCATTTACGGCACGGCACGACCACAATCTTTCCCACAACAACGACGGGTTCGACGGCCCAGTTAAGCAGCATGATTCAGGCGTGTTCCGGCGTGCGCGAACGGTGGTCCGCCGCTGACGGCGCCTATATCGGAGGCATCCATTTTTATGGCCCGTACTTTGCGGTGGAGAACGTAGGCTGCCATTCCCTGGAAAGCCGGCGCGATCCCATTGCGGAAGAGTACGATTATTTCTTTTCTCTGAATATCATCCGTGTGGCGACCTGCGCGGCGGAACTGCCCGGCTCGGAAGGGTTCTATCGAACGGCGCGAAAGCATGGATGCCTCGTCACGTGCGGACATTCAAATGCCAGTTGGGCCGAGATGAAAAGAGCATTCGATGCCGGCGTCCGCCATGTGGACCATTTCTGGTCCGCCATGAGTTCCGTAACTTCTTTGCGCGCACGGTTTGGCACCCCCATGCAGGCCAGCATGGAGCAGTTTGTACTGGCGCACGGCGAGATGAGCACGGAAGTCATTGCCGATGGCCAGCACCTTTCTCCTGAATTACTTGAATTTGCATTTCAGATGAAAGGCGCTTCGCGGTTGCTGCTTGTAACCGATTCGAATCGAGCTCTGGATATGCCGCCAGGAAAGTACCGATTCGGTTCTAGCGAGGATGGTCCGTGGATTGAAAGCGACGGAAAGGTAGGCTTCGTACCCGGGCGCGGGCTGGCGAGTTCCGTTAAAGGTATGGACACCATGGTGCGCACAATGGCAGGCCGGACGTCTGCTACCCTTCCCGACGTAATTCGCATGGCGAGTCTGACTCCGGCGGAACGAATCGGCATTGCGGATGAGTCCGGCAGCCTGGAAGTGGGGAAATGGGCGGATCTACTGATTCTCAGTTCTACCTTGGAGATCGAGCGAGTGTTTGTGCGAGGGCAGGAATATCACTGATAGCCGCAGTCCTCGGAGCGCCAATCTACGATCAGCCCACTTCAACAGCAGGATCCATCCATGGAAGCCCCGGATCGCGGTGGGTGATTACAGCGAAGCTTTTGGCGGTTTTGTGTCGCTAGTGGCGCGTCGCAAACAAAACGTTACCGATGTGGCTGGAAGGATTGTTGTACTTCCAGCGAATGGGCTTGGCCTGAGCTGAGTAAGCCTGGATATAGCGACGAAGTTTACGCGCCAGGTC
>DATHIZ010000666.1:0-13409 GCA_035316385.1 Bryobacteraceae bacterium | reverse complement strand
AGTTCATCCAGCATTCTTTTTTTCAAATGGGTCACAAGACCTCCTTGTGACTCAGATTAGTTACCTACCATCCACCACAATCACCCCTGGCACGTTCACGCGTAGCGTCCCCCGCTGCAAGCGGGTTAGTTCAAACGCGCTTATTTCCATCTACTTCACAATGTCGGTAGAGTCGCCGATACTTCTCTTGACCTAGGTGATGCACTTAGACTTTTTTCCAGGTGACGCAACGCGTGTTTTCCGCCCACGTGGTTATCTAAAGCACGGCTGCACTAGACTAGCTACACTAAGCGCAATGAGGCAGGCTGTCGAACTCACCGGTCCCGGCGCGTCTCTAGAGGAAGTTGCCGCCGCGCTGGGTGCGACGCCAAAAACGGCAGGCGCTCGCCTCAGAACAGCCGCGAACGTACACCCGCAGCGAAAAAGCGTCGCGTGACAAAGCCATCCGTCCGGCGATAGCTCGTTTGACGACTCTTTTTGTCCGGCTAGATTCCGTTTTCTAAATATTCCTTACGATGCCGCCTTCGAACGGCTGTATATCGCCTACATCGCCGGAATTAGTGCTTCGAAATTCCGGACACGACACGATGGCTTGATAGCATCCAAGCCCCTTTTGCACGATTGCCGCTACTCGATCCACGACCTATCAAGAATCCAAGTTTCCCGCAATAGTCCCCGCAGTCCTCGATTCAATATGCCATCCGGGCTTGGTCCCGCGGTGAGTTGGAGCAATGTTAACCGTGGCCGCCATTCCTGGTTTGTGTGTGACTCCGGACGTCATCGCGTCCTCAGATCCACCAGTGATCTCGGGGGCAAGGATGTTAACATTCACGACGGCCACCAGCTATTTTTGGGCGCTTATAGCTGCCCGCCACTTATTAACAGGCATGGCAATATCCTTTAGAGCTTGAGGAACGCCAACAGGTCGGAATTGATCGTGTCCGCTTGCGTGGTGGGCATGCCGTGCGGGAAGTCTTTGTAGGTTTTCAGGGTTCCGTTCTTCAGCAGCTTTGCGGACAGCGGTCCGGCGGCGACATAGGGGACGATCTGGTCGTCTTCGCTATGCAGAACCAAGACCGGAACGGTGATCTTTTTGAGGTCTTCCGTGAAATCGGTCTGGGAGAAGGCCACAATGCCGTCATAATGCGCCTTGGCGCCTCCCATCATGCCTTGGCGCCACCAATTCTGGATGACGGCCTCCGAGGCTTTCACCCCCGGCCGGTTGTAGCCATAGAAAGGCCCGGACGGTAGATCTCGATAGAATTGCGAACGATTGGCGGCGAGTTGCGCCTGCAGACCATCAAACGCTTCCTTAGGAAGGCCGAGCGGATTGGCCGCCGTCTTCAGCATTAGCGGCGGTACTGCGCTGATCAGCGCTGCCTTGGCCACGCGGCTTTCGCCATGCCGGCCGAGATAGCGCGTCACCTCGCCACCGCCGGTGGAATGGCCGACGTGAATAGCGTTTTTCAGATCGAGATGTGCGGTCAGAGCCGCCAGGTCGTCGGCGTAATGATCCATATCGTGGCCGTCAGCGGTCTGGGTGGAGCGGCCATGGCCACGGCGGTCATGGGCGATCACGCGATAGCCATGACGCAGGAAGAACAGCAACTGCGCGTCCCAATCATCGGCCGATAGCGGCCAGCCATGGCTGAACACAATTGGCTGGCCCGAACCCCAATCCTTGTAGAAGATTTCCGTGCCGTCCTTGGTGGTGATCGTGGGCATGTGCACTCCTTTAAAATGGACAGTTAACGTCCCCAATTAGAGCACACCAGCACTACCGCGTTCAGGGAGTTTCCTTGCGTATTCAGCATGCGTGCGGCAAGCTGTTGAGGATCGTTGAGCGACGGGCCGGGGCTTGCGCGTTTTACGGCCGAACGAATTTACACTGATAAATCTACCCGTGCCGGTCGGTTGTGGCTAACCTCCGTATCGCTGACCGACAAAACGCAAATTGCCAAACGCGGAGCTGTTACAAGCGAGCAAAATTAGACATCGCAGACTTATGCTGACGGCGTAGCACAAACAAGCTCTTCGGAAAGCATCAACCGCTGCGTTCCGCTACGGGAGGCTGTTCGATGTGAGTGCTAAGCGCTGCCTTTCGAGCAGGCGCGAAGATACGTACGCAGGAGAAATACAAGTTCATTGCGCAAACTTTCGTAATCAGTTTCCGGCGATGCGGACTCCAGCAACCGTCGGCTCACACCTGCCATCGTCGCCTGCAGCATGGAAGCCACTAGTTGGGGATCTGTAGTCAGCTCATCCGTTGCAGTCGCAAGCATGGCAACGATAGCACGATTGGCCTTGAGACTCATTTCTCGCGAGATTCTTGCGCCGTCGACGTCCGAACTAACCGAATATAGCGCAACGCTCGCCTTCGCATCTTTCATCTTTGCTTCGAAGAAACTTGTCACCAGCGCCGTCGCCATCTCCTCCAGCGAAGAGCCAATATGTTCGCGGCATACCATTTCTATCGCCGACCCGATCGCATCCATGTGACGCTGCAATGCTGATCGCAACAACGCGCTTTTATTCGGAAAGTACTGGTACAGCGTACCGACCGAAACCCCAGCGCGTGCTGCGACGCTGGTTGTTGTCAGGCGCTCTTTGCCAGCCTTCAGTAAAACCTGAATCGTTGCGCCAAGAATCGCCTCCACACTCGCGGCGGAACGTGCTTGAACCGGGGATTTTCGCGGCTCCAACGTACTTTGCGTTCGCTTCTGCAAATGCGAACGCCTAATCTGAAGTTTTTTCATCCAATTAATTGTAGGCACCGATTCTGAACATAGACATCGACCAATTCCGAGAAGACAAATGACGAAACAATTAAATCTTGGTGGCACATTTATGCTGCCCAATACTTCAATGACTTTAAACCGCATAGGCTATGGCGCAATGCAGCTTGCCGGGCAGGATGGCGACAAACGAGTCTGGGGGCCCCCACGCGATGTTCCCGGTGCGATTGCCGTTCTGCGCGAAGCCATCGCCTCCGGCGTGAACCACATCGATACCAGCGACTTTTACGGCCCACATGTAACCAATCAACTCATCAAGCAGGCACTCCTTCCTTATCCTGACAATCTTGTCATCGTAACTAAAGTGGGCGCACGCCGCGGCAGCGATGGGTCATGGATACACGCCCGCTCCCGCCAGGAGATTATCGACGCTGTGCACGACAATCTGCGGAATCTAGGCCTCGATGTGCTTCATGTCGTCAATCTCCGCATTGGCGGTCTCGCCGCACCGACCGACGAACCCTTTGAAGAACCGCTTACCGCGCTTGCCGAACTCAAGCAACAGGGCCTGATTCGGCATCTCGGCCTTAGCACCGTCTCTCCCAAGCAGCTAGCCGAGGCGCAAGCCATCACTGAGATTGTCTGCATCCAGAACTTCTACAATGTGGTCCAGCGCACCGACGACGGATTCATTGATGCTCTCGCCGCGCAGGGCATCGCCTATGTACCTTACTTCCCGCTGGGTGGGTTCTCCCCGCTGCAGTCGTCCCAGCTCAATGAAGTAGCCGCGTCGCTCGATACCACTCCCCTGCAGGTAGCGCTCGCGTGGCTTCTGCGGCGATCGCCGAATATACTGCTGATCCCCGGCACATCGTCGGTCGAGCATCTCCGCGAGAATATCAAGGCTGCAACGCTAGAACTCCCAGACGAAGCGCTAGCCAACCTCGACAGCATTGGTGGCGCAGCTGCTCATTCGTGAAGTCAGTGAAGCTTTCGACCTGGAATCTACTTGACTGGGTAGTCGGCGTTGGTTCCCTTTTGATTGTGTAGCATAGATACCGGTTCTCAGTTGACGCCATGCGCATGTTACGTCTAAATGGGGACTAACCTGACGGGAGTACCGGTCAGGCACGATGATCCCCCGGGAACTACAGCTTCTCTCACCGTGAGGCCCGCGCCATCTGACTTCTGGAGAAGATCTCATAGTCGAAGGGTGTAAATAGAAGACGGCGTTGCGCGGCTTTCAGCACTTCCGTCTCCCCAAAGTTCGCCACCATTATGCCTCTTGGCGAGTGCGCCCTCGCACGCAGCAGCAGATGTCCTATCTCATGGGCTAGTACGCAGCCGAGTAGCCTTGCCAGCTCGATGAGAGGGCCGAACATCTCTTTGATTGCCAGCACGCGAGAAAAGAACACCGCTCCGCGGTTACCGCGCTCAGCGTCAAGGATCGTGACGCCAAGGGCGCGTTTGTCAATGCCCGCCCCAAGCGGCCGTACTGTTATGTGCATCTCCAGCGCTTTGGTTGACGGCACTGGAGCCCACTGCACCTCAACGCACAGCGACTTTAGCACCCACGCGGCCTCTCGCTGAGCCTCAGTCAATACCTTCGGATTAACGGCAGCCTGGTTGATCAGTCGAACCGGAATGCTGCGGACCACGTTGCACTGCGTGGCTCCGAGGTGAAACAACTGACCCAAAAAGAAGAAGACCAGCGGTATTTTGAGAATCATAGGCCGCAGTCTAGACACAGGTGCGGCGGGTTGAGATTATCTATGGGTTATCTGTCGTGTTCCATGGAAGCCGCTTAAAACCAGTCATTTACGGACCGATGTAACTGGAGTATGATTTAGCGGATGCTCCGTTTTGGACCATTCGAGGTGGACTTCTCAGCCTCCGAGCTGCGCAAGAGCGGCAGCCTTGTGCGCATTCAAGAGCAGCCGCTGCGCCTATTGAAAGCCCTCTTGGAGCAGCCAGGCGAGCTGGTCACTCGCGAGAGGCTTCGGGAGCGGCTGTGGCCTTCGGACACCTTCGTCGACTTTGAACGGAGTCTCAATGCCGCGGTCGCAAAGCTCCGCCAGGCTTTGAACGACTCCGCGGATCAGCCGCTTTATGTGGAGACCGTTTCCGGCAAGGGGTATCGATTCATCGCTCCCGTCAGTCAGACCGCATCCAAGCCTGAAGAGACGACGCTTGCGCCGGAACGGCCTGCCCCGAGCCGGCGAGCCGTGCTTCTCGCCGCCACGGCGATCGTATTTGCCTCAGCAGTCATCCTGGCTTGGGTGACGCTCCAGCGGCAGGAGGCAACCCAGAGGTTGACCCGTGATACCGGATCTATGCGTTTCACCGTGGCGATGCCGCAGGGAACACAAATGGCCGACGCACCTTACGTGCCGAACGTGGCGATCTCACCGGATGGGCGAACACTGGCGCTGGTGGTTGCACCATTGGGCGGCGGTCCCTCGTCCATCTGGATTCGTCCGCTTGCGTCCGAAGCCGCGCGACGCTTGGAAGGAACAGAGGGAGCAACCCTACCCTTCTGGTCTCCCGACGGCGGTGCGATCGGTTTCTTTGCCGATGGCCAGATTAAGCGTATCGACATTAAACGTATCGACGCATCGGGTGGACCCGTGCGCGTGTTGTGCGGCTCCATCGGGTTCGCCGGGGGAGCAAGCTGGTCGACAGGAGGCGTGATTCTGTATTCGGCGGGCGGTCCACTCTACACGGTCAACGCGGCCGGCGGCCCGTGCAAGCAGCTGACACGCTTAGATGAACCCGGTGAGTTTCGCCACGTATGGCCACAATTCCTGACCGACGGGCGGCGGTTCCTCTACTTCACCGCGACCAAAGACATTACCAAGAACGCAACCTATGTTTCCTCTCTCGATAGCGTCCGGCGGGAGCTCGTGCTGACTAACCGAACGAGAGGAGGGTTTGCTCCACCGGATAAACTTCTGTTCGTGCGTGACGGCATCCTGTTTGCGCAGAAGTGGGATTTCCGGCGCAACCAAACCCGGGACCAAGCGGTTGCGCTGGCTGCCAATGTAAATGCCTTCACTATTGGAGTATCCGCATTTTCGATTTCAGCGAACGGCGTGCTCGCCTATCGAAGCGGCGCAAACTTAGAACGCCAGATCGTGTGCTACGGCCGTGATGGCAAACGCCTTAGGAACATCGGCGTAAGTGGAGCATACAACCAGTTCGCACTGTCGCCGGACGAGAAGACAGCCGCGCTGACGGTAAGCGTCCCACCAGGACAAGTAACGGGCCTGAGGATCTGGCTGCTGCGGTTGGATACGGAAGTGATTTCGAGATACGACTTCGGCAATGTGGCCAATGCGTTTCCGGTTTGGTCTCCCGATTCGCGCCGTATTGTTTTCGCGTCGTTTGAGGTGGCCGGTCTGAAGACCGAATTGCTGGAATGGACGATTGGGGAGGAAAGGCCCAAGCTGCTGCTCGCGGACGAAAGACAGAACATTCCCGAGGACTGGTCGAGCGACGACCGATTTCTTCTCTACGGCCGTGACAGCCGCCTGGCCATGTCCGTTGCGGTTGAGCCCGGGGCCAAACCGGTTGCCAGTGGCGATCGCGACTTCATGAAGTATCAGTTGCGTTTGTCCCCTGACCGTGCTCGTGTGGCGTACAACGCAGATAGAGCGGGGCGGCAGGAAGTATTTGTGGCTGCGTTTCCGTCCTTTACCGAGACTGTTCAGGTCTCCGCCGACGGCGGCGGCCAGCCACTTTGGAGCAGGGATGGAAACGAGTTGTTCTATCTTGCTCCGGACAGAAATCTGATGTCCGTCGCCATTCGGGCGGGCGTCCCGATTGACGTCTCCGCTCCGAGGGTGCTATTCCGAACATCTCTGGTGGGCGGGGTCGGAGAGTATGCGATATCGCGCGACCGGCAGAGGGTTTACCTTATTGAGCCGGTTGCGTCGCAGCAGGATAGTCTCCACGTCATTACAAGATGGGATGGCGAGGGCGGGGGGTAGCAGCGGAAGGAATTCGCGGTTCAGGTTGGTGATGTGCGGACAACAGGAAAGAAAATCACGCTCGTCGTATGTCTATTAGACTGAGAAACCAAGTTGCCTTAGTGACTGGCGGATCGCGTGGGATTGGGAGGGCGGTTTGCCGGGCACTGGATGCAGAAGGTGCGCGGCTCATCGTTCACTACCACCGCGACCGGGCCGCCGCGGAGGAAGTGCTTACGATGCTGCGGCAGCCGCACACTTCGCTTGTGCAGGCTGATCTTGCGTCAACGGATTCGATCTCCCGCATGGTCGAGTTGCTCGATAATAACAGCGTTGACGTCCTCGTAAATAATGCGGGAGTGTGGAAGTCCACGCCTCTCGGCTCCACTAGCGAAGCACTGCTGGATGAAGTTCTCGATACAAATTTGAAAGGGATGTTCTGGCTGACACAGGCAGCGCTACCTAAACTTCGAGATGGCGCGCGGATTGTGAACATATCCTCCACTGCGGGACGAGTCGGCATTGCGGGTGGACGCAGCATCTATGGGGCGACGAAAGCGGCAGTTGATTCATTTACGAAAAACTGGGCGCTCGAGCTGGCTCCTCGCAAAATCCGTGTCAATGCGGTCGCGCCAGGCTATGTGGAAACGGATATGACGGCAGAGCACCTGGGTCATCCCGAAACGAAGGAAAGGGCGCTGAGCCGGCATCCACTGGGCCGGCTGGGCACAACGGAAGACGTCGCGAGAGCTGTCACATTCCTCTGCACGGAGGAGGCGTCTTTTGTTACGGGCCAATCGTTAAACGTAAGCGGCGGATTCGTCATCTAGCCCCAGCAGAGCGCGTACGTGCGCTTCGCCGGCGAGCGCTAAACCTTCCAGGCTGTAGCCGCCTTCGAGAACCGACACCAGGCGGCCGTCGCAGTAGTCGGCGGCGAGCTCCAGCAGCAGGTCTGTCAGTTCGGCGAAATCCTGGTCGGTTAGACGGAACTGGCCTAGCGGATCGTTCAGGCGCGAATCGAAGCCGGCCGAGAGAAGGATCAGATCAGGCTTGAAGTTGCGCGCGGCGGGCAACAACTGGGAACGGAACGCACCCACGATCTCGGCGTTGCCGGAGCCGGCGGGTAAAGGGCAATTGATGGTGTGCCCTTCTCCAGCACCTTCGCCCGTTTCGCCGCGCGCGCCGGTGCCCGGATACCATGGCGACTGATGGGTGCTGAAGAAAAGCACGGAACCATCGTGGTAGAAAATATCCTGTGTTCCGTTGCCGTGATGGACGTCCCAATCGGCGATGAGCACGCGTTCGGCGCCATGGACGTGCTGCGCGTATCTGGCCGCAATTGCCACGTTATTGAAGAGGCAAAAGCCCATGCCGCGCGCGGCGCTGGCATGGTGACCCGGAGGACGGACCAGGCAAAATGCGTTTCCTACGTCGCGGGCGAACACGGCATCCACCGCGGATAAGGCGCCACCGGCGGCCAAACGCGCTGCCTCCAGACTGTGCGGACCGATGGCCGCGTCGCCGGTGCTCAGCTGGCCGCGCCGCTGCCCGACTTCGCGTTCAACGAGGTCAATATAGGCGCGAGTGTGGACTAGAGCCAGTTCGTCCGGTTCGGCGAGACGCCCGGGAAGGGGGATCATATTCCGCGCAAGACCGGCGACCTCCAGGCGGTTCAGCAGGGCTGAGAACCGGGCCGGCTGTTCGGGATGGCCAGGTCCGGTTTCGTGCTCTTTTACTCTCGCATCGGCGGCAAGCCCTGTCCGGCGCATAGTAGCGCTACACGCTCGCTGTCTTGATGGAGACTAATCGCTCGGCGGGCACGGGCTCAACCTTACGGGTCTGCTTGCCTCTGAAGAAATCGAAATAAGAGATCTGGTGCACGCACGAAATGGTGCAAAGCGGAGCGCAAGACTTCTCCGTGACGTATTCGCGGCGGATATCTTCCACCGTATAATCAGCCAGCGGTTTGGCCGGAAAGCCGCGCTGCTGCGAACAATAGTGGACCAAGCCGTTTTCACAGATGTAGAGGTAGCGAGAACCCGCGCGGCAGCGCCAATCAGTCGGCTTGCCATTGGCAATGTTTTCCTGGAAATAATTGAGGCGCGAGAAATGTTTCTTCTCGAAGCCCTTCATCTCCAGGAACACTTCGCGCTCGCGGTCGGCTAACGGACGGAGCTGCCCGTCACCATCGTGAATGATGCCAACGGTGGAAGTAAAGCCAAGTCCCATGGCGCGTTTGCCAACGATCAGCGCGTCTTCCGGAGTACGGATGCCGCCACCCAAAACCGAGTTGATGTTCACATGAAAATCGGCGTGCTCGGCCAGTAACTGCAGCTTCTTGTCCAGGACTTTCAGGCTTTTCTTCGAGACCTCATCGGGCATGACGTTATCGATGCTGATTTGGAGGTAGTCCAGCCCGGCGTCATTCAGGCGGCGAATGCGATCGGCAGTCAGCAGATAGCCGTTAGTGATGAGACCGGCCAAGGTGGCGTTCTTACGGATGCCGCGAATGATGTCGTCCAGCTCGGGATGCAGCAGCGGCTCACCACCACTGAGGGTAATGACGCCGGTCTTCAGCTTTCCGAGCTGTTCCATGCGCTCGAGCATGGTGTCCAGCGGCACGGGCTTGGAATAATCATCGTACTCATTACAGTAAGTGCAAGCCAGATTACAGCGCCGGATCGGAATAATGTGCGCCATGATCGGATGATCCGTGTCGAGCGCACCTTTTGCCACTAGCAGCGCCTCCCGGCGCCGGCGATCCAGCGTACGGCCAAGCCGCTCCCAATTCAATTTCGATTCGGACATGTCAGACGAGATACCTCATTATTTAAGCATACGAACTCCGTTGAAAGCATGGCAGATAGGTGAAAAGAAGCAATCTAGGGTTGAAACCGGAAGATGCGCGGTAGAACGGCTGCCGTGCCGAGGTTTTTCAACGGTTAGTTAGCGGTTTTCAGCGTACTAGCGACGTTCAGAGGCGTGAAGTGAACGATGAAAGATCGCATGCCACGCTCGACGCGGCTCATGCCAAACTCGTTAGCCTCGCCTTGTGCTTTTCTATTACTCCACCCGTCGTGTTGAACACGATAACAGGCAATAACCGTACCCGTGCGGTCTTTCCCGCGGCGGCAATGTACGAAAACCCGGTCTGTTTCATGTTGGTTAAGCAAGGAAAGCACATGCTCTATCTGCTCTTGGGTAGGAGCCGACATTGAGCGCATCGGCACGTTCACATAGCGGATGCCCAGCTTTTCTACCAGAGTCTGCTCAGTGGTGGTTTTTTCGCCGGGTTCGCGGAGATCAATCACCATCTTGATTCCCATGGCGCCCAGTTCCTGGATGGCGACGGGCGACGGCACGGCTCCGCGATACAAGTGATCGTTCACTTGTCCGAAATTCCGAACGGCCGACGCAGCGGACGTGTCCGCTGCCGACGCCAGCCGCAGCACGAAGACAAAGGCTAATGCTGTTGATGAGATTGCTCGCATGGGAGTGAAAGCCTATTTGGGAGGGTTTGGCGGTTTGGCGGGTGGATTCACCGGCTGCCCATCCGCTCCCACTTGACCGTAAGTGATGGAGGATTCGCTCTTAAACTCGTACTTCTTATACTGATCGTATTTAACAACTACCTTGATGCGCTGAGATTGACCGCCTTTGAAGTTCAACGTGTCATCACCATAAGTATAAGTGGGAAACCAGTATTTTCCGTCCACCTGCTCGCGGTAGGTTTCAAACTTGGGAAATTGTTGATCTTCGCCGCGCCGCAAATAGCCGGTGGAACGGCCAAACGTTTTCACAATCTGGAGATCCTGGTCATCGACCCAAATGTCGCCATTGAAGTAGCGCTTGCGGTCCTTGGTCAAGATTTTCGGCGTAACGGTGAACACATAACAGGAAATCTCGTCGACCTGCTCGCGGCCTTTGTAAGTGACGGTGTACTCGCCAGCGGTGTCGTTTGTCATGACAAACGGAAAGACATTCCGCAGATCCTGCTCGTCTTCGCCGGTCATCAGGATGTTCTGCAGACTGGTCACTGGCGCGCGCGTGACACGCGATGTGCGCTTGTTGCGGCTATCGAAACTAACTTCCTCGACAATTTCGTACTCGCCGCCCGCCGGCTGCGTTTCGGCTATTTTGCTGGTTTGCCGGTAGGTGTAACTTTCGCGCGCGTTGGCGAACTCAGTTTCTTTCTGAGTGAATTTCTTGACGATGTCCTGGATCTGATCGGGAGTGGGATCAGGCTTTTTGTCAATCAGGGCGCCCATCGGGCCCCCCGGCGCAGCGCATAGAGCGGCGGCGCTCAGGACAAGAGCACAACCCAACACACGGGCCGAAACGGCGCACCAACGATTAGCGTTCATTGTTGTTTCCTATTTTGACGCATTCCGGGTGGGGCGGCGTTGCACCTACCTTGCAGGGTCAAGCAGGGCCTTGGCAATGGTGACCCGCTGCATGTTGCTGGTGCCTTCGTAAATGCGGCCGATCTTGGCGTCACGATAGAACTTTTCCACCGGGTAATCCTTGGTGAATCCGACGCCGCCCAGCACTTCCACGGCTTTCGAGGCGACGTCCTCGGCTACGAGGGAGCAGAAGTATTTGGCCATGGCTGCTTGAGTAACAAAGGGCTGACCGGCATCCCGCAGACGGGCAGCGTTGTAGACCATGAGACGCCCGGCTTCCACTTGGGTCGCCATTTCGGCAAGATCGAATTGAACGCCCTGGAAGTCGCCGATACGCTTTCCGAACTGTTTCCGTTCACGGGCATATTGCAACGCATGACCCAGCGCTCCCTCCGCCAAGCCGAGCATTTGGGCGGCAATGCCGATGCGGCCCTCGTTCAATGTTTCGATGGCGATTTTGTAGCCCTTACCCGGATCGCCCAGCATTTGCGCGCGGGTAACCGGGACTTCATCCAAAATCAGTTCGCACGTAGAGGAAGCACGGATGCCGAGTTTGTCTTCTTTTTTTCCGATTGCGAACCCAGGCATGCCGCGCTCCACGACAAAGCAGGTAATGCCCTTATAGCCGGCCGCCGGATCTATTGTCGCGAAGAGCAAAAATATATCCGCCTCGGCCGCGTTCGTGATCCAGAGCTTGCGTCCGGAGAGGCGAAAGGCATCGCCGTCCTGAAACGCGCGGGTCGTCAAAGCAAACGCATCGGAGCCGGATGCGGCTTCGGAGAGCGCGTACGCGCCGACACTCCGTGTAGCCAGCCGGGACAGATAGTTGTTTTTTTGAGCGGCGGTTCCCCAAGCTTCGATGGCATTGCTGACAAGCGTGTTCTGCACATCCACGATGACGGAGACGGCGGGATCTACCTTGGCGAGTTCTTCGATGGCAAGAACGGATTGAAAAAATGTTCCGCCCTGGCCTCCGTATTCTTCCTTGATATCGATCGCCATCAAGCCCAGTTCGAAGAGTTCGCCGAGTAGATCGGCACGCAATTTGCCAGCCTCGTCCATGGCGCGGACGTGCGGGGCAAGCCGCTCTTTTGCAAATTGCCGGATGGAAGACTGAAAGAGCAGTTCTTCTTCCTGCAGCGAGGTCAACGGAAGCGCGGCTGAGGCTTGCGGCATGAAGAGACCATGATAACTTCCGATCCCGGTTCGCGCCTTACAACGTTGGCGGCATCCAGTGCGGCCGTTATGGCTTGCGCCTTCCGCATGCGATGAATCAGATGGCGGGCGGCGACCAGGACGGGAGGATCGGCCAGAGCCTCAATCGTTTTGCAATAGCCGCAAGCAAACGACCAATGCCGTTTACTTGGGGCGTTCGTGAGTAATGGAACATCGTGGTCGCTTACGCTCAATGCCGTTTACTTAAGGAAATTCGTGGGTGACCGAGCATCGTGGTCGCTGACGCTTCCGGCTCGGAGTCAACAGTCTGGACTATCGGAAGAGTGACGCCGACTATCAGTTTCATTCTTAAGTAAATGACATTGCGCTTACGTTTCCTGCTCTGATTCGGTATTCGCACTTCTTAAGCAAACGACTCTCGCAGGCCAAGCGCCCGGCTGCCAGATTAGCTGAGCGCATTCTTAGTGAGCTGGCCATCTATCCTGCGCCAGATGCCGCGCGGATTGGCGTTTTGCAGCTCTGGAGGAAGCAGCTCATCAGGAAAGTTTTGATAACAAACCGGGCGCGCAAAGCGATAGATTGCGGCTGAGCCCACCGAGGTAAATTTCTCGTCGGTGGTGGCGGGGTAGGGGCCGCCGTGATGCATTGCGTGGCCCACTTCCACTCCGGTGGGGAAGCCATTGAATACCAACCGTCCGGCTTTTTGCGTGAGTAAATTCACCAGCTCGGCGTGCCGGGCCAGATCCGCCGGCGTGCCGTGAAGAGTGGCTGTCAGAGTACCGGCCAGTCCCTTCGCGCAGGTCAGAACTTCCTCTTCAGAGCGGCAGCGGACCACTACCGTGGCGGGGCCAAAGATTTCTTCGTGCAGTGTGTCCTGCCTGAGCCAGGTGGAGGCATCGGTCACCAACAGTCCGGGGCGCCCTTCGGTGCGCTGCAGATCGGCCAAACGCGCGGACTTGAACGCACGCACGTCCTTCACGCCGGCTGCATTGTCAAAACGATCGCGAAAGTTTTTAGCGATGGCGGGATTCAACATGGTGCCGGGCCCTGCCTGCTCGAAAAGGTCGGCAAGTTTGGTTACGAATGAGCTGAACTGCGGGCCCTCGACGCCGAACACGAGGCCGGGG
>DATHIZ010000665.1:0-10848 GCA_035316385.1 Bryobacteraceae bacterium | reverse complement strand
CTTGAAGTTGTAATACCATGCTTTCTCTCCTAAGTTGAATCGGATCTTGAATCGAACTACTACGGACTTCTCTATTACTTACTGGCTCAACGTAAAGTTCACGATGATATCAGTAACCACTTCCACCGCCTGGCCATTCAGCATGGTCGGACGGTACTTCCACTGCAGCACCGCTTCCTTGGCGGCGTTTACCAGAAGCGGATGACCGCGAACCAGTAGCAGATTTTCAATATTGCCATCCTTGCTGATGGTGGCGGTAAACTCCACCGTACCCTGTACGCGGGCCGACTTCGCCAGCGGAGGATAGAGGGGCTGTACCTTCTTGATCAGGTTGGCTTCGGCGACTTGTCCACCGACTCGCACCGGACCGGAAGGAGCTTTTGGCTTTGGAGGAGGCGGCGGCGGCGCGGCGCCAGGAACACCACCGAGCACGCCACCCATGACGCCTCCGACGGCTCCGCCCGCTTCGCCTGTTCCACCCACAACACCCATGCCTGCATCGGGCGGAGGTGCGGCCTCTTCAATATGTTGAATGGTTTTCGGGATAACCCGGGGCGCCTGCAATTGATTGTTTACAAACTGCCTGACCACCGGCTTCACCTGCACGACCTTCGGGGCCGGCGGCGGGGGCGGCGGCGGGGGTGGGGGGGGCGGCGGCGCCACTAACATACTCTTTAACTGCGCACTCGGCAGTGTCTGCGTATAGATCAACGGAATCAAAATAAAGATGCCGATGATCCCTATCTGCAGCAGTAGGGAGATGACAACCGTAACCGGCTTTTTTGTCTTCTGTGTCCCGTCTACGAACGTTTGATCGAACATTAATCAGTTCCCTCGCTTCAAAGTCTCGCCTACAAAAGAGACAACTACCTGACGGCCTTCGCCGTCTTCAAACTCTTACCGCTCGGCCGCGTACGGCCCTCGGTCAAATTACGTCCGGCAACCAGAATCGGACTCGCTACAAAAATAGACGAGTAAGTGCCGATAATAATACCAATCACCAGTGCTAAAGAAAAGCCGTTCAGCACCTGGCCGCCAAACAAAAACAGGGATACCGCCGTCAGAAACGTCAATCCGGAGGTTAGTACGGTCCGGCTCAACGTCTGATTGATGCTGAGGTTCACAATATCGTTGAACGAACCACGCACCTGCATCTTCAGGTTTTCGCGGATACGATCGAAGGTGACAATCGTATCGTTCATGGAATAACCGACCAGGGTAAGCAGCGCCGCGATTACCGTAAGGTCAATCTGCTTATTCAGCAGGGAAAAGATCCCGATCGTGATGATCGTATCGTGGAAGACCGCAATCACGGCCGACACGCCATAAATCCACTCAAAGCGGAACGCGATATAAACCAGCATCGCCGCCAGTGCGATTAGAACTACATTAACAGCCTGCTGCCGCAAATCCGCGCCGATTTTGGGCCCCACAATCTCGACGCTACGAATGGTAAAGTTGCCCGCCACGCACTCCTGCTTGATCACATTCAGCACCTGCGGAGTAACGCCCGGGACACCGGCCAGATCGTCCAGCCGAGCCACCAATCCCGAGTGGGCGTCGCGATAGGCTCCGATAGCCTTCGTCAAAGCCTGCAGCGCATCTTCGGAAAGCAGAACGCCTGCCCGGGTCAACGGCTCGCGCAAATGGTCGGCCAGGGCGGCCTGCCCTGCCGTATTGATGTCGAATTTGCTGCTTCCCGCGGAATGAGCGGCCGCGTTGAAGGCGCCATCTAGAGCCGCGATCATGTCATTGCGCACGATCTGCAAGGCCCGGTCATCCCTTGCTCCGGTAGAAATCAACACCTCCTGCGAGTTGCCAATCTCCTGCACCTCTATCTCTCCATTGATCGTCTGGTGAAGCGCGGCCCGGATAGCTTCCGCGGACGGCCGCTTGATGAAGTTCACATCCATCAAGGCGCCTCCGTTGAAATCTATTCCGTAGCGCGGTCCGCCCTTAATTACCAGACTTGCCAAACCAGCCACCGTCAGAGCCACAGAGAGCCAGATGAACGGCCATTTCTTGCCCAGAAAATCGAACTTCGTATGCTTAAAAATTTCCATCTAACTGTACGGGCCGGCATCTTTCAAAGTAGACACCGCTTATTCACAAATGTTCCCAGTCCTATTGCCACTTTTCTTACAGAAAACAATCAAATACTGAGCGCCGTTACCGGCTTCGGGCGCGAAAGTTCCCAATCGAAAATAACCTTCGAAACAAAGACAGCGGTAAACACATTCGCCGCAAGTCCAATCACCAGCGTCACCGCAAACCCTTTCACCGGCCCGGAGCCGAAGAGAAAGAGAATAGCGCAAGACACAACCGTGGTCACATGTGTGTCAATGATGGTCAGGAATGCTTTGCCGAAACCGGCATCCACAGCTGGAATCACGGCTTTACCCGCGCGCAACTCCTCGCGAATGCGCTCGAAAATCAGAACGTTGCTATCCACCGCCATACCGATGGTCAAAATGATCCCCGCAATCCCGGGCAGCGTCAGCACGGCGTCGAATGCACTCAGGCATGCGATCAAAATCAGCGCGTTCAAAATCAGAGCCAGGGTCGCGTTGATGCCGCTTCTTTTGTAATAGATCAGCATGGCCACGATCACCGCCAGGACGCCGGCAATACCGGCCACAAAGCCGTCACGGATGGAATCCGCTCCCAGGGAAGGCCCAACTGTATTCTCTTGTTCGTATTTCACGCTGGCCGGCAGCGATCCGGCCTTCAAATTCAATGCCAGGTCGGCGGCATCCTGCTGCGTGGACGCTCCTGTAATCACGCCCTGGTCGCTGATCTGCGCCTGAATAGTCGGCGCGCTCAACACTTTGCCGTCCAACACAATCGCCAGGCGGCCTTGCAGATGCGAACCGGTGAAATCGGAAAACCGCTTGGCGGCATCCTGGCTCAGCACAAAACCGGTCTCCCAGGTATTCGGCAGCTGCCCGTTCTGCGCTCTGGCATCGCGCAAGTCGGGTCCACGCACAACCGGCGTCCGGGCAACCAAATAGACCCCGCCGCCGCGCGAGGCATCGCCGCCCGCTGCCGCGCCAATGAGTTTCGTGCCCACCGGCAGCACGCCGCCGTTCTGCGCCAGCGCTTCCTCGCGGCTTGCGAACGGACCGCCCTTCACGTCGTACAGCTCCAGAACGCCTGCGGTTTGAATAATCTGCTTCACGCGGGCCGGATCGTCCACGCCAGGCATCTGCACCAGCAGTTCCGAATCGCTATCTTCCCGCCGCTGCTGGACCGTAGCCTCGCTCAAACCCAGCGCGTTGATCTTCTTATCAATCGTGTTTTTGGATTGCGCCAGCGTTTGCTGCCACATCGTCAAAGCGTCTGACGGCCGCATGGTCAAGCGGTAGTCGGTCGAATTCACCGGTTTCGGAATCCATTGCGCGAACTGCTCGCCCAGCACGCTGCGGAAAGTGCCCGCCTGCGTAGGCTGCACCCCCTTCACCACAACCGCGACGTTCTTCGCGTCCTGCAGCGTCTTGGCTTCTTCCACTTCTACGTCGCTGTACTGGATGCCCGCCTTCCGCGCGGCTTCCTTCAACCTGTCGGCGTCCGCCCCGGCTTGCGCGTTGAAAGCGTCCTGCTGCTGAACCTGAATCACTAAATAGGTCCCGCCGCGCAGATCCAGCCCGAGATGGATATTCTTTTGCCAGTTGGCGATCAGCTCGGCTTTGCTCTTCGGCAGGCCGATGATCCCGTAAATGCTGAGCAAAATAACGGCAAGAATGAAGAAAAACTTATAGCGTAGATTACGTTTCATCTGGAAAACACTGGGTTGGAACACGTCATATCGCCGGGCCGTATTCCTATTTTTTGACCTGATCCTCGGTCGCCACAACGCTCGTTACGGAATTGCGGGAGACCTGGAGTTTGAGGTTATCCGGTTTTACGCGAAGTATCAGAGTATCATCGTTCACCGCCACAATCGTGCCCACCAAACCGCCGCTGGTGACCACCGTCTGCCCGTTCTGCAGCGTTTTGATCATCTCCTTCGTATTCTTCTGCTGCCGCCGCATCGGCATGAACACCAGAAAGTAGAAAATGGCGACCATCAGGATGATGGGCAGGAACTGTTGAATCGCCGCGGCGCCAGGCATCGAAGGCGCGGACGCCTGCAAGAGTAGAAAACGTAAGGGCATTATTTTGTTTTAGGAATTGCGTTGGTTGTTCTGGGGCTTATTGAAGCGCCGTGTTCTGTGTTCTGTTATACCTTATCGAAGTCCAGTATGCCGCACGGCAGGTATTAACCCTCCTGCTCGATAAGCGACCCTGCCTGGAACGACTTTAACCATTCCGGGAAACGGCCCAGTAAAATAGACTGCCTGATCTGCCGCATGATGTCAAGAAAGTACTGCACATTGTGCAGCGTCGCCAGAGTGGAAAACAGGATTTCACCGGCTTGAAACAAATGCCGCAGATACGCCCGGCTAAAGGTCCCGCACGTGTAGCAGCCGCAAGCCGGGTCCAGCGTTCCTTCATCTTCTATATAACGGGCATGCTTGATGACAACTTTGCCTTGCGACGTGAACAGGTATCCATTACGGGCGTTACGGCTGGGCAGTACGCAGTCCATCATGTCTATTCCGTGCGCGACATACAGGGGGAGCTCGTCCGGCATCCCCACGCCCATGGCATAGCGAGGCCGGTCAACCGGAAGCAGCGGAGCGCACAGCGCCGCCATTTCCTGGCTCAGGTCGCGCGGCTCGCCAACCGAGAGGCCGCCGATGGCATAGCCGGCGGCATCCAATTCCAGCAGTGCCTCGGTACAAGCCGTCCGCAGGTCCCGGAACATACCGCCCTGCACAATTGGAAACAATGCGCAGTGCAGCCCTTTCTCACGCCGCAAGTAGTGTGCGTAGCCCGCCTTGGCCCAGCGAATGGTGCGCCGCATGGATTCGGTCGCAGCCTCGTGCGTGGACGGATACCCCAGGCACTCGTCCAGCACCATCATGATGTCGCTGCCCAGCGCAAGTTGCACATCCACCGTGCTTTCCGGAGTGAACAGATGCGGATCGCCATCCAAGTGGGAGTGGAACAGAACGCCTTCTTCGCTCACTTTCCGCAATTTATCCAGGCTGAATACCTGGAAACCGCCGGAATCGGTCAGCAGCGCCCTCGGCCAGGCCATAAAGCGGTGCAGTCCGCCCATGCGCTCAATCCGTTCATGACCGGGACGCAGGAAAAGGTGATAGGTGTTCGCCAGAATAATGCGCGCGTCCAGATCGTTCAGAAGATCGCGCGGCGCCAGGCTCTTGACGGTTGCCTGCGTTCCCACCGGCATAAACACTGGCGTCTCAATCGTGCCGTGGGCGGTATGCAGCAGCCCGGCCCGGGCGCCGGTGACCGGGCAAGTGGCCTTTATTTCGAAACGCAAAGCAGACATTGCATTCTATTGTCACTCCCGCCGGCCGGCGTTACAGCGCAAATGCCGCAAATTCAGTCGCTTGTTACGATTGAGGTTAATTCCCTTGAATGGCTCTCCGCTTTTTTAATACCCTTACGCAGGAGTTGGAAGTATTTCACCCGCTTAAGGACAACACGGTTCGCATGTATACCTGCGGGCCGACTGTTTACAATTTCGTCCACATAGGCAACTTTCGAACCTTCACGTTCCAAGATATTCTCCGCCGCTGGTTGCGCTACCGCGGTTATGAGCTGGATCACGTCATGAACGTGACCGACGTCGAAGACAAAATCATCGCCAATGCCGCGAAGGAACACAAGTCCATCGGAGACTACACCAGCGCCTACACCAAGGCCTTCTTCGAAGACGCCGCCGCGCTGCGCCTCGAAATGCCGGAGCACGTCGCGCACGCCACCAAACACATTGGCGAGATGATCACCGCCATCGAACGGCTCGAAGCGCAGGGCTGCACGTACACCAACGATGGCTCTACCTACTTCCGCATTTCTACCTTCCCCGGCTACGGCAAGCTGTCTCACAACGATTTCACCGGCATCCGCGTGGGCGCCCGCGTCGATGTGGACGAGTACGACAAGGCCGATGCCCGCGACTTTGTTCTCTGGAAAGGCCGCAAAGGGGACGAGCCCTACTGGCCTGCCCCCTTCGGCGCCGGCCGCCCAGGTTGGCACATCGAATGCTCCGCCATGGCCATGAGCTATCTCGGCGACACCATCGACATTCACACCGGCGGCGTGGACCTGGTCTTCCCCCACCACGAAAACGAGATTGCGCAGTCGGAGTCCATCAGCGGCAAAGCGTTCGCCCGTTTCTGGCTGCATGCCGAACACCTGCAGATTGAATCGCAGAAGATGTCGAAGTCCCTGGGCAACTTCTATACCCTGCGGGATCTGCTGAAGATGGGCCATCGTCCTGAAACGATCCGCTACCTGATCGCCTCGGTGCCCTACCGCAAGAAGCTCAATTTCACCTTCGATGGCCTCAAGGCCGCGGCCAAAAGCATTGAGCGCATTCGCGACTTCGAATCGCGCGTCACCTCCACTAAATTGCCGCCGGGCTGCGATCAATCTATTTCCCACCGCGCCGCTACCGCCATACAGCAGTTCGAAGAAAGTCTGGATGACGATCTAAACACCGCCGAAGGCCTGGCCGCCATTTTTGAATACATCCGCGCCATGAACACCGCGCTCGATGAGGGCCGTTTTCATGAAGAGAACCGCTGGGATGCCGCGCGCGTCCTGGAGGTCTTCGATAAGGTGTTCGACGTTCTGAAGCCCAGCGAAAACGGCTCCGAGGCCGCATCCGCCCCAGTGGTCGCGGACGCCGAGGTAGACACCTATATCCAGGAACGGACACACGCCAAGAAGACCCGTGATTTCAAGCGCGCCGACGAGATCCGCGTGCTGCTGCAGGAAAAAGGCATTTTGCTCGAAGATACCAAAGACGGTGTCCGTTGGAAAAGAATATGAAGTTCGAATCGCAAGTTGTACACGCGGGCGACCGCAATCGCGCCCGTGGCGGCGCAATCCCCTCCACCACGCCCATCCATCTATCCACCACCTACTTCTACGAAACCGCCGAAACGCTCGACCGTATCTTTGGCGATGAGGAAGAAGGCTTCAGCTATTCGCGCTACGCCAATCCAACTAACGAAGCGCTGGAGCAGCTCACTACCGCCCTTGAGCATGGCCACGGCTCGCTGGCTACTTCGTCCGGCATGACGGCGCTGCATATCGCGCTTCAGGCCGCGCTGCTCGACCGTCCCCACAAAATTCTGAGCGCGAGTTCCATTTACGGGGCCACCATGAAGCTCTTCGACCAGGTGTTGAGTCCCTTCGGAGTGGAGGTGACCTACGTTGATATGTGCGATCTGGACGCCGTCGCCGCTGCCATTGCCAAAGAGAAGCCCGGTTGCCTTTTCGTCGAAAGCATTTCCAACCCGCTACTGAGAGTTGCCAGGCTGGACAAGATCGCCGAAATGGCCCGCGCGGCTGGGGCGGCGTTAGTGGTGGATAGCACCTTCGCAACGCCGATGCTGATGCGCCCGCTCGATTTGGGAGCCAGCATCGTGGTTCATAGCGCCACCAAGTATTTGGGTGGTCACGGTGATGTTCTTGGTGGAATCGTGGTTAGCGATGAAGAGCACCATGAAGTCGTCCGTACGCTTTCGCGCGTGGTCGGCGGCACGCTCGGACCCTTCGAAAGCTACCTGACCATGCGCGGTATTAAGACCCTGGCGCTTCGTTTCGAACGCCAATGCCAGAACGCCAAAAAACTGGCTGGCTGCCTCGCCGGTCACCCCAATGTGGACCGGGTCTACTATTGCGCCGATCCACATCATCCGGATGCCGCCGCCATCAGCAGCCTCTTCACCCCCGGCCTCTTCGGAGCCATCCTCAGCTTCGAGCTGAAAGACGCTGCCAAAGCCGAGGTCATGCAGTTCATCAATCGCCTGAGGATGGTCGTCCCCGGCTCTTCGCTGGGCGATGTCCATACCCTGCTTCTATACCCGATCATGGCTTCGCACCGCGACGTTTCGCCCAAGATGCGCGAACGGATGGGCATTCGCGAGAACCTGGTCCGCGTCGCCGCCGGAATTGAGGCCGTGGAAGACATCATGGCCGACCTGGACGCTGCTCTGCGCGGCGCATAAACCACTCCGGGTGGCGTAGTTCAGGCACAGCCTGATAGTCTACAATTGCTTCGTGTTCGCGCATCAGAGAAAGAAGATTCAACTTCTGTGCGCGGTGGCGGACGCGCTTCTTACGATCCTCGCGTTCGAAGCGGCCTACGCTACGCGCACCAGACTGCCACTCGAGCACCGCTTCTTTCTGGTGCCGAACACGCACGCTCTGATCCTGTGCTTCTGCGCCTCCGTCTGGGTCGCCATCGGCTTGGTGCAGCAGGTGTACGAGCACCTCGGCTCCGGTAGCCCTGTCCGCCTGATCTGGCAAACCGCCCGGCAGGCGCTCTTGGGTATCTTCCTTACCGTCCTCTTTCAATATCTGCTGGGCATGGAATACCCGGTCAGCCGCGGTTTTATTCTCCTGTTCTTCGTCTTGAACCTTTTGCTGCTGGTGGCTTTTCGCCTCTTGCTGCCCCGCTTTGTCGGTGCGTTTCAGCGCGGCTTCGGGACGCCCTACCATCTCGTTCTCATCGGAGATTCGGCCAAAACAGCGCCGCTCGCCCGGCAACTCTCTCACGGCTCTCCTTTCCGCATTGAAATCACCGCCCAAATCAGGGAAGAGGAGTGCCGCTCGGCCCTCCCCAGACTGCTGGCGGAGCAAATCGTGGACGAAGTCATTTTCAGCGTGGATAGCAGTCATCTGTCCAAGCTCGAAGATGTGTTTTTCCTGTGCGACGAAGAGGGCGTGAGCACGCGCGTTGCCATCGATTTCTTCCCTCAGGCCAATAGCGACGTCACGCTCGACCGGGTAGGCGATGCTACGTTGCTCACCTTTTCCGCTGCTCCCCTCGATGACTTGCGCCTGGTTCTGAAACGCTTCTTCGATGTGTGCGCCTCCGCCATGGCCCTGGTCGTTCTGGCCCCTTTTCTCGGCGTGGTTGCTCTGCTCATCAAGCTGTCGTCGCCGGGCGCTGTCATCTTTACCCAGTCGCGTTGCGGCCTCAATGGCAGGCGCTTTACGCTCTATAAGCTTCGCTCCATGGTGGACAACGCGCACGACCTCCGGCCGGACTTGGAGCATCTCAACGAACGCGGCGTCGTGTTTAAGCTGCCGAATGATCCGCGCATCACCCCCATTGGCCGCTGGATTCGCAAGTTTTCGGTTGACGAGTTGCCGCAGCTGTATAACGTGCTGCGTGGAGACATGTCCATTGTCGGGCCGCGCCCGCCCCTCCCTTCCGAAGTCGACCGCTACGAACGCTGGCAGCGCCGCCGTCTGCGCATGCGCCCCGGCCTGACCTGTTTGTGGGCCATCTCCGGGCGCGACCACATCGACTTCAACACCTGGATGCGCCTGGATATCTCCTACATCGAAAACTGGTCCCTGCAACTCGACTGGTCCATCATTTTGAAAACCATACCGCACGTCCTCGCCGGGAAAGGAGCACACTAAGAAGGCACATGCATCTAGTCCCGACGAACGACGAAGTAATCTCGCTGCTACGCGAGACCGGTGCGCTCCGTATTGGGCACTTCGAATATCCCAACGGCACGCACGCTGATGAATATCTGCAAGTTGCCTTGGCTTTTCGCTACTTTCAGCACGCGAAGGTGTTAAGCGTGGGCCTGAGCCGCCGCCTGCGCGCCGACCCCGAAATCCGCGCCATGATCAAGGAACTCTCCATCGTCTGTCCCAATAACACTGCCGGATTGCCCATCGCGTATGGCGTTTGCGAAGCGCTGCGCGCCCATCAGGTGTACTGGTCGGAAAAGGATAACGACACCGCCCCGCTCCGCTGGCGTCAATTCTTTGAGCCCTGCAAGGGCGAGAAGGTTCTGCTGGTGGACGACATCCTGCGCACCGGCAAGCGCCTCACCGAGCTTCGCGCGCTGATCGAAACGAGCGGAGCGAACATCGTCGGCATGGCCGTCGCCGTCTATCAGCCCAACCCGACCGTCGCCGACTTCGGAAGCATTCCCCTCTTCTACCTGGCCAAACTCGACGCGCTCTACTACAAGGATGCCGCCTCCTGCGAACTCTGCCGCAAAGGCGTGCCAGTCGAAAGGATTTGGACTTAGGCGGCTTTGGCCAGAAACTCAACTGCTTCGTAGAACCGTTCGACAGGATAGCTATTCTAGAATTAGGCAGGAAAGCTAGCGCGGTATGACAATTGAACTCAAGCCCGAACAGCAAGAGATCATGGATTTGGCGATACAATCCGGCGCCTTTCACGATCCGGGCGAAGTGCTCGACCGGGCCTTCGAGATTATTCGGGACCAGCTACACGGTAGTGATTGGCTTTCAGAACAGCGCGAAGCGGTTGCCGCTAGGATCGCCACGGGCTTCGCGCAAGCGGAACGAGGAGAGTTGGTCGAAGCCGAAAAGGCTATAGAAATGTTGCGTCAACGGCGCCTCAAGCAGCTTAGCTCCAAAGAATGAGCGGCAGTTTTAAACCCACCACTGAAGCTATTGAGGACCTCGATAGCATTTGGTGGTTCATCGCTCAGGAAAATCGGGATGCCGCTGATCGCGTGGAAGCAGCAATCATCGCGGCGTGCCATAGGCTGGCTGAGTATCCGCGGCTCGGAATCCAGAGGCCTGATATCACAAAACTGCCGGTAAGATTTCGGACGATTCCTAAGTTCGACTTTGGCCATTTATAAAGGTGGTACGGCTAATTTGGGATTGACCTCCGGAAGTGGTCGCGTTGACGCCTTTGCCTTGGTTGTTTGTTTCTCTATTGAGTGCTTTTGCACCGTTGTTTTCCGATCGTGTCTGGCAGCA